>MWDJ01000054.1 GCA_002070505.1 Bacteroidetes bacterium ADurb.Bin145 | reverse complement strand
ATCACTTGAAAATAAATGAAATATTGTGCATTATTCCTGCGTGAATAATCACCATCCTCCCGATGCACCACCTCCACCGGAAGAACCGCCGCCCCCTGAAAAACCTCCTCCGGAACTCCACGATCCTCCTGAACCTCCTGAACCTCCTGATGTGACCATGAAACCACCAATTTTTGCCTGCCCCTTGGTTTTCAGATCCTCTTTAGCTTTCTTATACCAGGGGGCATTCTTAAGATAAAGTTTCGCTGCCGGATATACGACCATATAAGTGATAAAAAGTATCAGGGCACCTTTTGTGCCTACAACAACAATGGGGAACATGGCCCAGAAAGGTATAAGGAAAAGATAGAGGAACCACCCGACGCCTGGTGTGAGGATCCCTATTACTGTAAATAACCCTATAATGCCAAATATGAATGCTCCCAGCAGGATACGCATTGTGATTGGCATGTCGGTATTTTCAAGCTCATTAAAGCCGGAGCCGGAAGTCACATTAAGGGCTTCTCTGGTCTCTTCGTCCCCCTCCGGGGCATTACCCTCCAGGATTCCGATCACTGCAAGTGCCCCGTCAGTTATCCCTGCATCAAAATCACCTTCCCTGAACCTCGGTGCAATTATATTCTGGATAACACGGCCGGCCAGGATATCTGTCATCGTGCCTTCAAGGCCATAACCGACTTCTATCCGCATGCGTCTCTCATCAGGAACGACTACGATAAGAATCCCGTTGTTCTTATCTTTCTGACCGAGCTTCCATTCATTAAAAACTCTGTTGGCAAAATCTTCTATGCTTTCACCTTCCAGCGACGGGACAGTCAGGATGACAACCTGATCGGTCGTTTTTGTTTCGTGCTCTTTAAGTTTTTCTGCGAGGGATTTGCGCGTCTCTTCTGAAAACGTATTTGCATAATCATTCACTCTTCCCGACAGATATGGAACATCAATACCTGATGCAATTCTGAAAGTTGCCACGAATGAGATCAGCAGGAATGTTATCCGTATCCTTTTCATTCTATTACTCCTCGATGATTTCATTTGATAATTCATTACGTTCTTCTGTACCCGGCAATGAAGGTTCAAGTACGGTCAGGAGTTCGTCAAGCCCGTTCTCAAAGGCCTTTCTGAACTCTTTCTTTCTCAGAGGGAGTGTCATTTTCGAAATGATGTTTTTCATTACATCCGGGCTTAGCCTATCTCTGACACCAGTGTCGGGGAGTATTACAACCTGTTTTTCGAACCGGCTTATAAGAATTAAGATACCCCGGCGGCCTTCAGTTGCGAAGATCTCTCTGGAGAGAAATAAAGATTCAGCATACTGGAGTGTTTCCTGATATTTTCTCGACCGTAAAAGGAATATTCGGGCAAATCTTTCGCTGATAACAGTCAGAAGAGCAGGAACAATACCGGCAGCAAGTATTGCAACTATTGACAGAAGGGTTATTGTGCCGGTATACCATACCGGGCAGAACAGATCGAAAAGGAAGACAATAAGTGCAGCTGTTGAAGCGCCAAAGGCAAAGGCTTTCCATGGGATTTCCGCATAGCTGTCACATCTTGCGGCAGTAGCCAGTACAATCTGTGCCCTGGTCTTCTTTTCCGTTTCAGCAATTCTCGCTTCCAGAAAGATCTTATCGTCTTCGGACAGGATATGTTTCATTTGATTGTTTTAAAACGGGATATATTTCAAACTTTAGTGAATAGGCTGATTATGAATTGAAAATTTGTCTGGCAAGGATGCCGAATACAAGTCCTCCTATCAAGCAAAATCCTGATACAATTATCAACAATATACCGATCACAACTGAAATCCCTGGCTGGCTTTCTCTTACCTGGATAAAATACCTGCTGTGGTCAACCTCAGGAGCTGGTATAAGGTCGATAATACGGCTTTCGAGACCTGAAATGCCCGAACCTTCAACAAGATCAAGAGTATATCGCCCGGCCGGAGCCCGGAACCGGAAAAGCTCCATCCTTGCTGTCCTGAAACCGCTTACGTTCGGTCTGAAAATTGACGGTATAAGTCTGATTTCTGATCCGGTCGATCTTTCCGTTATCTGAGGCCGGAATTCATCCACAGGGGCTTTTCTGAACGATGTCCCCGTATGCCAGATCGAATAATATCCCGGTTTATCTATGACCAGTTCTGCTGACTTCTGATTAAAAGGGATTTCCAGTATGATATTTCCGGAGAAGGTCTTTTTCAGTGATTTAATTGAAAAAACAAGCAGTATAGCTCCGACCGGGATTAAACAGAAAAACAGGATCTGCATTTTCTTAAAAGTTTTCACGATCTCCAATTTAATCAAATTTAGTCAGTTTGATACTTATTTCAAAAGAAAGATTTTCAGGGATCATTTTACAGATTGCCGTCCAGTTCGTCGTAGACGATATGGTATTGTAGCAGGGAATTCTGCAAATGAAATTCTTTACCTCGCAGGGGTTAAAGAGATTGTAATTAACCGTCAGATGAAGAAATTATAAATCATCTTGTGATGAAGGTACTTCCGGGAATCTTACAATTTTATTATCTTTATGGTTGCGTTTAATACAGGATTTTGTAAACAAATCATAATTTTATTTGTTTGAATATCTGACATAAATAATGCTAAGAGTAATTTTTGGATGTATGAAAACGGTATACCATAAATTCTTTATCTTTTTATCACTCCTCATCACTTTTGGCAGTCTTAATGCACAGAAGACCTCTGAAGCAGAAAGGTTGTACTACTTTATGGGGATAAATGATCGTTTAAACGGAGCTGCATCGGCAAGGCATATTGATGAGGTGAATTATACTGATATTTATGACAGGAGCCTACTTATGCATGCATCAGTAGGAGGTTTTAACAGGATTTGCAGGATACTCCTCAGAAAAGGAGCCGATCCTGACCTCCAGGCTATCGACGGAGTTACTGCACCCATGTACGCTGCATATAATGGACGTACAAGAATAATGAAAAAACTGCTCGACAGAGGATTCAACCTCGACCTTCAGTCCATCGACGGTTTCACGGCGTTGATGATCGCATCGCAAAACGGGTATGCCGATATAGTAAAATTATTGCTTGACAAAGGATCAAATCCAAACCTTCAGACGGTTGATGGTTACTCATCTTTATTGCTGGCATCCGAAAACGGGTATCTGGATGTTATTAAACTGCTGCTTGAAAAGGGAGCCCTTGTCAACGTTCAGGATCTGAGCAACGGTACGACAGCCCTTATGCAGGCATCTATCTACGGGTTTTATGATGTGGCAAAGATTCTGCTCAGTAAGGGTGCTGATCCCAACATTCAGAATAAGGAAGGAACTACTGCACTTATGATGGCTTCATTATATGGTAATTATGATGTGGCCAGATTACTGATAGATGGTGGTTCTGACATAAATAAAGTCTCCAATGATGGCTCAAGCGCTCTCTTCCTTGCCTCACTGAATGGATACACTGATATAGTAAGACTTCTCCTTGCCAGGGGAGCCGCACCAAATTCAGCAGAATCTGACGGCACAAATGCACTGACGATTACTGCAGAGGACAGGCTGGCTGAGACTATCCGGATAAAACTTTACGAAGGATTAAAACAGGACTTGCCAAATTCAGATAATATGAAAGCTACACTTGCCATTGGATTGGACGGGCATCTCGAAGCTATCAGACTCTCTGAAGATAATAAGATCAATTCCGCTGCCATGGCTAACCTGGAGAAGACAACAGCATTTATCCGGGCATCAAAAAGTGGTCACATAGCAATAGTAAAGCTGGCTGTCAGGAAAGATTCCCCCTTTGATGAAAAGCGGAAAGCCAGGTTTACGGACCTTATGGTAGCTTCTTTGAACGGCTACCCGGAGATCGTTAAACTGCTGGCAGATAACGGTGCAAAACTGAACCTTAAAAGCAGCGATGGTTCAAGTGCCCTTATCCTGGCATCACAAAACGGTAATGCAGAAGTTGTGAAAGTACTGCTTGAAAAAGGTGCTGATCCTAATCTTAAGGACAATAAAGATAAAACCGCCCTTGATTATGCAGGGAATCAGGATATAAGGAACCTTCTTTTACCATAACCGGAGCTAAACTATTCCGGATAATTCTGTCGGCAGCATTTAAAGTCGCGGTAAAATAAGTATGATCTATCTCTTTTTTGAGGAAACTTCACTTTTTAGTTTAATAACTATCACTCCATTAACGCCTCTTGAGCCGTAAATAGTTGCTGAAGGACCCTTAAGGATACTTATTGATTCAACATCCTGGGGAAGAATATGATCGATCGAATTGAGCGGAATTCCATTTACCACAAAGAGGGGATCATTATTCGAAACTATGCTGTTAACACCCCTTATTCTTACTTTCTTACCAGCGACATCGACACCCGGAACCCTGCCGGCGATCATGTCGTAAATATCCTGATAAGTTGAATTCTCATCTCCTGAAACATCCAGAGTATTGATCGTCGATGACAAACTTCTGGAATTCACATTGGTGATGCCAATGTCAACCGTCTCATTAGCAGGATTCTCAATATTGATAATTCCCTGACCATCACTTGAATTACCTAGTATAAAATCAATTGAAGTCCTGCCATTTATCAGGTCAGATTTAGCCCTGTTGTTCCCGGTTATGACTGTGATCATCACAGCATCTGATTTAACTTTTATCCGGTAGAATCCTTTTTCATCAGTTGTTACACTTGAAAGGATCTTGTCGATCATTATCATAGCACCCTTAATAGCTGAACTGTCAGCTTCCCTTACATAACCTGTTATCGTTAAATTCTTTTTCTGAGCTGTTAAAGCGTTGACAGATAGCACTGCAGATAAAAGGAACGATAAGAATACCCGTGTTTTCATTTTAATTTATTTTTCCAACATCCCTGATTTGATAGCTGCCAAATTTGTGACTCAATTATTATGTCATCGAAATCAACTTATTCAACGAAATTACGTTAATTATTTAAATCTGTCATAACCGGAAGATAGAATTAAGTCATGCAAGTCATGCAAGTCATGCAAGTCATGCAAGTCCTGCAAGACCTGCAAGATCTGCAAGACCTGCAAGACCTGCAAGACCTGCAAGACCTGCAAGACCTGCAAGACCTGCAAGACCTGCAAGACCTCATACCTCACCTCCATAAACATTTTCAAAATTATCCTTTACACTTCCCCATTGAATTTTGCCAATCTAATTACTATTTTTATGATTATTTTTCAATTAATAAATAAGTCTGCTATGATAGTAACCTGTGTATATGTTCATGTGAAACCGGAAGCTGTTCAGGACTTTATTGAAGCTTCCCTGCAGAATCATATCGGATCGGTCAGAGAACCTGGTAATCTGAGGTTCGATTTTGTCCAGCAGGCAGATGATCCGTGCCGTTTTATGTTTTATGAAGCTTACGAATCGGAAGAAGCGGCAGCAGCTCATAAGAATACACCCCATTATCTTAAGTGGAGGGATACTGTAAAAGATATGATGGCTGAGCCAAGACAGGGTGTAAAGCATATTATCCTTCAACCAGATGACAGGACAAAATGGTAAAATCGTTCTATTTCTCAAGATTGCCTCTTATCTATTTCGGCACAGGTAAAAGAGGCCTGCTCCCCGGACTTATCAAAA
Organism: Bacteroidetes bacterium ADurb.Bin145; assembly: GCA_002070505.1. Taxonomy (GTDB): domain Bacteria; phylum Bacteroidota; class Bacteroidia; order Bacteroidales; family VadinHA17; genus LD21. The sequence goes on along the minus strand of MWDJ01000054.1, from coordinate 6,265 downwards.
AATACGGGGATTCGGTGCTGATCATTTCCGGGAAGAGTTCCTTTCTTAAATCAGAAAGAGCCGAAAGATTATTTGATGAACTGAAAAAATCCGGTATCCGGTTCCAGATTACAACTGTTGAAGGCGAACCTTCACCGGATGTAGTTGACAGCGTGGTAAGGAGATACAGTTCCGGCAGGACAGACGCGGTTATCAGCATAGGAGGGGGGAGTGCGATTGATGCCGGGAAAGCTGTTTCAGCCATGATGTATAAAAAAGAATCTGTTCAGGATTATCTTGAAGGAGTGGGAACTAAGGATCATTCTGGATCAAAGATACCTTTCATTGCAGTCCCGACAACCTCCGGAACCGGCAGTGAGGCAACAAAAAATGCCGTTATCTCAAGGGTCGGCCCTGATGGCTTTAAGAGATCACTGAGGCACGATAACCTTGTTCCGGATATTGCCATAGTTGATCCGGAGATGACCCTCTCTTGTCCTTCCGATATAACAGCGGCAAGCGGTATGGATTGCTTCACTCAGCTTACCGAAGCCTTTGTTTCAGATAAATCATGTGAATACACCGATGCTTTTGCTCTTGAAGGTCTTAAGGCAATCAGTGGTTATCTGCTGAAAGCTGTGCACGATGGTCAGGATATAGAAGCCAGAAGCGGGATGTCCTTCGCTGCCCTTACTTCGGGTATCTGCCTCGCAAATGCAGGACTTGGTGTCGTTCATGGCTTTGCAGCCTCGATTGGCGGATTGTACAATATCCCTCATGGAGTGGTTTGCGGCACTCTGATGTCGGCAACGAACAGGATAACGGTGCAGCGACTGCGGACAGCCCAACAAAGCGATATTTCACTAAAGAAATATGCTCAGATGGGAAGGATCTTCCTGGGCAAAGAAAACAAAAATGACGGGTATCTTATCGACGGTTTCCTTGATTTTCTTGATCAGCTGACAGATGAATTAAGACTTCCGGGATTAAGGAAGGCAGGGATCCGGGAAGAAGATCTGGCCAGGATCGCCAGGCTGACAGAAAACAAGAACAACCCGGTAAAGCTTACCCCAGAGGACCTTCTCGAGATACTGATGATCAGATATATCTGAAAAGGTAATGAACACGGCATGGTTCAGGTTTTATGAAGAACTGAATGATTTCCTTCCGGCCGCAAAGCGGAAACAATCGTTTTCCTGCAACTTTTCAGGAAATCCGTCCGTAAAATATATTATAGAGTCCCTCGGAATCCCACATGTTGAAGTTGACCTGATCCTTGTAAACAGTAACTCTGTTGATTTTTCTTACAAAGTAAAGGATGGAGACCAGATATCTGTTTATCCGGTTTTTGAAAGTCTTGATATCACTGAAACCACCCATCTGAGGGCAAAACCTCTGAGGCATATTAAATTCGTTTCCGATGTGCATCTTGGAAAGCTTGCAAGATATTTACGGCTATGCGGTTTTGACACACTTTGCGAGAGTACATATTCCGATGATGAGATAATCAGGATATCTGTGGTTGAAAGACGTATAATACTTACCCGCGACAAGGATTTGCTTAAGAACAAGCTTGTTTTACGCGGTTACTGGATAAGATCGCCAAAACCTGAAAAGCAGCTTGAAGAGGTATTCGCAAGGTTTGACTTAAAGAATTCTGCAAGACCTTTTTCGCGTTGCATGCAATGCAACAGTCTCTTAACTGACGTTGAAAAGGAAAAAATAACCGACAGGTTAATGCCAAACACCAGGGAATTCTACACAGAATTCTGGAAATGCCCGGGATGTGACCGGATATACTGGGAAGGATCACATTACCTTAAAATGAAAAAGCAGCTTGAGAAGCTGCTTTAAAATTGAGACTGGACCTTTCAGATCTCCATCACCAGTATAGTATCTATATTATCATTTGTACCCTGGGGCAATGATATAGTTACGCCATAGGCATCCTGTCTGAATTTCACTTTCGTAGTGGTATTAAAGAGTGTGATGTTCTTAATTTTCTTTCCGAAATCCGGCAGCAGGAGATTATTATCCTCGGGATTCAGGATATGCACAAATACTTTGTTCCCCTTCTGTGTTGTCACTCCCCATGTTTTTGGCGGGATGGGGCCGCCTCTGGTACCGCAGATTGTTTCTCCATATCTCTCCATCCAGGCACCCATTTCTTTCAGGGCAGAAACGAACTCCGGCTGTATCCTGCCATCAGGCATCGGCCCTACATTAAGAAGGAAATTGGAATTATATCCTGCGGCCTGGATAAGATAACGGAGAAGGTCTTTCACTGATTTGTACCTTTTATCCTGAAGATTGAACCCCCACGAGTTATTCATCGTTTCGCAGGTTTCAAATGGCAGGGTACCAACCGTCTGATTCTGGTTGAATCCCTCGGTCTTTTGTCCCGGCAGATCTTTTTCAAACATCTGGAAATCCTCCCCGGGGAATGGAGCAAGGTGGTGGTTGCTGCCTATCAGGCAGGCCGGCTGGAGGCTGTGAATAAGACTGTAGGTCTTTTCAATGCGCCAGTCGGCATCCCTTTTGTCCCACATTCCGTCAAACCAGATACCCCCGATCTCTCCATATCCTGTAAGGAGTTCCCTCAGCTGACCATCCATGAAATCAAGATATTTGTACCAGTCGCCTTTTTCAGGCCGTCCGGCTGTCCGTCCCGTATTTCCCCTCGGGAAGTAATTATCCTGGTACCAGTCGAGCTGTGAATGGTAGAAGAACAGCTTAATACCCTCCTTTCTGCATTCATCGGCAAGCATTTTCAGTACATCTTTTCTGTAAGGAGTCCTGTCGATGATATCCCAGTCAGTCAGTTTTGAGTCAAACATAGCGAAGCCGTCATGGTGTTTGCTTGTAATTGTGATATATTTCATACCAGCTGCTTTTGCCAGAGCGACCCATTCAGCGGGATTAAAGCTTATCGGATTAAAAAATGCCGGGAGCTTCTGGTAGGTTGCCTTATCGATCGACTGGTTATTCTGGACCCATTCGCCATCTCCAAGCACACTGTATACTCCCCAGTGAATGAACATTCCAAATCTGGCATCCTGGAACCATTCACGGGATTTTAGATTTTCCGGAGCCGGTGTATATCCAGCCTGTCCGTTGAGGAGAAGTGCTCCGGTCAGAAAGATTAATGAAAACACAGTTCGTAACATATTCGGATAATTTAATTTTCAAGTAAATATAAACAAAATAGCCAGGATGTTTTTAAGGAAATCACTCAAGACTTCCGACTTCCTTTTCAACTTCAGTGAGTATTTTGCATGATCTGACAAGTTCTTTCATTATTGTATGATCCGGATACAGGGGACGGTCGATATCGAGGAATTCTACATGTTCCCTTATGACATCCTTTGCTTTCTGAACACCTTTACCGAAACTGTATTCAGTCTTCCTGAAATCAAGAGCCTGTGCAGCTGCCATGAATTCGATACCCAGGATACCGTATGCGCAGTCAAGTATCTGATTGTTCTTGATAGCCGTATTCATGCCCATCGAAACAAAATCTTCCTGGTCGGCAGCTGCAGGTATTGACTGGATAGAAGCAGGCATTGAGAGTATTCTCTGTTCCACTATAAGGGTATCGGCGGTATACTGGCTGAGCATCATACCGGAGAACATACCTGCACCTTTGGTAAGGAAATCCGGCAGGCCGACGCTGAGAGCGGGATTATTGAGCCTGTTCATCCTTCTTTCAGACAGGACGCTTACCATTGTTATGCTGGCACCGGCCATATCCATTGGAACGGAGACGGGAGAACCCTGGAAATTGGCTCCGGACATCTGAAGGTTCCTGTCAGGAAAGAATATAGGATTATCTCCAACGCCGTTCAGTTCAATCTCGACCTGGCTTTTTGCATAGGCGAGCATATCATGGGCAGCACCGATAACCTGAGGAGTCGACCGCATTGAGTATGCATCCTGCACTTTCGATTTGACCCTTCCTTCTTTCAGGTCTCCGCCTGCGATGCATTTGTTAATGGCATTTGCACTTCTTATGGCGCCTTTGAATCCACGGGCTTCATGAAGAAGTGGTGCATAGGGTTTCATATTGGCTTTAAGCGCTTCGAGTGACATTGCAGCAGCTATTTCAGCCTGCTTAAGCCAGTTATTGGCATCGTACAGCCAGATGGCGCTCATAGCAGTGAGCATATTCGATCCGTTAATTGCTGCCAGCCCATCTCTGGCCTGCAAGCCCGGTACTGTAATGCCAGCCCTGTCCATTGCTTCCCTGCCGTCAAGAAGTTCTCCTTTATAATAAGCTTTTCCTTCTCCAAGAAGAAGCAAAGCTATCTGCGACATTGGTGCCAGGTCGCCGCAAGCACCTACTGATCCTTTCTGGCAGGCAAAAGGTGTAACACCCTTATTGAGCATCTCGACGAATGTTTCTGTTATCTCAAGACGGTTACCCGAGTTACCATGGGCATGAACATTTATTCTGCCAAGAATGGCCGCCCTGACTATCTCAATTGATGCGGGTTCTCCAATCCCGGCGGCATGGTTGTAAACAAGATACCTCTGGAAATCCTTTATCTGGTTATCATCCAGTACGATCTCTGAAAATTCGCCGATCCCTGTGTTAACACCATACATTATCTCATGTGCCACAATCTTCTTTTCAAGCATTGCACGGCATTCATTGATCCTCTTTCTGGCATCCGGGTGAAGTTCTACTTTCTGTCCGTGACGCGCTACATTCACCACGTCACTTATTTTAAGGTCTGATCCGGTAATTATAAGTGGTTTCATTTTTTTTTGAAATAGTTTTCTGAAAATGTCTTTTCTGATAATTTCTTTTACTGAGATCCTGATAATTGAGACAATTATCTGAGGATCATTCTCAATTTATAATAATATCTCCGTTTTGGAAGATGTGATTATTTTGAATAACTGTGAGTTATAGAGCCTGTGTTCTTTTAAGGCATGGGATAATAATCAGGCACTAAGCCTGTAATTCCGTCTTATTGCATAGCCCCGTACGGTTGACCTTGATCTTATATTCAAGTAACCAGCTGAAATTCATAGTAGAAATATTGAATCAAAATTAAGAAAAACCATGAAGCGGACAAAATAAAATCATTGAAAAAGTCTGAATCAGAAAATTCTTAATTTTACAGATGAACGCAGTGCAACTTGATTTTCTTCGGTTACCCCTACCCCAGGGGGAGCGAAGAAAATCAATGAAAAATTGTGTATTGTTCATGATACTCATAATTTTTATTAATACTAATAATTTAAAACAAGCAGAATAATGATAAATGAGATCACTGTGAAAAATCTGGATACCACAAAATTCATTGAGGAGAAAACCAGAATGATAAAAGATACTGTGGGTAATGGCATCGCTATCAACGCACTTTCAGGCGGAGTGGATTCTTCAGTCGTGACAATGCTGGGTCATAAGGCTTTAGGAAACAAACTTAGGACCGTTTTTATTCAAAACGGACTGATGAGGGAGGGGGAAGCTGAAAAAGTAGCCGGATTTTTCAGGGCGCTCGGGATAAACATAGAGATCGTTGATGCACGGAAAGAATTCCTTACAGCTCTTAAGGGGATAACTGATCCTGAAATGAAACGTGAAGTTATAACCCAGACTTTTTATAAGAAAGTATTCGGGAAACTTGTTAGAGAAAGTGGAGCCAGATTCCTGCTCCAGGGAACGATACTTACCGATGTCGACGAAACTGTTGCCGGAATAAAACGGCAGCATAACGTATTTGCCCAGCTGGGTATTGATCCGCAGGAGGCATTCGGATATCAGATCATTGAGCCACTTATCGAACTTCGGAAAGATGGCGTCAGAATGACCGGGAAGGCGCTGGGATTGCCTGAGGAACTTTTTAACCGTATTCCTTTTCCTGGACCGGCGCTTGCAGCAAGGATAATCGGAGAAGTTACTGCCGAAAGACTTGATACAGTCCGGAAAGCAACATCAGTTGTTGAAAGATTGCTGAAGGGACAGGGCGCTTTCCAGTATATGGCAATACTCCACGAAGACCGGGTGACAGGTATGAAAGATGGCAAACGGGATTTCGGACAACAGATTGAAGTCCGCTGCTGGGACAGCCTCGATGCCCGCACCGCCACTCCAACAAGGCTTCCTTTCAGCCTGCTTGAAGAACTTGCCTCGGAAATCATAAAAGAAGTACCGGGGATAGTAAGCGTGACATATAACATAGCTTCAAAACCACCTTCGACCATAGAGGCAGTGTGACTGGCAATGAGCGATGAGCGATGAGCGATGAGCGATGAGCGATGAGAGATGAGCGATGAG
>MWDJ01000053.1 GCA_002070505.1 Bacteroidetes bacterium ADurb.Bin145 | reverse complement strand
ACTTAGGGAATGGCTGGACAGAAGTGTTCGCAGTCAGCTGGTGAGCGATGTAAAACTGGGATGTCAGCTCTCCGGGGGAATAGACTCATCACTCGTAACATGGCTTGCTAACAGTAACACCGAAAAGGGCAGGCTTGAATCAGTATCCATTGTATTTAAAAACAAGTTGTTCAGTGAGGAGAGCTATATTGACAGGGTTACGGAAACTTTGGGAATAAAAACACATAAATTTTTGTTGGACAATGAGTACTATCTCTCTAATCTAGAGAAATCAACATGGCATCTTGAGTCGCCTCTGAATCACCCTAATACTGTAGCTATTTACAAGTTATCTCAGAGCGCAAAAGACTATGTTACAGTACTTCTGAGCGGAGAGGGCGCAGATGAGGTTTTTGGCGGTTATAAACGGTTCTATGATATACAATATCCTTTCAGCGTCAATAAGCTGTTGACTGAATTGAACAAAAACCTGAATAGTCCTTCAGAATTGTTTCGCTACTGCTTCGACAACACGCAACGTGCGATTATGTCAAATTCCTACATGACACCATATCTTGCCGGCATGCTGAAAAGAGACTTCTCACGCGAAAGGGCTTTATCTGACAGGCTAGCATTGTATGATACGCTGTCAGGCTCCGAGTTTGATAAGCAGGTTAAATATGAGATGAGGTCTTTTCTTCCGGATCTTCTTATACGCCAGGATAAAATGTCAATGGCTCATTCAATTGAAAACAGAGTACCATTTCTTGATAATGAAGTTGTAAAAGGGGCCTTTTCAATACCCGAAGAATTTCTCATGATGAGAAAAAGCCCTCATGGAAGGAACAGTGAAAAGTATCTGCTGAAAAAAATAGCAGCAGCTACTTTTGGTGATGATTTTGCCTTTCGTGACAAAATGGGTTTCGGGATACCAGTGAAAGAATTCTTTTCTGACGAAAAGTTCAGGGAGTATATGAATAACCAGGTGCTGCCAGGCATCAGGCACCGGGGCTTATTTTCCTATAAGGTTGTTTCAGGATGGTTTGAAAATATCAAAACCTTAAAGTATACTGAAATGGAGGCTTTATGGATTGTTATCTCATTTGAGATCTGGGCTGCAATTTATTTGGACAAATGTTATGTTAATAGCTATACATCGATCTAAGGATTTATTCAGCGACAGGTGGATTCCATATTGTGAATCAAACAATATTGACTATAAGCTCGTTGATTGTTATAGAACGGATATTATTGATCAGCTGTCTGATTGTGATGCTCTTATGTGGCATTTCAATCATAAGAGCCCTAAAGCAAGTAAGTTTGCAAGACAACTTATTTATGCTGTTCAGGCTGCAGGCAAGGCTGTTTTCCCTGATTATAACACAGTATGGCATTTTGATGATAAAGTAGGACAGAAATATTTGCTTGAAGCGATCAATGCTCCTCTCGTGCCTTCGTATGCATTTTATGATAAAAAGGAAGCTATGGACTGGGCCAGAGGAGCAATTTATCCTAAAGTCTTTAAATTACGGACTGGTGCAGGTTCAGACAATGTCAGGCTTGTTAAATCCAGGAATGAGGCATTTAGATTAATTAGAAAAGCCTTCGGGAAAGGATTCGTACAATACGAAGCCTGGAGTAACCTTTCAGAACGTTTTCGTAAGTACCGATTGGGAAAGACTACTTTATGGGATGTTATGAAAGGAGTAATACGGCTGGCCTATACTACTGAATTCTCAAGAGTTGCCGGGCGTGAAAAGGGATATGTATATTTTCAGAACTTTATTTCAAACAATGATCATGACATTCGCGTGGTCGTTATAGGCGATAAGGCTTTTGCAATTAAGCGACTTGTTCGGAAGGGTGACTTCAGAGCTTCCGGAAGTGGCGAAATACTTTATGATAAATCACTGATTGATGAATATACTATCAGACTCTCCTTCAAGACCTCAGAGAAACTTAATGCTCAATGTGTGGCATTTGATTACGTTTATGAAGGTAAAAATCCTCTAATCGTAGAAATCAGTTATGGCTTTGCGCCTTATGGGTACGATCCATGTCCTGGTTATTGGGACCGCGATCTCGTATGGCATGAAGGAAAATTCAACCCTTATGGCTGGATGGTTGATAATCTGTTAAAGAGTTTGAATAATAAGGGATAAAGCCCGGAATCTTGCCGAAAGCCAGGTTATATATGGAAAGAAAAAAGCTGTGTCTTGTAATACCGTCTCTTCAGGCAGGAGGTATGGAAAGAGTAATGTCAGAACTTATCCAATATTATTCTTTCAAGAAAAACCTGGAATTGCATCTTGTAATTTATGATAATGTAAGAGATATCTTTTATCCTGTTCCTGAAAGTGTTCTGGTGCATCTGCCTCCTTTCCCGTTCAACAACAGTGCGAGAACCATTTCCACATTCAGAACATTGCTCTTTTTGAGAAAGACAGTTAAGAGCATAAAACCTTCAACTATTCTTAGCTTTGGTGAATTTTGGAACAGTTTTGTACTATTATCCCTTTTGGGGCTTCCTTATCCTGTATTTATTTCTGACAGATGCAGTCCGGAAAAAAAATTCAATACCCTGCATTCATTATTAAGGAGATTGCTTTATCCTAAATCCAAAGGGATAATTGCTCAGACAAAGATGGCTAAAGATTATTACCTGAGATTCTTCCATCATAAGAACATCAGGATTATAGGCAATCCCATACGGATTATTTCACCAAAAAAAGAAAATGAAAAAGAGAATATCGTTTTAATGGTGGGAAGATATATTAATACAAAGAATCAGGACAAATTAATCGATCTGTTTCTTGACTTGGATATAAAAGGGTGGAAGCTTATATTAGTTGGTTATGATCATCTAAAACAGAATATTTCGAATAAACTCGAGGAAATAATTAATAGAAGAAACGCACATGACAGAGTAATTCTTACCGGTAAACAGGCTGACGTAGATTCCTATTACAGACGTAGCAAGATATTTGCTTTTACATCTGTTTCTGAAGGTTTTCCAAACGTAATTGGAGAAGCAATGTCGGCAGGATTGCCGGTTATCGCATTTGATTGTATTGCAGGTCCTTCTGAACTGGTAATAGATAATCATAATGGTTTTCTCATTCCTTTGTCGGATTATGTACAATTTGCTGACAAACTCAGAGTTATAATGAAAGATGAAGGTCTCAGAATGAAACTGGGAAGGAATGCCGTTGAATCCGTTAAGCGATTCTCGATTAAGGTGATAGCGGAAGAATATCTTGAGTTTATTCTTGGAAGATAGCAATTCAATGGACCAACAACATATGTATTGGTGGGGAGATTAACTGAAAATATTGTATAATAATATGTTTCATGATAATATATTCTTCCCGTCTCATCGGGAGATTAAATATCATTGAGCACTTAAATCTTGTGTTATGAAAGTATTAATCACCGGTGGAGCCGGTTTTATTGGATCAGCTGTTGTTCCTGCAATAATGAATGACGGCTATGATGTATTTGTCCTTGATAATCTTTCTTTTGGGAACAGAGAGTTTATAAGTGTAAAAGATGACCATTTTTTCCTTGCTGATATCAGGGATGAACTCATGGTAAAAAAAATTATACGCAAACTCCAGCCAGAGCTGATTATTCATCTTGCCGCTATTCATTTTATTCCTTATTGTAATCAGCATCCCTATGAGGCGGCAGATATAAATATTAGGGGGACTATGAATATTCTTAATGTAGCCCGGGAAATCCGGACACTTAAGAGGCTATTTTTTGCTTCCACTGCTGCTGTTTATCCAATTGAAGATAAGGCTTTAAAAGAGACTCATAGACTTCACCCAATGGATATTTATGGATTAACCAAACTTACAGGTGAGCATCTTTGCCATGAATTCTACCTTGAGACAGGTGTTGATACAATAATTTGCCGCTTTTTCAATGCATTTGGCCCGAATGAAACAAATCCACACCTTATTCCGGAAATTGAATCACAGCTAAGGAAAGGTCTTCGAACAATAAAGTTGGGGAATCTTACTCCAAAACGTGATTTTATACACACTTATGATATGGCTTCAGCTGTCAGGAAGCTAATAACAATGGAGAAAATGGGGTATGACATCTATAATCTGGGGCGTGGAATTGAGTATTCAGTGGTTGAAATTGTAGAAGCATTTGAACGTCAGATTAAAGAAAAAGTTAACATTGAAGTTGACCCCGGGAAAATCCGTAAAGTTGAAAGAGAACACCTGCTTGCTGATGTCTCAAAGCTTAAAAATATCGGATGGGAACCTGAATGGGGTATTGATGACGGAGTTAAAAACTTAATAGAAAATTGGTAAAATGGATAATGTTAGTGTAGATCTGTCAAATAAAAGACTGAAGGTAGGAATTCTCTTTTATTTTAGTTCCCAGTGGATGGGTGGAATTATCTATATTATTAACCTGGTTAAGACACTCAATTTTTTGGATGACAAACAAAAACCGGAGATTTATTTGTTTTATAAAGCAGATCTTAAAAAGTTCCTGAACGAATTCGATTACCCATACATTAATAAAATCGAATGGCAATTCCCTCCGTTTTTGTCAGGTACAATTCGTTCCTTGATTACACGGAAAAACGTTTTCGTCGAGAGTCTTCTGAAACAGTATGAACTTGATGCAATATTCCCGATTCACGATTTCCCTGTTAGGACAAGGACAAAAACCAAACTTATTTCTTGGTATGCTGACCTTCAACATAAGCACTATCCTGAATTCTTCTCAAAAAGACAAATTGCAGGACGAAACCTCAGAATCAAATTCATCCTGAAAAATTGTGACTATATGGTACTTTCAAGTAATGATGTCTTGTCCGATTTCAAGAAATTCTTTGTTATTGGCACGACTCCTTTGGTACATATTTATCATTTTGTTTCTGTTATTGATAATCATAACGATATAGATGGCAGATTAATAAGAGAAAAGTATAACTTGCCCGAAAAATATTTTCTGATTTCCAATCAATTTCATAAACACAAAAACCATCGTGTTGTTCTTTTGGCAATTGCTAATCTGAAAAAGACGGGTAAAAAGCTGCACATTGCCTGTACAGGTAAATTGCCATCTGCATCTTTCTCTCCATATATGGAAGAAATACATCATATAATAAGGGAAAACGAGATTCAGGATCAGGTTACAATGCTTGGTGTAATTTCAAGATCTGATCAAATTCAGATTATGAGGCACTCCCAGGCAGTTATCCAGCCAAGTCTTTTTGAAGGGTGGAGCACGGTGATTGAGGATGCGAAATCATTGCAGGTACCAGTTATTGCATCTGATCTGAAGGTCAACATAGAACAATTAGGGGATGAAGGGCGTTATTTTAGTCCTCATAATCCCGACGAATTGGCTTCTATCTTAGCAAGTTATCCGGCAAGAAATCTTGAAGACATGTTCTATATGCCGTATGAAAAACGTGTAAAAGAAGGTGCTGAGACTCTCCTGAGGATTTTCATGGATAAAAGACAGTAAGACCTGTCTGACATGCATTTTCTTTTCAATTACCATAAGCGTTTTTAAATTTTTGAAAGGGATTGTATTCATAAATCAGGATTCCGGGTACCTGATGATTGATATCATCACAGAATACGTTAATAAAGGTTACGACTGCATCCTTTTTACAGGCAGACTTGTCGAACGTAACCGAAAATTACCGCAATCCGTGAAGATTGAAAAAATAATAAGGTACAAACGTACATCAAAGTTGTATCGATTATTTACATGGAGTATAGGGTTTATTCAGATTTTGACAAAACTGTTAATAAAATATCGTTCCGATGAACTTTTTATCGTTTCCAATCCGCCTTTGGCTCCGCTGTTACCATTGTTTTTACAGAATCAATTCTCTCTCCTGATATTTGATATTTATCCCGATGTACTTGTAGAACTGGGATATTCAGCGCCCACATCCGGAATAGTCTGGTTGTGGCAGAAACTTAACCGGAAAATATATCCCAAAGCCAGGGAAGTTTACACTATTTCTGAAGGCATGGGCCAGGTTCTGAAAAAATACAGGAGTGAAGCATCACTAAAGGTAAATTATATATGGACAGATAATACCTTTTTCACTCCTGTCAGCCGGGAAAATAATCATTTCATAAAAGCACATAATCTATCCGGGAAGTTTGTCGTTATGTATTCGGGTAATTTAGGTTTGGCTGGAGATGTGGAAGTTATGATCAGTGTTGCTGGTATGATTTGCAGAGATGATATTGTTTTTATCATCATCGGTGAAGGTGCGAAGAAGAAATTAATATCCAGTAAGATAGAGGCGCTGGGTCCTGAAAAGAAAAATGTCATTCTGCTTCCATGGCAACCTGTCGGGCAGTTGCCCTATACCTTTTCAGCGGCAAGTCTGGCTGTTATTTCGCTGGGTGCCGGGGCATCAAAACTTGCAATTCCGAGCAAAATATTTAATTTCATGTCAGTTGGGGCTCCTTTACTATGTATTAGTGAGGCCGGATCTGAAATTGAGAGACTTGCTGAAAAATATAATTGTGGAAAAAACTTTGAACCATCAGATATTGAAGGCATTGCCGGGTTCATACAAAAAATGGCGGATAATAATGTTTTAATGGAGGAAATGAGGATAAATTCTCTGCTTGCCTCCAGAGACTTCTCTGTGAAAAATGCCAGGAATTTCCTGCCTGATGGCAACATTGCCTTCAACGATTGAATTTACTGAGATTACTGTTTGTAGAAACATTATGTACAAATCCTTTTTCAAACCTTTATTTGACTGGCTTATTTCATTTGTGGCGATTATCATTCTTATACCTCTTTTTCTGGTAGTGGCATTGGCTATTAAAATTGATTCTCCAGGCCCGGTTTTTTTTCGTCAGGAACGCCTTGGCCGTTTGGGCAGAGTCTTTAATATTTACAAATTCAGATCCATGCGAAATGATATATATATCCCAGTGGGTTCAGTTATAGTATATGAAAATGATCCTCGGATAACCAGAGTTGGAAAGTTTATTCGTAAAACAAGTATAGATGAGTTGCCTCAGCTATTTAACATTATCAAGGGAGAAATGAGCTTCATTGGTCCACGACCACCAGTAACAAATTTTCCAAAGAAATATGACGAATATAGCGAAGAAGAGAAATCCAGGTTTTATGTAAAACCTGGATTAAGTGGCCTGGTGCAAGTCAGGCAGAGAGAAATCAACGATTGGAATCTGAATATCCCGGTCGATCTGGAATATGTAAGAAACTATTCCTTCTTTTATGATTTGAGACTATTTGTCTGTTCTGTACTTAGTTTCTTCAGGACAGATAATATATATACCAGGATATAAATCGCTTGACCTTATACCCGCATGAAAACAATTGCTATTCATCAACCTAATTACATTCCCTGGCTTGGGTATTTCTATAAAGTTTATTTATCAGATGTTTTTGTATTTCTGGACGATGCGCAATTTTCGAATAAAGGCATGCATAACTATCATTATATCAAAACTCCTCAGGGGGCCTTCCGTCTTAAAATTCCAGTGCTGGGGGCTTTTGGATCTAGTATTAATGAGGTAACTACCAATGATGCACTTGGATGGAGAGAAAGACACTTAAAAACAATCGAGTCGAATTATAAGAAAGCTAAATTCTTTGATCTCGTTTATATGGATTATAAGTTATGGTTAGATAATAGTTGCATTAATTTGGCAATGTTTAATGAACAGATAATAAGGTTTATTTGTGGCAAGCTTGGTTTCAAAACTGAATTTGTGAGATCATCTTCGCTGGACGTTATAAGCATGCAGGAAAAGAGAATTATAGAAATTTGCACAAAATTGCATGGTAAAATATACTACTCCGGGACAGGGGCGAGAGCATATCAAAATGAAAAGAATTTTGAGAAAAATGGCATAACGCTTAAATACATTGATTATGAGCCATTTGAGTATCCTCAACTGTGGAATGGTTTTCAAAAGAATGTGACAATAATAGATTTTTTGATGAATTGCGGGTACGATTGGGATAGAGTGGTCACCAACCAGAAAAAATGAAGAAAATGATATTTGATGACAGGCAGAAGATACTCATTGTGGCTCCTCATCCTGATGATGAGGTTCTGGGATGCGGTGGAACGATAAAGCGACTATCTCAACAAAATAATGAGGTTTATGTGTTGATTATGTCCAGGGGAAAGAAAGGCATGTATTCTGAGGAGAGAATTCATAATGTAAGATGTGAATCAATAAAGGCTCATGAGTTGCTTGGTGTAACTGATACTGTTTTTTTAGATTTCCCTGCTCCTGAACTTGATCTGGTATCCGTTTCAGAATTATCCCGGTCTATCTCTGAAGTTGTAAAAAAATTTAGTCCCGGAATTATTTTTCTTCCCCACAGGGGTGATATTCATCACGATCACAAGGCTGTTTTTAATGCGGGGTTGGTTGCAGCCAGACCAGGAATCATGTGTCCGGTGAAAAAGGTTTTTAGCTATGAAACCCTTTCAGAAACTGAATTGGCATCCCCATTTGGTGATGATACATTTATACCTGATTTTTTTGTTGGCATTACTCAGTCAATTGAAAGTAAGATAGCTGCCTTTAAATGCTTTAAGAGTCAGATCAGGAATTATCCGAGTTCAAGATCTCCGGAAGCCCTTGAAGCTCTTGCAAAACTAAGGGGATGTTCTGTGGGAATCCCTTATGCTGAGGCATTTATGACAATCAGGATTATCGAAGAATAGTAATTGCCTTTACGGAAAGTACAAGTCAAAAACAGTTTTTAAAACAGGATTAATAAATGTTAATAATATGAAAGATAAATTGATTTCTGCTTTAGCAGAAGCCCTGGAGATGGATTCTTCCCAAATCAAAATTGAAGATAATTTTCGTGATTATGATTCTTACAGCAGTCTCACTGAATTGTCATTATTGGCTATGCTCGACAGCGATTTTGGTATTGAGATTGAAATGAAAGAGTTTAATAACTACAAGACTGTCATGGATCTTGTGAAACTGGTCGAATCAAGATAAGGACCATGGGCTTACTTTCATTTCACAATGTTGGAATATCAGGACTTGCCGGAGCTGTCCCAAGGCATATCATAAACAACTATGATTATGACCTTTATTTTAAAAAAGAAAACATTAGGGAGATTATCGAAAAAATAGGAGTAAAGGAACGCAGATTCGCTGATATGAACACCTGTTCTTCCGATTTATGCTACGCGGCCGCTGAGAGATTATTGGATGATATGAAAATCAATAGAGAAGAAATTGACCTGCTTCTTTTTATTTCACAAACACCTGATTACAGGATGCCGGCTACATCAGTAATACTACAGGAGAGACTTAAGCTTCCGAGTTCAACAATAACCTTAGATATTAATCTGGGATGTTCTGCTTTCTTGTATGGGCTTACTGTTGCATATTCAATGGTTACTTCCGGAGGAATCAGAAAAGCACTCATTCTTGACGGTGAAACGCGATCAAAAGTCTATTCTTTAAAAGACCGAAAAACAGGTTTTCTATTCGGTGACGGCGGTGTCGCTGCACTGATAGAAAAGGGAGAGAATTTTAGGGAAAGCTGGTTCTCACTTAATTCGGATGGTTCACGTGCGTCTTTAATAAATATACCTGCTGGGGGATACCGTAAAATGAGTTCATGTGAGACCGTTAAGGAGAAGGTTGTTGATGAGTATGGAAATATACGCTCTGATGAACAGGGTTATATGAATGGAGCCGACGTATTTAACTTTGTAATAAGGGAGGTTCCCAAAGACTTCAACAAACTGTTGGAGTATTCAGGTACTAATGTTAATCTGATAGATTATTTCATATTTCATCAGGCGAATAAGTATATTAATAGTTTCTTGGCAAAGAAATTGAAATTACCTGAAGATAAGGTGCCTTCCACAATTGAGAAATTTGGAAATACTTCATCTGTATCCATTCCTCTTACTATCATTTCTGAGTTGGCTAATAAACTTTCTCTCCATAAAAGATTGCTTTTGAGTGGTTTTGGGGTAGGCTTAACATGGGGTACTGCGATAATAGAAGTTGATGGATGTTATGTGGGGGAGATTGTAGAAGTCTAGTGTTTTTTACACTATCATATACTATGTATAGGAAATACCTGAGGTCAGAAAAAGTAAATATAAAACATGCATTAGCATGAGTTCAGCATTACCATTCACTTTAAAGGGAAAGACTCTTATTGTAACGGGAGCATCATCTGGAATTGGCCGGCAATGCGCAATATCGTGCGCATTGATGGGCGCATCTATAGCTGTTTTTGGACGTGACGAAGGAAGATTGAATGATACTTTACAATCAATGGATGATCCGGAAAAACATATGTCATGTGCTATTGATTTGCTTGAATATGACATGGTTGGAGATGCCGTGCGTGAAGTAGTCAGGCAAAAAGGTCGTATAGATGGACTGATTAATTGTGCAGGTATTTCAACTACTCTACCATTGAACTCAATAACAACGCAGAGAATAGAGCATTTTCTTCGAACCAATGTGATTGCATCAATGAATATTACAAGGCATGCTGTTAAATCAGCACATTTCTCACTGACAGGAGGAAGCGTAATTTTCATCAGTTCTGTAATGGGAGTTGCCGGAGAAAACGGAAAAACTCTGTATTCGCTAACCAAAGGAGCACTTGTAGCTGCTGTAAAGTCAATGGCTATAGAGCTTGCTCCAAGGAAAATACGTGTAAATGCGATATCCCCTGGCGTTGTCGAGTCACCTATGTCCAGAAGCGCTGTCTATAGCAGAGATGCGGCGTCACTAAACAAGATACAATCACTGCATCCATTGGGGTTGGGAAAAGTTGATGATGTAGCCAATGCATGTATTTTCCTCCTTTCAGATGCTTCTGCGTGGATTACTGGTATCAACCTTATTGTAGATGGGGGCTATTTGGCAAAATAGTGTTTTATAAAGACAAAAATGACGGATGTAATCATTATCGGGGCTGGCGGTCATGCTGCTGAGATTGACGAATATATAATATTCAATGAAAAAGTCACGGGTAAAAAAGAGTTCAATGTAGTTGGCTTTCTTGATGATAATCCTGCTAATTATGCTCGTTATAAGCTTTCAGCACCGCATATTGGTGGAGCTTCTGACCATAAGGTTTTAAAGGATCATGCGTATATAATTGGTATAGCAAACTTGGATTCCAGACACTTTTTTGTTGAAAAGTATAAATCAGAAGGAGCTATTTTTATTTCATTTGTTCACATTGGTGCTTATTTATCTATGTCATCTTTAGTGGGCGAAGGGTGTGTCATAGGTCCCAATGTAAATATTGGACCTAATGTGACAATAGGGGCTTTTACTCTTATCAATTCTCGTTGTAGTATTGGGCATGACACAGTGATTGGAAATTTCAATTCAATAAGCCCCAATGTGTGTTTTTCAGGATTTTCACTGGTTGGTGATGATAATTTTTTTGGCATCAATAGCGCAACTCTTCCTTCGGTTAAAGTTGGAAACCGTAACAAAATTGCTGCTGGTATGATTCTCGATCAGGATGTCGGAAATGATACCGTAGTTTTTCATAGATTTAAGGAGAGAGTTTTCGCAGTGCCGAAGCTGAGAGAATAATTATGCAAAAAATGAAGTATTGGAATTATATTCAGCATCTGCTATAAAGGTCATCATATGCCACTCGTCTAAAGGGCGAGTAAAGAGATGTCCTTTCTGTCAGGCCGGGCCTTACCAGTCCGGCATCAATTAAACAGGTAATACATCCCCGGTAAAAGAGAGTCACATATCCTAGCCCAACCATACTTTCGGCTTCATGATGAGGCTGTTTTTGTTTATGACTCTTACTTTTTTGTGAACTTTCTACTATCGATTATTTTGTTATCTGAAGATACAGCAAGAATATATGTCCCTGGAAATAATTCACTTAAGTTGAATTCAATGACAACCTCATGCCCGTCGCCCTTCTCGTTGTATAAAGCTTGTCCTGATAAACTATAAACAGTAAAAAGTCTTTCAGAATCATTTTCTTTTGCCATTTCGACCTTAAAATGGCCTTCATTTGGGTTTGGATAAAGGCTTAGCATTGTTAAGCCTGGATTTTTTTCCTCATAAACAGTAAAATCTACTTCAGATGATTGAGAAACTGCTCCAAGGTTATCTGTTGCTATCGCAGTTACAAGAAATTGCCCCGT
>MWDJ01000052.1 GCA_002070505.1 Bacteroidetes bacterium ADurb.Bin145 | reverse complement strand
TTCGGTTTGCTTGTTGCAATAAGCATGTTTGGTTCAGGTCTTGGCTCTTTGACTCTTTTACCTGTAATACTGATTTTAGCCAACAGGAAACGTAAAATCATTGCAAACTAATTTATTCACTTATAAACATGAAAAAATGAAAGCAATAATTCATTCAGCATTAATAACCATTATGGTTCTGATGGCAGGAATATACCCTGCCAATGCACAGGATGCATCTGCAATTATAAAAAGAATGGATGACGTGATGTATTCCCCGAAAGATATGACAGGAAAAAATAAGATTGTCCTTATTGATAAAGCCGGAAAGGAAGAAGTAAGGGAAGCTACCATCCAACAAAAAGGAAACGATAAACGGATGTTTCGTTTTACAGCGCCGGCATCGCAGGCCGGAATATCTGTATTATCTCTGCCTGATGATGTAATGTATCTGTATCTGCCTGCATTTGGTAAAGAAAGAAGAATTGCAACCAGCGCTAAAAATCAGAATTTTGCCGGTACTGATTTCTCCTATGATGATATGGAATCAAAGCCTTTTTCAGCAAAATACACTCCAAAATTAATTGAAGCCGGAGCAAATGTTTTTACACTGGAACTGACCCCAATGACACAGTCTGATTATTCCAAAATAGTTGTAACCATCAATAAAACGAACTTCTATCCTGAGGCGATGGATTATTACGATAAAGGAAATGCAAAAATAAAATCAGCAAAATACATATTTAACAAAGTAGGAAACTATTGGAATGCTCAGGAAATTGAAATGACGGACTTAAAGAAAAATCATAAAACTAAAATGCAGATGTCAGACGTGAAATATGATACCGGGCTGACAGATGAGGATTTTACAGTGAGAAAATTAATCCAGTAAGATAAATCTCAAATCAGATGCCTAAATCCGTATCACTGGTTCTGTCGAGCGGAGGTTCAAGAGGACTTGCCCAGATTGGAGTGATTCATGAATTGGAAAGACATGGTTTTAATATTAATGCCGTTGCCGGGTCTTCTATAGGTTCTGTTATAGGCGGACTATATGCAATGGGTAAATTGTCCGAGTACACTGACTGGGTTTGCAGGCTTACAAAGAAAGATGTATGGAATTTAATGGATTTTACAATAACTTCCCATGGTCTCCTTAAAGGTGAAAGGGTTTTTGAAAAGTTGAAAACATTCATCCCGGATATGAATATAGAGGACATGAAGATCCCCTTTACGGCAATTGCAACAGATATCCTGAATGAAAAGGAAGTTCTTTTTAACAGAGGAAGTTATTATAAAGCTATCAGGGCTTCAGTTTCAATCCCGGCTGTTTTTATCCCGGTAAATCATGACGGAAGTATACTTGTTGATGGCGGACTTCTTTATCCGGTTCCCATCGAATTTGTAAAACCTGTTGAAGGGGCTGTTACAGTTATCGTTAACTTATATGGGGATAAGCGCCGGAATATCTCTGAACTATCAGAAACAGACCGGGGCGATTATAAAGGATTAATGAAAACTTTTTCGAAATTAATTTCAACCGGAAACAAAAAAAGTATAGGTTATTATACCTTGCTAACTACCACATCATCAGTAATGATACACAAGCTGGCGAAGCTGACCATTGAAAAGTACAATCCTGAAATAGTCATAAATATACCATTCGATTCAGCAGGTACATTTGATTTTTATAAGGCTGAAGAACTCATTAAACTTGGAGAAGCAGAAGCCAGGAAGGCGATTTTATCTTATTTGAATAATTTAAGGGAATGAAGACTAAAACAATACTCTGGATAACAATATTTGGCATTGCAATGGGTTTCTTTGAAAGCGCAATCGTAATCTACCTGCGGCAGATTGTATATCCTGATGGATTTTCCTTTCCGCTACAGCCAATCCCTGAGAACCTTGCCACAACTGAAATATTACGCGAAGCTTTCTCATTAATCATGCTTTTATCGGTTGGTATTCTTACGGGCAAATCATCAATTACGAGGTTTGCTTACTTTATTTTTTCTTTCGCGGTGTGGGATATTTTTTATTATATCTTCCTGAAATTGCTAATAAACTGGCCTGAATCTCTTTTCACAATGGATATTTTATTTCTGCTGCCGGTAACCTGGACAGGCCCTGTAATAACGCCGTTAATATTATCCGCTCTTATGATCATATTGGCCTTATTGGTGCTATATTTTTCTTCGGTAAATGAAAAAGTAATTATTAAAACTCATGAACTTTTAATATTAATTACAGGCTCTCTGATAATTATAATTTCGTTTACTGCAGACTATACAAAGTTTATTTTAAGCCATTTTTCATTCAGGGATCTATGGTCAGTTCCCAAAGAAAAGCTTTTCGCGTTTTCCCTTAAATACTATCCGGATAATTTTTACTGGAACATTTTCTGGGCAGGTGTTATAGTGATTCTGTCGGGAATTGTATTTTTTACCCGGAGAAATATTTCGCTGTTAAAAACCACGAAAGTTATGGGAACCTAATTATAATTCAATAATTTATGAAAAAATCAAATCTGTTTACAGTAATATTGGCGATTATTACATCTGTGAGCGTAATTTATGCCCAGGATGATAATCTTAAAATTTCAGGTTCGCTGTTGACTGATGAACGCTTTCTGCTGACTGATAAAAATGATTGGGCATGGAATGAAAACCGTCTTACGTTAAAATTGGATAAAAAAATTACCAGCAGGTCAAAATTCTACAGTGAAGTCTGGCTTCGCAATATCGGTTTACCAAATATTACGTCATCTGCTGATTTATACAACAAGGGTATTGTTGACCCGGTTAATTTTGAATTAAGGGAAGCATATGTTCAGTTATCCGGCTTTCTTTCAAAGAACCTGGATATAACTATAGGACGTCAAAGAATAGTCTGGGGGACTGCCGATAAACTTAATCCTACGGATAACCTTAATCCTTATGATTTGGAAGATATACTCGATTTTGGACGCCATAGAGGCTCAGATGCTATAAATTTGAATTATTATTTTAACAATAATCTCTCCCTGCAAGGTGTCTATATCCCAATCTTCCAGCCTGCAAACATGCCAATTGGTATTTATGCAAATGCTTTGACACATGAAATGGAATTGCCACAGGGAATGGTATTGAATGAATTTTCTGATACGATACTGATGCCGCGGTACAATCTGGCACAGAGTTCAACTGCCGGATTAAAGTTTAAAGGTTTTGTAAAAGGAGTCGATTTTTCATTAAGTTATGTATGGGGTTATGATGGATTACCATTCGCCACAAGGAACACATTTATCCCTGTGGATACCTTTGGCGGCATAAATATAAACTCCCAACTTTCATTTTCGAGAACCCACATATTTGGCGTTGATATGGCAACAAGCATTGGCGGATTCGGATTATGGGCAGAAGCTGCTGCTTTTATGCCAGACAAAAACGTAATAATGACAAATGATTTTTCAGCTTTTTATCCTTCTTCACCAGTCCCTGTGACCATGGATTCTTTGTTATTAGACTCTTCAGAACCATACGTGAGATTTGTGCTTGGCGGGGATTACAATTTCTCAGACGGTTCATACCTGAATTTTCAGTATATGCATGGTTTCATCAATGAACGGGGGCAGGGAAACCTTAATGATTATTTCTTTGCACGATATGAAAAGAAATTTTTTAACGAAAAATTAAAAATTGCCCCAATAGGCGGAGGCTTTATTGTGACTGACTGGAATAATATAAAAGATAATTACACAATTTTATTTGTGCCTGAAATTGCTTACCAGGCAACCGACAATGTTGAAATGAGTCTTTCTGCTGCTATTATTGACGGCAAAGGAAGCGGAGTATTTAGTAATCTAAATAATTTTGATATGCTTATGTTTAAACTGAAATACAGCTTTTAGTTCCTGATCCTGTACTGTTAAAATCTGCGAAACTTGATGTTAAATGCTTTTAAGTAATGAAGGCAGTTGCAAATTATATAAGCAAAGAATTTTAAGGATTAAGGCTTTGTAAAATTATCCTGACATTTTCCTTCCTTCTCCGGCTCAAAAAATTATCGAATGTTTCTTCGTTTCCTGTAACCAGTTTCTTAATAATCGGTATCCCAAGAATCAGCATTACATTCAGTGATAAGATCAGAATAATCAGATCGAATACTGACATCTCTCTTATATTTCCTTTCGAAATTTCATCCTGAAATTCTTCACAGAACACCTTAAATTCAGCCGGATTATGCATTTTCAGGCTTTCTTTTAACATATCAAGACGTTTATCATTTGATAATAGTTCCGTAAAAATAAAGAACGGTAACTGTGGATTATTAATGAGAGCATCAAAATGCGCTTCAATCATTCTTCTGATTTTTTCCCTGAAAGAAAGATTGCTTTTACTCCCGTTTATAAAGTCAGAAAGAAACAGCGACAACTTTTTTTCGTAAATCCTTGTAAACAAATTCTCTTTTGTACGATAATAGTAATGAATAAGAGACTGATTGCACCGGGCTTCCCTGGCAATCTCCGTGGTAGATGTTTGTGCATAGCCTCTTTTCAGGAACAATACTTCAGCCACTTTAAGGATTGTCTGTTCTGTATCATTGCGTTCACTCATCTCCATTGAAAAATTTTATATTTTATTAATCTGGCTTTTGATTAGACCGGGTGCAGCCTCCTTCATGTACTTATACTTCCATATTGGTTCTGTCAGTTCTTTTAATTCCATGTCGTAATTGTTCATTTTTTCAAAATAATCCCTGTTGTTCATGATTTCGGCAGCTTCCGGGTTCTCCGGCCTGGCATCATCAGTCAGTATATTCTCAACGAAATTCTTGTAATGATCCCTGAAAGAACATGGCATCAGCCAGTTTCCGGCTGTTTTTTGATGTGACAGACCATATTCATTCTGCCATTCCCTTCCTCTTTTCATAAATTCCGAATTCAAAGCATCTGTCAGGCCAAGATTCTTTTTGTAAAGGTCTTTTATATTATCTATATAATACGGTACAAAAACACAAGGCATTATATTCCCATCCCAGTTAATGTAAATATACCCATGGTTTCCGCCATAAGCAATGCATCCGCATGTTATCATACCACTGTTCCAGAAATCAGCAATGCAACGGTTGTTCTCTGAAAGCTGTTTTTCCCACATGTTGTACAATTTTACGCGGTTATCAGGATTAACCACAAGGTTAAAGGCATTATTTCCGCGTCCAATCGGTAAAAACTGAAACTGCCACATGTAAGTGGCTCCCAATTCTTCAAAATAATATTCATAGAAATTTTCTCCCAGAAGAGAATCAATATTCCTGCTCGTTGCAGTCACTGAAATACCAAAGGGAACGCCTTCACTCCTGAGATTTTCAAATGACCTTAAAATCCGCGAATGTGTTCCGGGTCCTCTTCTCTCGTCTGTATCTTTTTCAAATCCTTCCACTGATATTGCGGGAGTTGCATTTCCTGTTTTGGCAATTTTTGCTGCCACTTCCCTTGAGATCAGTGTCCCGTTTGTATAAATCAGGAAAAACATGTCATCATATTTACTGAAAATGTCAAATATTGTGTGACCGCCATCATTATACATGAAAGGCTCTCCGCCACTTATTGTAATGAAATGAGCTCCGAATGAATCATGAACGTCAGCGACTATTCTGTCAACTGTTTCCCATGGAAGCGATGCTGATCCATTTCTGTCAGATCCCGCGTAACATCCCTGACAGTTAAGATTACAATTTCCTGTTGGCGATAAAGTTATAAAGCTCGGAGCCTGGTAACCATGTTCCTCAAAAAATATTTTCCGTTTATTTACAATTTCAGCAGATTCCTTGAAAAATGAGTTTTCAATAAGCACTTCAGCTAATCTCTCAATGATCCCTGGTGAAATATATCCTTTTCTTACATTCTTCATTGCCATATGAAGCATTGAAGATATGAACTGAAATTTCCTGATCCTTACTTCTTCTACATTCAAAGGATCATGATTTACAATTTTGTCGTATAGGAAAGAGTCCATCTTTCTGATTAAGAACCTGTTTACTAAACCTGACTTAGACATTTTAATTACTGACCTTATAAATGATAATTTGTCCATTGCTTTTTGTTATAAGTTACCGTAAAAATATTAATAGCATCATTTAATAAGTCTATTAATTATTAAAATTATACTAATTTTAAATCAAAAACAAATCTTTTATTTGTCACAAGTTTGAATACTATTTTATGAAAGTGCCCTGACAGAGTGGCTTAAACAAACCGGGGCTGTAAAGAGCGGTATAGTTACATATAAAAATTATGCATAGTATCGTCTGGTTTGAAAAAGTAAGGTTATAATAAAAGATCTTACAAATCAATAACATGAAAAATGAAATAGCAGAAATAAAGAATGCATTTGATAATATCTCAAAATATTTCTGGCGTCACAAGGAATATGTAAACAGGTTAAATGTATTTCCTGTTCCTGATGGTGATACAGGATTGAATATTGCTCTGACAATTCAGGGGGCGCTTGCAAACATCCCTGTGAATCTTCCTGACAATATATTGCCGGGAGATTTCCTGAAGCTAATATCGGATAATATGCTTCTTAACAGCCGCGGATGCTCCGGCGTAATATTATCGCTGTTTTTTGAAGGCATGACTGAAGTTCTTGAAAACAATGATTTCTCAAGGGAAAATATTCTTAAAGCTATTGAAAAGGGATGTGTAACTGCTTACAAGGGAACTGACAATCCCAGGGAAGGGACAATGCTTACTCTTATGTCGGAATTAAAAAAGAAATATTCTGAAATAATGACGATAAAGGAGAATCCCCTTGAATTAATTATAGATTGCATACCACACCTAAAAGAAACTCTGGATAAAACACCCGATATGCTTCCCATATTGAAACAGGCCGGGGTTGTTGACTCAGGAGGCGCCGGATTCTTAATACTGCTTGAAGGCCTTGAAAGAGAATTCAGTTCAAGAAAAATCCCTGAAACGCTGCCATTATCTGTTGCTTTGAAGATAAATAGTCTGCTTAAGGATCTTCTCGTTAAAAGATATTTACGTAAAAAGCGAAGCGATACAGGAACTCTTGTTCAGAACCTTGGAGCAGGCAATATTACAAACGCGAGGCTGCATAATATAGTTCATAATGTTCAACAGTACCTTAAAAACAGAACCCATAATCATAATAACAAATATCAGGCAAGAGAAGCCCTTATAAAAGATACTAAGGAATTTGAGTCTTCATGGAATCCCGATATCAGGTACAGGTATTGCACGGAACTGACTGTAAGTTCCGATAAGAATATTGACAGCCAGGCTCTTAAGGAACAAATTATAAACTATGGCGACAGCCTTATAATTTCAGGCAGGGGTAACACATATAAAATACATATACATACAAATAAACCTGATTCAGTAATTAAAGACATCTCTCTTTTCGGAAATATAATATTCAGGAAAGTGGATGATATGAAAAAACAACACCGGAACTTTATAAGTTATGACTCTATTGAATATGAAAAAGAGCAAAGTATTTTCTGTATCGTTTCGGGCGAAGGCTTTAAAAAAATCCTTCAAAGTCTCGGCGCTGATTACGTGTATGATTACGGGAAACGAAAACCATCTGTCAAAAAGCTTGTTGATCTTCTTAACAGTCTGAAATCAAAAAATATAATTGCAGCTCCCGATGACGGGGATATTCTGATGTCGCTGAAATATGCAGCTTCTCTTTGTAAAGCAAATGTATTCATTGTCGAATCAAAAAACGCCATATCACTTATCAGCCTCCTTATGGGAAAGACAAATGAAATAAATAAAACAAATTTTCTTTTCAGGGACAGGATAAACAATATAAAGCATTTCATGATATCAAAGTCTGCAAAAGAATCATCTGTTGATGGAGTTGCAGTAAAAAAGGGAGACTTTTTTGTAATATATAACGGAAAAATTTTTCTTTCCGAAAAAACTTTAAAAGATGTTGCCGCCGAAGCAATAAATAAACTTCTTAATGATGAATCCATTATCACTGTTTACAAAGGATTACATGTAAAAGGAAATAACCTGGCAGCCGGACTGAAAAATAAATTTCCGGGACTTGAATTCGAGGAATATTATGGAGGTCAGACTCAATATCATTATTATATAACATTAGAATAGGAGGAAGTTATGAATAAGCGTATTCTGATTATTTCCGCTGATAATCTTGGAATTGGTATCGACCAGGTGCCATATCAGCACTTTGAATATTTAAAATACCCGGTTCTTGTCGGGGAGAAGGAATATCGTGAATCGGAGACTTACTCAGCCTCATGGCTTTTAGAAAGATTTGTTAAAGAAAAAATCACTGCAAAAAGCAGTTCTCTGTCACGGGCTGAAATGACAGACCTGATTGAAAAAAATGTAAACAATTATGATCTCATTATCCAGGTTGTGATGGGCAGTAATATGTCGGCGGCTACTTTTAATATTGCCGAGGAAGTAAAAGAGAAATTTAAGGATCTGATACCTGTTATCAATATTGACTCGCGACAGGTTGTTGGAGGAACAGGAGCAGTTCTTTTAAGGCTTATAGATATTATAAAAACAACCGATGATGATGAGACAATCAAAAAACAGGCCGGGGAATTGGTTACCAATACTTTTTCCTATTATGTAACTCCCGACTTAAACTATCTTAACAGGGGAGGCAGAATAGGGAAGGCAAAGGCTTTACTTGGATCAGTTTTAAGGGTGCTCCCGGTGATAGGTCTTATGGGCGATGATCCCGAAGGCTTAATTATTCCGGTCGGGCAGGGGCGCACATTTAAACAGGTAAATTCACTTATTATCAATTCTATCAGGGAAAAAATGAATGAAAAAAAGGCAGAAGTTATTACAGTTGCCATCATTTCGGGCGATGAAAGTAAAAGGGATGCAATTGATGACCTTAAAAGAGAATTTGAAGGTTCCATTCCTTGTAAAAATCTTATTTACGGTAAGTTGCATCTCGTGGAAGCAATTTATATGGGCCCCGGCGGCTATTCAGTTTCAGTTTGTATGAAATAATAATAAAACCATATATAAACAGATGAAACCGGCGTTATTATATTTAATAACATTTACAGCAGGTTACCTTTGCGGTTCGGTTATGAACGCTCAGATCATCACAAGATTTGTCAAAGGTATTGATATCCGCGGCATCGGCAATAATAACCCGGGCGCCGCAAATACATTTAAAAACGTCGGGCCTTTCTGGGGCATTCTTGCCGGCGTTCTCGATGCTCTCAAATCACTTGTTCCTCTGCTTTTAGGGTATTATGTATTTCATCTCACACCAATAGCCCTTGGTTTCCTGGGATTCGGGGCTGTTATCGGGCACGGGCATCCTTTGTACTTCAGATTCAGGGGTGGCAGAGCAGCAGCTACCCTCATGGGTGTATTCTTATTTTTTATCCCCCTCGAATTGCTGGCAGGATTAATTATATCCCCTGTCATAGTTTATTCATTTATAAAAACCAACAGATCGTACTGGACACCTTTCGGAATTATTACTATAAGCGCCTTGACGGCATTATTCACAAATCATCCTGTTGAAATAAAAATTATTGTTTTTGCAGTTGCAATACTCGGGCTTTTTCTTAACAGGTTTTATCTTCCTGAAATGGCAAAGAACCTGAAGAATAAAACCAAAGAGTAAACTATTTCTTATATATTGATTTTCTGACAGTTAATAAATTTTCTTTAATAATAACTTGTCAATAATAAATGGACATTAAGAAAATTGAAGCTATAGGTCCTCCTGAATTACCTGGTGAAGAAGGATGGACTGAACTTAAAGTACCTGACACTTATGGAAAAGGTCGCGCCTTTATTACAGGAGATAAAACAGCCGACCGTATTAAAGTCCGTTATTTTCAGAAGCAGAGTGATAAGTCATTTATTGCACGAGTATGGTTCGGGCCTGCAACAGAAGGGCCTGCCGGATTTGTACATGGGGGAAGCATGGCATCCATTCTTGATGAGGCTATGGGAGCCGCAGTATGGCTTATTGGCTTCACGGCTGTTGCCGCGAGAATATCAGTAGATTACAGGAAAATGCTGCCCCTTGGAACAGTCACTTCGGTTGAGGCAAATGTAATATCTGTTAACGGCAGGAAGATTGTGTCTGCCGGAAAAATATCTGATGAGGCAGGTACTGTTTATGCCGAATCCGAAGGACTATATATTAATTTACCTTCAGAACGGTTCGGTAAGATGATACATTACCGCGACGAGGTTAAAGAATCATTATCCGGAACTGACAACAACGAATAATAATCTCAGATCCTGCTGTCATTTTCATCATGTAATAATTTTATTTTAATGATATGATGGAACCCACATGTGGCTGATTATTATATCATTATGTTTGTGCATGGAAATACATGTGGGTTTCATATTAATAAGATCATTTCGGAAACATACCGATAAGTCAGATTTCCTTTTTCAACCGGGGGCAGGAGGGAAATATAATCTCTTGTAAGGTCAGGTATGGTCTCATTAGAATATAAACAAACTGCCAGGAGGTCCCTCTTTTGAACAATTCCAATTATTGTATGTTATTCATCTTGCAGTCTTTTTAAATAATTAATGAAAAAAAATTCACTATGATCAAAATTGGAATTATTGTCGGAAGCACAAGGCCCGGGAGAAACTCGGAAGCAGTCGCTGAATGGGTCTATGAAAAAGCAGCCAAAAGAAAAGATGCTGAATTTGAACTTGTTGATCTGAAGGATTATAACCTGCCCATACTGGATGAGCCCATCCCCGCGTCTATGGGACAATACTCAAACGGGCACACAAAGATGTGGTCAGAAAAAATCAGTTCACTGGATGCTTTTATTTTTGTCACTCCTGAGTACAATCATGCACCATCGGGCGCTTTGAAAAATGCCCTGGATTATTTATATGTTGAATTTAACAATAAAGCAGCCGGCTTTGTGAGCTACGGATCCATGGGGGGTGTAAGAGCCGTTGAGCAATTACGCCTTATAATGGGAGAACTCCAGGTTGCTGATGTCCGTTCCCAGGTGGCATTGTCGCTTTTTACAGATTTCGAAAATTACAGCGTGTTTAAACCTGCTCCCCAGCACGAAGCAGCCTTAAACACAATGATAGATCAGGTGATTGCCTGGGGAAACGCCCTTAAAGCTGTCAGAAACTAAAAAAATGAATGATTCAGAAAAACTGCCGGCTTATTTTATTCCTCACGGAGGCGGTCCATGGCATGTTATGGATGACGATTTTGGAGATCCCGAAGGTTACGGAAAGCTGAAAGAGTATCTGGAAGATCTGGGCAGGAAATTCAAAGACAGAATTAACGCTGTTCTTGTTATATCCGGACATTGGGAAGAACCTGTCCCGACAATCTATTCATCTGAAAACCCGTCGCTTTATTATGATTATTACGGATTCCCCGAATTCACTTATAAATTAAATTGGCCCGCCAAAGGTGATGCCGGATTCGCTTCCCGGGTTGAAAAACTCCTTGACTCATCGGGATTCAGGACTGACATTGATGACAGGAGAGGCTATGACCACGGGACATTCGTTCCCATGATGGTTGTTTTTCCAGATATTAACGTGCCTGTCTTTCAGCTTTCGCTCATTAAGGGACTCGATCCGCAAATTCATATTAAAATGGGTAACGCCCTCGAACCGCTCAGGAAGGAAGGAGTTCTGATAATTGGTTCAGACATGAGCTATCATAATATGCAGGGATTCATGTCAGGAACATCATCGGCCGCTTCGGTATCAAAACAATTCGATAACTGGCTCACGCAGTCAGTCGAAAAAAACAGAGCCGGTGAAAGAAATGAGCTGCTTATTAATTGGGAGAAAGCTCCCAAAGCCAGGGAGAGCCATCCGCGAAGTGAACATCTCGCGCCTCTCTTTGTTGTCGCGGGCGCTGCCGGCGCTGATACTGCAGTGAGGGGTTATTCCGGATTACTGATGGGTATAAATATCTCAGGGTATAAGTTTGGATAAATAACAAAAGGCTGGCAGAAGCACGTTTATCAGATGAGCATGGTGTAGTTATATTATGATATCAGTTATTTTAAAGTTTCCGGTTTATTTAGTCGATCCTTAAAAAGTGCTTAACATGTTGATTATTAACAGTTAATGTTAATAACATATTTTGATTATCTGCAAGGTAATCAGTAAATTCGATAAAAACCTTGCAAAAATGAAAGGAAAAATTCCGAGGGATCCACAGCTGAATGTCTTCAGAACCCCGTTGGTAAATGTGATAAACATGAAGCATGAACTGGTACTTCTTGCTCAGAAAATTGATTGGGAAAAAGTAGAGAAAGAGTTCTCTGTTTATTACCCCGGTCTGGGAAGACCGGCCATACCGATAAGGAAGATGGTTGGCAGCATGTTATTGAAACAAATGTATAACCTTGGCGATGAGACATTCGTGGCACGATGGATTGAGAACCCTTACTGGCAATACTTCTGTGGGGAGACCTATTTTCAATAC
>MWDJ01000051.1 GCA_002070505.1 Bacteroidetes bacterium ADurb.Bin145 | reverse complement strand
ATAATAAAGTGAATTCCTTGACAATATCCATAAGTTTACTTTAGATCTATTTTCAATTTTATCATATATCCTTGATTACCAGCTGGCAGATCTTTCGCTCCGACCATTAATTAATTTGAATTAAGGTAACTATTTTTGTGTTAAAGTAAAAATGTTATTATGCAATCTTTCTGGAAAACATTCCGATCAGTCCATCAAAAACCTCCATTGTATCACCGGTTATCAAATAAATGGTGTAAAGATGATTAATCTTCTTTATCTTAGTTGCGGCAGTGGTGTCAATTCTCTACTGTTTGAAGCAGCAAAAATGCTACGTGAAGAGAGTTGCAGTATTAATGTTATTCAATATTCTTCTGAAGACATGGATAAAAATGAAGAGATTTTTTCTCATGTCCTTAATCAGGTCCCTTCTACAGATTTCGTCATAATAGACCTTCACGGTTCAGTTCCATACTTCAAAAAATTCACCCGGCTTCAGGAAAAAATTAAAACAGGAAAAACTCCTGTGTTTCTGTTCAGTTCAATTGACGAAGAGATGGCAGAATATCGTTCATGGTTTCCTTTCTCAAATGACGATTATCATCAGGTTTTTTCATACCTTCATCTTGGTGGATTAGAGAACATGCGTTCCCTGCTTCTCTGGGTATATGTGCAAACAGGGGGAGGATATCAAAATGTTCCAAAACCAGTGCGCCCTCCAACTCATGGAATATACCATCCAGGGTGCCATCCGGGTATCCAGATCTCAGAATACCGAATGTTTCTTCCCAAAACAACCATGAAAGCTGGAATTCTCTTTTGGCAAAACCAGTATCTTTCAAAATCCCTTGAAGCAGTAGACATGGTCATCACTTCACTTGAATATGAAGGTCTTGACACGATACCTGTTTATTGTTCATCAGCACCCGATAAAATTAGCGGATCACCTGGAATCGCTGAGATTATTCGCCATTATTTCATGGATGGTGAAAAGACTACAATTGATGTACTGCTAATCATGATGGGATTTTCACAGCTCAGTTTTTCGGCCCCTGGTTCAGGAGAGACCAATATGGTGACAGATAACTTTTTTTCTTTGCTCGGAGTGCCAGTTCTTCAGCTCATCACCACAAACCAGGGTTGTGAGGAATGGAACAACAATATCGCCGGACTCTCTATCTTGGAAATATCTTCACACGTTGTCTGGCCTGAATATGATGGACAGATAATTACAGTTCCGGTAGCATGTTATGAACAGGCCGAAAACACAAGAAAGATACGGGGAATTAATGAACGAATTCAGAAAGTAGCGAAAATGGCAAAATCATGGGCAGAACTTCGTATTACTCCGGTTCATGAGAGACGGGTTGCATTGATACTCTACCAGTATGGTCTTGCCAATGATTGCATTGGTGGGGCATTTGGTCTTGATACTCCTGAAAGTGTGGTAAAAATACTCCATGCGATGAAAGATGCAGGTTATGATTGTGGAGAAGAACTACCTGCATCAGGACAGGAACTTATTCAACAACTTCTGTCCAGCCTTACCAACACACCCGAATGTATGGATGAAGAAGAATTGAAGAGAAGGTCTGTAGATTTAGTCTCTACAAAGGAATACTTAACCTGGCTTTCCAAAATCCCAAAGGGATGCAGTCAGAAAATTATTCACGACTGGGGAGAACCACCAGGAACAATACTTACAGCCGGGAAAGAGGTTCTTATTCCAGGAAAATTGTTTGGTAATATCTTTATCGGACTACAACCACCACGTGGATTTTTAGAAGAGGCTGATGCCGTTTATCATAGTAATGATATTGTTATGCCTCACCAGTATCTTGCTTTTTATCAGTGGATCAAAGAAAAATTCAAAGCACAGGCCATCATCCACATGGGAACTCATGGCACTCTGGAATGGCTTCCAGGAAAAGGTGTGGGGCTGTCATCAGAATGTTATCCGGACATCACTCTTGGAGATCTGCCACACCTGTATCCATATATCATTGATAATCCAGGGGAGGGTATCCAGGCAAAAAGACGATCTTCAGCAGTTATTCTGGATCACCTTATCCCTGCCATGACCCGTGCGGGAGGGTATGGAAAACTTGAGGAACTTACAATTTATATCCAGGATTATTTCCGGTCAGAAAAAAATCGTGATAATGCAAAAGCCCTGGAAATTCTTAAAGAAATTGCACAATTGGTTGAAGAGACAAATCTGTCTTCTGATTTGCAGATATCTTTGTCAGATCAGGAAAACCTGGCAGCATCACTTGAATTAATATATGATTACCTGTGTACAGCCAGAGACTCACTTATCAAGGATGGCCTTCACATTTATGGTTTTAGCCCTGAAGGAGAGAGATTTTGTGAAATGCTCTATGCCCTGACAAGGATGAAGAATGGTTCAATGCCATCACTTCGTGAATCCGTCGGAAAATCAATGGGTCTTATTCTCTCCAAATTACAGGAAAATCCATCCGGGTGGAATGAATTATTTCAAAAACCAAATGGTGCACTGATTGATGATATCGATAAAATCTCGTTTGATATAATCCGGAGTATTGTGGCAACAGGATGTGATCCTGAAAAAATCCCTGTAATTACACAGGATTTATACAATAATTCAGAGCTGAATGAAACACTTATCAGGATTTGTAAAACCATTGTCCCTGATCTCAGGCAGACTACCGATGAGATGAACAACCTGCTTTCAGGGTTAAACGGCGGATATGTTCCTCCTGGTCCATCAGGCCCTCCAACCAGGGGAAATGCACATATTCTACCAACAGGTAGAAATTTTTACTCTATTGATCCGGCAATAATCCCAACACCAGCTGCCTTTGCCATAGGGAAAAAGATGGCTGATCAGATGATAGAACGGTACGTCAGGGATGAAGGTGTTTATCCGGAAAATGTTGGAATAGTAATTTTTGCAACCGACAGCATGAAAACCGGGGGAGATGATATTGCATACCTTCTCTGGCTTATGGGTCTTCGCCCGGTATGGTCATCATATGGCGGAAGGGTTACAGGTCTTGAAATTATTCCTTTGTCTGAATTAAATAGACCACGGATAGATGTAACTCTTCGGATAACAGGTCTCTTCCGCGATGTTTTTCCAGGTCTTGTTGAGTTGATTGATGAAGGTGTTGAGATGGTTGCAACCCTTGATGAAAGTGATCAGGAAAATTATCTTGCATCTCATCTTCGAAAATCCCTGCTTGAATCGCTGAAAAATGGTATGGATCCTGATGAGGCCAGATCACGAGCATTGGTCAGGATTTTTGGCTGTCCGCCAGGAACATACGGTGCAGGTGTGGCAGATAAGATAATTACATCCGGATGGGAAGAAAGGCAGGATCTTGCAGATACATATATTGACTGGGGTGGTCATGCATACGGACGGAAATATAAAGGAGAGGCTATGAAGGATCTCTTCAGGACTCTTCTTTCCAGGCTTGATGTAACTGTGAAAAACCACAACTCACGAGAACTTGATATACTGGATAATGATGATGATTTCATGTATCATGGAGGTATGATTGCAGTTACCAAAGCCTACGGAGATAAAGATCCTGTTTCTTTTGTAGGCGATAGTTCTGATCCTGATAAACCTGTTCTCCGGACGGTTGAAGAAGAGAGTAAATTTCTGTTCAGGAGCCGCATTGAGAATCCAAAATGGCTTCTTGGTCTCAAACCTCACAGGTACAGGGGAGCACAGGAATTAACCTCTCTATTTGATTTTGCCTTTGGATGGGATGCCACTGCTGATGTTCTTGAAAAATGGCAGTACCAGTCACTGGCTGAAACATTTCTCTTTGATAAAGCCTGTCGGGAATGGTTGTCAGAAGATAACCCTTATGCACTTCAGCATATGGCCGGCAGACTGCTTGAAGCAGTGGACAGAGGGATGTGGAACCCGGATGAAGAAACACTCAGTCTTCTCCAATCCATATACTTATCTGTTGAAAGTAATCTTGAGTCCCTGACCGATCCAAAAAGCAGAATATCAACGAAGGATATTTAAGATTTCTTCAATAAGCATAAGTGAACCGGTAATCCCAAAGATCGTTTTTGGAATTATCTCAATTTTTCCTGATGGAGGATGAGAAATATCAATATATCCTCTGCATATGCCAAGGTTTTTCATCATACTTCCAGTTGTTCCATCAGTAAAAACTATATCAGGATCCTTTCCTGGAAAGATCCCAAGACAGTTATCAAGGTGGTTTTCCTGAAGGAAGTTTATGAGCTTTTCAGAGTATGTCCTGCATGAACCATCAGTAAGCTTTATTCCGACGGGTATCATGCCAAGGTACGTATAGAGCCATTTTACAAGTGGGAACGCAAGAGAACTTTCCGCCCGTATGGCAAACCCTGAACCACGGGGGAGTCCTGAAACGGCATTTATCCTGGCAATGTTGCTGGCAGCAGTTTTTTCTGCAGAATGAATCTCCTGGTTTACAACAAAGGGTTCTTTTCCTAAAAAGCTGCAAATATCAGCAATCCATGACCTGGTGGCATCAAAACCTATCGGTGCTCCGTCTTTTGGCAAAATGAAAGGGATTTTAAAATGATTATAATAATAATTAGCAGTTTCAATTGCATATTCAGGAAATACGATGGCATTTAGTAATGCACCGGATGACAAACTAAGATCTTCTGTATCTGATCCTGCTCCCGGAGTTGAAAGGAGGGTTATTCCTGATTTTTCAAGGAGAGATGTTATTTCTTTTTTGGTTCCTTCACAATATCTTTGAAGGATTGATAAACCGATAAGATTAATTTTATTTTCGGGTTTTCCTGAAGGTTTAATATGTTCCAGGATCCTGACAAGCATTTTGTCAACACCAATTGGTGCAGATGATGAATATCCGGGTATTTCAACAGGAATACATCTTTTTTCCATTCCCATATCGGTTATCACTTTTTTTATATCATCTCCGATTAGTGAAGCACCGGGGGCGTTTATAAGGACTATCAGACCGTCCCACCTGTTTTTCATATAATCCAGAATCTTTTCCAGTTTGTCATGAGTTCCAAATATGTAGTCCTGATCATCAAGATAGGTACAGGGGATCCTTGATTGTCCAAAAAACCATGGCTCAGGGCGAAGATATGGATCAGAAATTTCTGATTCATTCCTCTTTAAGTGAGCAATATGCCCATGATAAAATTTACATCCAGTAGGGCTGTTTAAAATTACCATGATATCAGGAATGCCCTCAGCACCCAGGATCATTCCGGTGAGAATGTCAGGATCTGTCACCCCTGTCATTATAGATAATTCCTCCATCCTTCTGTCACAGGTCCAAAAAGAATGGAAGTCCAGTGTTTCATTGAAGATAATGCACCGAAAAAACCCACATTCGGACAAAAAGGAATCATTCCATATCGTACATTTGCTTTTTTATGATCAAGCCAGATAGTAGTTAATACAAGGTCCGGACGGTATGTTTTGATGTCATCATACAATTTTTCCAGAGTATAATCCGGGATTATTGATATGTCTGATATTTTCTGTTTATCTTTCATTAAATACGGAGATGAAAGATATCCTGCGCGAATTATTTCCATCCCGCATTCTCTGACGATTTCTAAAACCCAGGATATATCCGGACCTGATGAAGAGATAATAACCCGTTTTCCAACAGTTTTCTGCATAATCAATCCAATCTCTTCACGGTATTTTTTTTCTTTAAGAGCTATCAGGGCTGATCCTTTATCTTCAACCCTGAATATCTTTGCAAGATTCTTTACCCATCTGACCGTATCATGGAATGTAAAAGGCAAAGAGTAAGGAAAAATATCTGATCCTGTTTTTTCTGAAATTATTTCTGATAATTTCAGTGTACTTTCATCAGAAGAAGCAGGTAGAATGAGACTTTGCTTATTCATAGACTCCACTTCATTTACAGTGGTGTGTGCGAGAAATCTGCATAAAACTGGGATATCAAGTGCAGATAGATACTGGTTTAACTCATTGAAATTAGCAGAGGTATTATTTGCAAGAATTTTTTCTCCAACCAGAACCACAGATTTTCTTTTTCCCCCTGTTCCTTTTTTTACCAGTTGTAATGAGGCCTGGTATCCTGCCATGGTACCTGCACTGAAATCTCCCTCCCCGATTCCGTTCACCGACACAGGAATCACGGGAATGCCCAGGCTTTGGCTCATATCAGACGAACAACCTTCAATATCATCACCTGTTATTCCGGGCGCACAACCGGATATGATGAATATTACACGATTTTCGGATTCTGCAGATTTAATAATCGATTTTTTTAACCTGTCAATACCACCAAATACCATCATTTTTTCATCCATTCCAGTATGAATCAATGAAAAAGGCGTCTGTTTGCCATGATAACCTGATTTATCATGATCCCGGTTATGTGAGGAAACCAAGAGATTTGAGACAATATGGGCACAACTTGAGGGACAATGGGCAATTATTGAAGCATCCTGAATTTGAGAGAGAACTGTTATTGCTCCGGCAAATGCACAGCCAAAAAGAGGAGGTTTTTCTGGAACCCGAAAACAACCTGTTCCATCAACTGTTTTGGGCATAGCGGGCTTGAAATTCACTGACACCTGATGAGAAAAAGAGGAGGAAGCAGATATATCTCTTCCAAGTATCAGTGACTCAAGTTTAATTACATCCAGTGGCCCGGCACGATACCTGGAAACGGGTCTTTTGGTAGAGGTTAAATCAGATATCAGTTCACGAAATAACGAAGCCTCCAGACTATTTGGAAAAGCAGCAACAACAGTATTTGAATGCTTTTCGGCAGTAAGAAAGATTTCACTTCTTGGAATTTTTACCAGTATGGGAAGACCGACTGCATCGGAAAATTTCTTTAACTGTTCGTCCTCTTCTGATCCTCCTCGGGAATTATAGATGATTCCACCAATTCGATTAATATTCATGTCAAAATTCTGGATACCACGAAGGATATTATTCGCAGCATATAAGGACATATATTCTCCGGATGTTACAATCAGAATGAGATCTGCATATTCACGTCTTAGCGGGACAGCAAATCCTCCACATACCACATCGCCCAGGACATCATAGATGGTATACATATACCTGGAAGAATCGATCCCCATCCTGCCGAGAATCTCAAATGTACTCAGGATTCCCCTGCCTGCACAACCAACACCTGGTTCCGGCCCACCAGCTTCTATGCAGGCAATTCCATTATATCCTGTCCTGACAAGTGCTGAACAATCGGTCCGGGCATCTGATGAACGAAGAAAATCAGTTACGGTGTGAGGATGAAGCTCTCCAAGAAGTGCTCTTGTTGAGTCATGTTTAGGATCACAACCAATATGCAGGACGGAATATCCTTCATCTGCAAGGGTTGCAGAAATATTTGCTGATATCGTTGATTTTCCAATACCTCCTTTTCCATAAACTGCAATTCTGGTAAATGGACCTTCCGGATCTTTATTATTCATTGCTCATTTATCTCCAATTTTGATATAAAAAAACGTTAAAACAGGTTATTCACATTAACCAGCTATCTTCAGGTTTTGTATCCAGTCAATTCCATCAGTAAGGTTGGAGAATTGTTTCGCATTGCCAGGAGTCTGAATAATCCATGTCACAATATTTTCCCTGGAGGTGATATGTACATGAATCTTTACTGTTTCGTCTCCCTGCAAAGCAAATCCTATTCTTTCCATAGCCCTTTCTGTCCAGAATCTGAATTTTCCATTTTCTCCGGTAATCCGGACCGAACCTTTCGGGTGGACAGGTATATGAAAACGTCCTCGTTCTGCATCATATGAAATTTCACCGATGGCAAATACCTGTGATATTATCCCTTTCAAAACCAAATCTTCAGGAGCACCATCATGAAAAGAACCATCGCGATTTACGACCCAGAGACGATCA
Source organism: Bacteroidetes bacterium ADurb.Bin145 (assembly GCA_002070505.1). Taxonomy (GTDB): domain Bacteria; phylum Bacteroidota; class Bacteroidia; order Bacteroidales; family VadinHA17; genus LD21. The sequence continues at coordinate 4,833 of MWDJ01000051.1, read as the reverse complement.
GAGGTTCTTAATGCAAGATCCAGATCATGTGTTGATAAAAGAATCCCCCTGTCTTCATTCATTGCAAGATTTTGTAGAATGTGCATAATTTCTAACCGGTAGGGCATATCAAGAAAGGCTGTTGGTTCATCCAGAATCATCAGTTTTGAATTTTGGGCGAGAGCTCGGGCAATCATTACCTTTTGTCGTTCACCATCTGACAGCTCATGTAAATAACGATGTGCAAAATGCCTGATACCAATAGCATCAAGAGCTGCTGTTACCATATCATGATCTTCCTGTCCTAATGATCCCATCCAGTCGGTATGAGGATATCTTCCCAGGCTGCATACATCATAAACAGTCAGTTGTCCTGCCTGAACCGGATTTGTTAATACTAAAGATACCTGTTTTGCCCGTTCCAGGGAAGACATGGATCTGATATTCTTACCGGAAAGAAAAATCTCACCCTCAAGCGGTGGGAGCAGACCTGTTATTGTTTTTAAAAGAGTGGACTTTCCACTGCCATTCGGACCAACAAGACATATTAACTCACCAGATTTCAGATCCAGGTTGAGATGGGAGATGACTTTTTTATCTCCATTCTTTCTTTTTTTGTATCCGACAGTAAGTTTGTCTATTCTGATAAGTCCCATTAGACACTGACCTCCATTCCGGCCCTGCTTTTTGAAAATATAATCCATATTACTACAGGTGCTCCAATGAGGGAGGTGATGGCATTTAAGGGAAGAGTAATTGAATATCCCGGGACTGAGGCGATGATGTCTGCAATAAGAGCAAGACAGGCCCCAAACAGTATACATCCTGGTAGCAGAATACCATGATTCGCAGTTGCAAAAATTGCACGGCACAGGTGAGGAACTGATATACCAATAAAGCCGATTGGTCCGCAAAATGCAGTTACCACTCCGGAAAGTACTGCAGTGATGATAAAAATTTTATTTCTGATCCTGATTAAATCAAGGCCCATACTCTCCGCGTACTGATCACCAAGGAGTAGTACATTGAGATCTTTAATCAGGAATATAGAAAATACAAAGGCAAACATGGTAAATAAAACTAAAATTTGTATCTGATCCCATGTTGCTCCACCAAATGATCCAAAACTCCAGATAGTATATGCCTGAATTCGTTCAGCAAGGGTAAAATGCATAAGAATCGAAATGAACGAATTTGCGGTATACCCAAACATGAGCCCAAGAATGAGCAGGGTCATACTGCTCCGTACTCTTTTTGATAAAACAAGGATCATCATCAGTACAAGAGCTGATCCCAGAGATGCAGCAATAGCAATACCGAAATTTCCAAAAAATCCAAGATCGGCAAGAATTGAAGAGGGCCCTGCTGTTCCTGCGGTAAGCACAACTAATGCAACTCCAAGGGCCGCTCCTGATGAAAGACCAAGGACATCAGGTCCTGCCAAAGGATTTCGAAATAGTGTCTGCATGAACAGACCAGCGATAGAAAGACCTGCACCAGCACACAATCCGACCACTGCTTTAGGGAGCCGGAAATTATAAACAATAATTTCCCAGCTGTCATGTGATGATCCCTGACCAGAAAGAATCCTGATAATTTCAGGACAGGGGATTGAAACAGATCCAAGAATTAATTCAAGAAAAAACAGGATGATTAATGAAAAAAGAAGAAATACCATTACTCCTGCAATTCTCTTATTAATATGGCCGGATAATATCATAGAAACCGGATATCTCATTTATTCCATGTGCCGGTAATATACGAAATTGTGTTCTGAAACAATCTCCGGGTGGAATATCTTTATTAAATCCTTTAAAATTGTTTCAGGATGAGCCACTCCGGATTCCCAGTAATCATTTCCCCCTTCGGCGTTTACCCGGGCATTGTTATTATATATCTTTTTCGATTTAAATGCATCAAACTCTGAATACCTGGCATCCTCTCCCAGTAAATCCTTAAGAGTCATCGCTGTTCCTGGATTCAGCCAATAATCCGCATGTTGTGCTTTTTCATAAACAAATTCAAAATCAAGAGGAATACTACCTGTGGTGGTATCATCAGACCAGAGATAATCAGCACCTGCATCTTTTAAAAGCTTAGCAACATAACTATTGCCTCCGGCCATATGCCATGTTCCCTGCCAGTTATTATTCAAAAATACTGTGGGTCTGGTAACATTGAGGGAGTTAACTGAGTCAACATGTGACAGATATTCCATTTTAATCTTTTCAAAGTAGGCGTTTGCTTCTCTTTCCCGGTCAAAAAATACGGACATAAATTTTATCCATTCTGCCCGCCCCAGGGGGTTTTCTTCCATGTATTCAGAATTCAGAACTACCGGAATACCTGCTTCCTGAAGTTTTGGATGTGCATCATACTCAGGCAGCCCGGTTGCATAGGTCATAACAAGGTCCGGATTTAGATCAATCAAGACTTCAAGATTGATACCTGCTGTCATTCCGGATCCCCCCCCGGAAACATCAATTACTTTTCCGTCCTGAATAAGACTGATTACCTCTGGTGTGTACACAGTATTCTTATTTATTACTCCTTTCAGGGAGCTGGTGATTCCAAGTATGGGAAGGTAAGGGAAATGGGTTGATGAAAGTGAAACAAACTTTTCAGATGGAATAGTTATGATTTCTTCTCCAATTCCAAGTTGAGGGGGTTTCATTCCTTTTTTTACGAGCACATAAGTGAATGACTCATTAGAGCCACGCCAGGGTTTCTTAACTGTGACTACTTTATAACCCTCATGGTAATCAACAGAAAAACCTGTTGCATATTCAGGATATACCTGATCCGGATAGGTATTTTGCTTTACATCATCTCCCAAAACCGGAATGGGGATGAGAAATGCAATTATCAGAAGATGTACAAGGATATTGCAGGAGGCTTGTTCAGGATGTGTATAATTTAATGTCATGATAATCTTTTGTTTCATATATGTAACATTAATTTAGTTAAATATTTTTTTATTTAATTCATTAATATTTGGTTTGTCACTCTCTCTCCTGTCTGATCAGTTGAACGATTTTTTCTTCGTTTATGCTATCAAACAGGATATATATTCCTCCAATATGTTCAGCAAGTCTTTTTGCCAGGTTAAAACGCGGATAGCCGGATTCAGTATCTATGATATAGTAATGTGCTTTCTCATATCTGGCAGCAGCTGCCGCCATCCATGCTTCTGCAACCGGTTCATTGTCTGATAGTGCATGATTTGCCCTGCCATCAGAGATGATAATGACAAATGGAATGTCATGAGGATTCTTCCGCCTGATTTTTCTGATAAGATTTATTGCAGCGTAGATTCCGGAGGAGAGAGGAGTCATTCCACCGGTTGGAAGACGATTCAGCTGATGATAAGCGGTCATTCCACTTCTGGTGGGTTTTAGCAAAACTTCTGCTCCCTGGCCCCTGAATGATATCAGGGCAACCTGGTCACGGTTGATATATGCATCTTTCAATAATGAGAGGATGGCTCCTTTTACCGCAACCATTCGTTTTGCAGCACCCATGGAACCGCTTGAATCTACAACAAAGATTATAGTACGACCAGATTTTCGTTTACGCTCTTTTACGCGAATATCCTCTAAAGATATACTCAAGGCAGATGATCCATTTGATCTGGAAATCTGGTGAGGGGCTGCTGCACGAATGGTGGCATCAAAAGCGATATCATTTATTTTTCCGGAAGGAATTTTTGATCTGAAATATCTTCCGCCATCTGATATTTTCTGACTGGTCCCCTTTCTCCCGGTTTTACCTGATACACAGAAATCCTTGTTTTCCTTGTTTTCTATAAGATTTTTTGTGAGCTTTATTTCGCCTATTGCAAAAACCTGGTCAGGAGCAGGAACCTGTGGGTATTGTGTCTGCTGTGATTCATCCTTTTCGCCATCTTCATACTGATTTCCTTGTGAAAATCCATCTCCCTCCTTTTTATTCTCTGAATCCGGCGGAGATGATTGATTTTTATCATTGCCATGTGAAGGAGGTGATTTTTTCTGGTTATCACATTTCCGATGTTGAAGAGATATCTGGAGAGTTGCGGAGATATCATCAATTGAAACCTGATCTCTTTCATTTAATGCTGCAAGTGCAGATGCTGCACTGGAGTGTGCAATTTCACCACGATGGCCTTTAACACCCAGTTCAAAAGCAATGCCGGTGATGAGATCTACTATTCCATCCGGAATATGAATGTACTGATACCGGTGACATGCTTTGAGAATCATATCCCTTTGAAGATTGTTTGTTCCGGTTAATGCAGAATCTTCAAGATCACCAGGACTTTTTATTAAGGCTTCTTTAAGAAATTGTCTCCGAAGTATTGGATCGGTAATTGCAGGACATATGGCACAGAGGGAGAAACGATCAATAATATGTGGAGTAAGTTCTCCTTCATCCTGGTTCAGTGTTGCAATTATTTTAAAATCTGTCTGATAACCTGATGATAATCCATCTCTTTCGATAATGACCTTTCCGGTTTCTGCTGCTGATAGAATAACGGTTATTAGTGAAGGATCCATGAGGTGGATATCATCGATGATGATAATACCTCCGTCTGCCTTTTTTAAAAGTCCATGCTCAATTACTTCTTCTCCCCGTGCTAATGAAGCCGTGAAATCAATTGAACCAAAGACCCTGTCCCATGTCGCATGATGAGGGAGATGAATTGTTTTCACACCAGTAACTGATCCTGCAAGGCCTGCAAGATGGGATTTCCCGGTACCTTTCCCACCTATCAGGACCAGACTCTTTATTACCGGGGACACCAGAAAGAGAAGGAGAGATAATTTTGCTTCATTAAGTCCTTTTACTTCAGTAAAAAACTCTTCTTCATGAAAC
>MWDJ01000050.1 GCA_002070505.1 Bacteroidetes bacterium ADurb.Bin145 | reverse complement strand
ATCAAAGAACGCTTATATTAATTTTATTATCAGTGTTTTATATAATATTTTAAAAAGTTAACGCATCACTACTAAAGCAGCCTAAAGAATAAAGATACAAAGAATCCGGATAAAATGCAAATTCTGAGGAATAGTCTCAGAGTCTGATAGTCTTGGAGTCTTGGAGTCTTGGAGTCTTGGAGTCTTGGAGTCCTGGAACTTCCGACTTCGGGCTTCCGACTTCTAACCTGTAACCTGGAATTCCTTCTGAACAGATAAGTGTACCAGGGTTTTAAATGAGGTTCCTGTCCCTCAGATAGCCTTCCATTTCAAGCTGCACTTCCCTGGCTTTTTCAGCCGCCACTTTATCGAAATTTTCTGAATTATCCGCGAAAATGATAGCTCTTGATGAGTTAACCAGCAGTCCGCATTTGTTCGTAAGCCCATATTTTACCACTTCGCTCAAACTGCCTCCCTGGGCTCCCAGTCCCGGGACAAGCAGAAAATGCTCAGGAACTATCTGCCGTATCTCCCTTATCATCGATGCTCTGGTGGCTCCCACAACATACATCAGATTATCAATTGTACCCCACTTCCTCGATACTGAAAGCACTCTTTCAAAAAGCCTTATGCCATCTTCATTATGATACTGGAAATCATCTGCTCCCTTATTTGATGTAAGTGCAAGTAATACAACCCATTTCCCGCTGTAAGAGAGAAATGGAGTGACAGAATCTTCACCCATATATGGAGCAACAGTAACTGCATCAAAAGGCATGTTCTCAAGAAAAGCCTTTGCATACATCTTTGAGGTATTGCCTATATCGCCACGCTTTGCATCAGCAATTATGAATATGTCAGGGTATTTTTCTTTGATATATTTAACAGTCGATTCGAGTGACAACCATCCCTTGCTGCCTTCCGATTCATAAAACGCAACATTGGGTTTATATGCGACAGCATACTGAGCCGTTGCATCAATTATCCGCCTGTTGAATTCAAAAACCTGATTATCATTCTGTTTCAGGGAAAGAGGTATCTTATCAATTTCCGAATCGAGCCCTACACAGAGGAAAGAACGTTTTTTAACTATTTCTTCAAATAGTTGTAAATGATTCATATTGAATTAGTTTAAATATCACTTTCTTTAAGTCTCTCCGCATTCTCAGCCATCTGCAGTTTATCAATTACCTCCTGTATATTACCATCCAGGATTGAAGGCAGGTTGTACATTGTCAGATTGATCCGGTGATCTGTCATCCTTCCCTGCGGATAATTATATGTCCTGATCTTAGCCGACCTGTCGCCGGTTGACACCATTGTTTTTCTCTTATGCGAGACCTCATCGAGATATTTCTGGTATTCAAGATTATATAGGCGGGTCCTTAGCTCAGCCAGCGCCTTTTCATAATTCTTGATCTGAGATTTTTCATCCTGGCAGGTGACCACTATGCCCGTCGGAATATGGGTAAGCCTGATGGCAGAATATGTCGTATTTACTGATTGTCCACCGGGGCCGGATGAACAGTATGTGTCTTTACGGATATCCTCATTCCTTATTGTAACGTCGAATTCATCTGCTTCAGGAAGAACAACAACCGAGGCTGCTGAAGTATGTATCCTGCCCTGGGTCTCGGTCTGAGGCACCCTCTGCACCCTGTGAACTCCCGATTCATATTTCATGATACCGTATACACCTTCACCCTTTACGCTCAGAACAATTTCCTTGTAACCGCCTGCTGTGCCTTCTGAATAACGATTAATCTCTGCTTTCCATCCCTTCTGTTCAAAGAATTTTGAATACATCCTGAAAAGGTCCCCGGCAAAAATACTTGCCTCATCTCCTCCGGTCCCGGCCCTTATCTCTACAACAGCATTCTTCTCATCTTCAGGATCGGTGGGGATCAGAAGCATCTTAATCTCCTCTTCCATCTCAGGTATCTGTCCATTCAGTGATTCAAGCTCAGCTTTGGCCATCTCCCTCATCTCCTCGTCTTTCTCAACGGAAAGCAGCTCTTTTGTACTGGCAATATTTGAAAGTGTCAGCTTGTATCTCTCATACGCTTCGATTATAGGCTGAAGGCCTTTATATTCCTTATTCAGGCTAATAAAACGATCCATGTCCGAGAGGACCTCCTGGTTTGTCAGAAGCTCTCCCACCTCAATAAACCTTTGCTTGACACCTTCCAGCTTCTCCAGAATTAGATTATTGGCCATCTGTTATGAATTTCAGGGTGCAAAGATAATAAAAAGGCACAAAGGCACAAAGGCACAAAGGCATAAAGGAGCAGGTTGAAGGGTTGAAGTAGTTGAAAAAGTTGAAACGTTGATCCTTTGAAACGTTGAAGAAGTTGAGGGGGTTACTTATATTCGAATTTACCGAAAGGGGATTGAATAGTAAGTTTTTTCTTATCGGATAGTTCGCAGCGTCCTATGATACGGGCTTCCAGATTAAATTCCCCGGCAATATTTATCATCGCTTCAGCATTCTTAATATCGGTATAGATCTCAAACCTGTGTCCCATATTGAATACCTGGTACATTTCTTTCCATCCGGTCCCGGATTGCTCATGTATTATTTTGTACAAGGGTGGCAAGGGGAAAAGGTTATCTTTAATAACATGCATATTATCAATAAAATGGAGGATCTTGGTCTGGCCTCCACCAGAACAATGAACCATTCCGTGGATCTCTTCCCTCATATTACGGAGAATGTTCCTCACTACCGGAGCATAAGTCCGTGTAGGCGAAAGGACAAGCCTGCCAACATCCAACGGGAGACCTTCAACACGATCAGTCAGCCTTAGCTTACCGGAATAAACAAGATCATCCGGAAGAGATGGATCATAACTCTCAGGATATTTCTCGGCAAGATAAGGTGCAAAAACATCATGTCTTGCCGAGGTCAGTCCGTTGCTGCCCATGCCGCCGTTGTATTCTTTCTCATACGTAGTCTGCCCGAAGGAGGCGAATCCGACAATTATGTCTCCCGGCCTGATATTGTGATTTGATATCACTTCATTCCTCTTTAAACGGGCGATAACGGTAGAATCGACAACTATGGTCCTTACAAGATCACCAATATCTGCAGTCTCACCTCCTGTCGACCATATTCCGATACCAAGGTTTCGCAGGTACTCAAGGGTCTCTTCTGTCCCGTTTATCAATGCTGAAATAACTTCTCCAGGTATCAGGTTCTTATTTCTTCCAATCGTTGAAGAGAGAAGGATATTATCATATGCTCCCGCGCACAGGAGATCATCAAGGTTCATCACAATTGCATCCTGGGCTATGCCTTTCCAGACAGACATATCTCCTGTCTCTCTCCAGTATAAATAGGCCAGTGATGATTTAGTTCCTGCACCGTCGGCATGCATTATATTGCACCATGCAGGATCTCCTCCGAGTATGTCAGGAACAACTTTGCAGAAAGCCTTGGGATATAAGCCCTTATCAATGTTTTTAATTGCGGAATGAACATCTTCTTTCCGGGAAGATACACCCCGTTTTATGTATTTTGATTCTTCAGGCATTATATACAACCGCTGAAATGGCAAATATAAAAAAAGTTGGATAAGCTTATTTCTTCGGCGGCTCGTAATCCGTTCTGAGTACCCTGAATTCGGTTCTGCGGTTTATCTGGTGAGCGATCTCTTTCTGCTCTTCCGTGGCCAGTGTATTTATGAAGCTCTCCGAAAGCGTTGTACCGTTTTTCAGGAAAGGCCATTGAGAAGCGATATCAGTATCAACAACTTTAGGACTTGACTCGCCATAGCCTTTTGCAGAAAGCCTGCCAGGTTCAATACCTTTTTCAATAAGGTATTGAATTACTGATTGAGCGCGTTTCTGGGAAAGATCATAATTGAATTCCTCGGTATCACGTGAGTCGGTATGCGACATCAGCTCAATTGTAACATTCGGATTATCTGTAAGTGTCTCTACAAGTTTATCAAGTGAGACCATTGACTCTGGTCGGAGATCCCATTTGTTGAAATCATAGAAGATATTTGGCAGTTCGATCGGTTTGTCAATGGCTGTAAGAAGTATTGTTACCATGAAATCACGGCTTTTCTCCTGTCCTTTTGTAGTTTCTCTTCCCTTGCCGTTCAGGTATCCCCGTTTCGAGGCCAGGAAGATATAATCAACATTCGCTTTGAGTTCAAACCTAAAATCGCCGCTTGCCCCGGTTTCAGCCTGCAGGTTTGAACCATCGCTGGCTATGAGCTGGACTGTAGAGGCTGTTATCGGAGCTCCGGTCTTCTCATCTTTTACAAGGCCGGTTACACTGAATACAAGAGGAGGCAGTTCGAATGAATAAAGCTCATCATTTCCCCTGCCTTTACGGGTAGAGCTGAAGATTCCGCGTTCTGCGTCGCCTTCAAAAGCAATTCCGAAATCATCTGAGAAGCTGTTAATCGGCGGTTTCATGTTGGTGACGACCCATGAACCATCGGGCTGCGGTACTGCTTTGAAAATATCCAGCCCGCCCATCCCTATCTGTCCGTCTGAAGAGAAATAGAGAGTCCCGTCTTTCCTTACATAAGGGAAAACCTCATTGCCTGGCGTGTTTATATCAGGACCCAGATTGCGGGGTTTGGACCAGGCATCACCGGATGAAGCACGGGTAGCCATCCATAAATCTTTACCTCCGGAACCACCCGGTATATCGGAAACAAAATATAAAGTTGTGCCATCGGCCGATAAAGCCGGATGTGCAGCAACAAGCGAGTCTGAAAGGATCCCGATATTTTTTGGTTCACTCCACTTGTCTCCGGTCCTTTTTGAAAGCATTATCACACATCCCTTCTTTTCGCGTTTACCTGCTTCACAGCGTGTAAAATACATTTCCTTAAAATCATCAGTTATGAATGGAGTTCCTTCTTCGGCATCAGAGTTGATAACATCGAGTGGTACAGGGGTGCTCCATTTTGATTTTTTGTCAATGCGGCTTTCGAAGATATCAGTAAATCCCTGACCTGTAGCCCCATGCGTTTTATTCCCTGAAGCATCTTCGCGTGATGATGTGAAGAACACAACACCATAGTCGTCACGTCCGTATGCCGGACTGAAATCTGACTCCCTTGAATTGAGGTCTTTCAGCTCGTCTACCTTATATGATTCCGGATTTCGCTGCCATTCCAGGGCAAGTTCACAGGCTCTTATCTCCTGATCTGCTCTTGAATCAGATTGTGCTATCTGTTTATATTTTTTGAATTCGTCAATTGCATTCTGGTATCTTCCGCTCTTTTTTATTGATTCAGCAAGCCAGAACTGAGCATCAGGTTTAGGATTTGCTGATTTAATGGCAAGCTTATACCATGTCTCAGCGTTTTTGGGATCATTGATAAGACGGTAGCACTCTCCAATCATAAAGACCAGCTCAGCCCTGCTTTCCCTGTCATTCTTACTTACCTTTGAATAAGCGTCCTTGAACTGATCGATAGCATCATAGTATTCACCTGCACGAAATGCCTCATATGCCCTCCCAATTTTTTTCGTCTGTGCCTGAGAATCCTGTAAAGCAATTATTATCAGTAATATAATAAGGACCTGAATTCTTTTCATGTTCTCCTTTCTATTTGAGCATAAAAATAATCAATTTAATGAGACCCGGATATTCTGCTAACGTGATGCTGACAATATTATTATAATAAGTAGGGGTGTTGCATGCAACACCCCTACCATAATTTCTTTTTAATTAAAGTCCTTTTCCCTACCTGGTGAACAGGAGTTCCCTGTATTTTGGGAGAGGCCACATCTCGTCATCAACTATAAGTTCGAGTTTGTCGATATGTTCTCTGATCTCATCAAGATACGGTTTAACCTTTTTCTCATAGGCGATAGCCTTTTTATATTCATCTTCAATTACATTGGCTTTCTTCCTCTCTTCCACCATGTCATGAACAAGCCTCCGGATCTCATTGATATGGTCAGATAATGTGACGATAAGCTCTTTTCTGGATCCTGCCAGATTTTCAAATTCATCATCGGGAAATACTTCTTTCAACCCCTTCACATTTTCGATAAGTGAGGTCATGTATTTTATTGCTGTCGGTACTATGTGGTTAATGGCCAGGTCACCAAGAACCCTTGCTTCGATCTGTACCTTCTTGGTGAATTTCTCATATTCAACTTCGACACGGCTTTCAAGTTCCTTATTAGTAAATATCCCTGACCCTACGAGTACCTTCCTGGATCCTTCCGTCAGATAACATTTCACTGAATCGGGTACACCGGCAATGTTGCATAACTTACGTCTTGCTGCTTCAGCGTGCCATTCTTTACTGTAATTATCTCCTTCGAAAAGGACATTTTCCGATTCAAGGATATATTTCTTGAGGACCTGGAAGATCGCTTCATCTTTATTTCTTCCTTTTTTAATTATCTGATCTACTTCTTCCTTGAATTTTGTAAGCTGATAAGCTACTGCTGAGTTTAATGCTATCATTGCCGCGCTGCAGTTAGCTGATGAACCTACGGCCCTGAATTCGAATCTGTTTCCTGTGAATGCAAAAGGAGATGTACGGTTACGGTCGGTATTATCAAGCAATATTTCAGGTATTTTACCAATTCCAAGCTTTAATTCTGTTTTCTGGGCCGGAGTCATTTTCCTGTCGGTTACTTTTTTAGAAAGATCATCCAATATACTCAGCAGATAGCTACCCAGGAATACTGAGATTATTGCCGGTGGAGCTTCATGCCCTCCGAGCCTCCAGGAATTTGATTCATTCATTACTGATGCCCTTATGAGCTCGTTGCTGTCATGCACCGCTTTAATAACATTTACGAGGAAGGTAAGAAACTGGAGGTTTGTTTTTGGGTTTTTCCCCGGTGACAGAAGATTCTTCCCTGTGTTTGTAGCCATTGACCAGTTATTATGCTTGCCCGAACCGTTTATTCCGGCAAAAGGTTTTTCATGCAGCAGGACTCTGAATTTATGTTTCCTGGCTGTACGCTTCATGATATCCATCAGAAGCTGGTTGTGGTCCACTGCAAGATTGACTTCCTCAAAGAGAGGAGCACATTCAAACTGGTTGGGAGCCACCTCATTATGACGTGTTTTTACCGGGATCCCCAGCTTATGTGCCGTGTACTCAAAATCCTGAATGAAGCACATAACCCTTTCCGGTATCGAACTGAAATAGTGATCGGCCAGCTGCTGATCTTTCGACGACTGGTGTCCCATTAATGTCCGGTCGGCAAGTACCAGGTCAGGACGGGCGTAGAAGAGTGCCTCATCTATCAGGAAGTATTCCTGTTCAACTCCAAGAGTTGCTATTACTTTGGTTACATCCTTGTCGAAATACTGGCAAACTGCAACAGCCGCCTTATCAAGAGCTGACAGTGCTTTCAGCAGAGGTGCTTTATAGTCAAGTGCCTCTCCAGTGTATGAGACAAAGATCGTGGGTATACAAAGTGTCGATCCAACTATGAAAACTGGTGATGAAACATCCCACGCGGTATAGCCTCTTGCTTCAAAGGTGTTTCTTATCCCTCCGCTGGGAAAACTGGAGGCATCAGGTTCAGACTGGACCAGTACTGCGCCTGAAAAATTTTCTACTATATGTCCTCCATCTCCGGCTTCCAGGAATGAATCATGTTTCTCAGCTGTTCCATCTGTCAACGGGTGAAACCAGTGAGTGAAATGAGTAACGCCTCTTTCAAGAGCCCAGGCTTTGAGCCCAATTGCTACCTGCTCAGCTTCCTGCCAGGTCAGGGATTTGCCCTCATCAACTGCACGCTTCACTACCCTGAATGCTTCCTTTGACAGGTAGTGCTCCATTTTGTGGAGATTAAACACATCTTCCCCAAAATACTTTGAAATCACTTTTGAGGATGTCTCAATTCTTACAGGTTCTCTGTTGAATACTTCTTTTAATGCACTAAATCTTAATTCTGCCATAGTTAATTTTTTTGCCAAAAATATATATTTTTTGATATACCCCCTATTTTTTTAAGATAATTTTTATTAAAAACATATATTTCTTGATAATCACCCCTGAATAATTACTCATAATCCTGAATTTTTATGCATTTTCTAAGAAGATACCCTAAGACAACAAAAAAGAATACATTATAATAATAGCTTTCCTGACCTATTTTTCCCTGGCAACCTGTTCATCAGTTTTATTAATGATTTTTGTTATATTTGTCGCCTGAATTCTAAAAAGTTATTATTAAAGTAAATCTAAATCAGCATACTCGATGTCAGCTATTCAGTTTTTAAGAGAAAAAGCAGGTGTTTTTGTAGCCGGTATAATTGGTTTCTCACTTTTCCTGTTCGTTATCAGCGATTTTTTCGGAAATGGCAGGAATCAGAACAGAAAGATAAGAAAGTACTATGAACTGGGTGAGATTGCCGGTGAATATATCTCTTATCAGGATTTTGAAGAAAGAGTCCAGAGCCTTGTTGAGATCTATAAATTGTCAGGTACATCCAAAATTGATGAATCAACCTACGAATCAATCAGGGAGCAGGTATGGCAGCAGATGGTAAGGGAAAAAATACAGGACAACCAGTATAAAAAACTCGGTATTGGAGTAAGCAGCGAAGAGGTTGATGAACTTGTCCTTGGTAATAACCCTCATCCCATAGTCATGCAGTTATTCACTGATCAGAATACCGGAGTGTTCAACAAATCCTTCCTTGTGAATTTTCTGAAACAGATAGATGTCGACGAGACTGCAAAGAAATACTGGCTGTTCTTCGAGGACGAAATTGTAAATGACAGAATGAATACTAAATATAATAATTTAGTTTCCAAAGGATTATATGTGACTTCCAAACAGGCTGAATTTGATAATGCACTGAATAACAACACTGTTGATTTCAGTTATGTCATGAAGAACTACGCATCAGTCCCGGATTCCGCTGTTAAAATTCTTCAGAGCGATCTGGAAGTATATTATAATAGTCATAAGAACAGCTACAAAAGAACAGCTTTAAGGGATATTGAGTATGTTACATTCGAGGTTGTACCATCCGAAGAGGATACCAAAACTGCTGAAGAATGGATCACACGGACAAAGGGAGAGTTCGCTGCCGCACCTGATCCCGCTGAATTTATAAATCTTACTGCCGATACAAGGTATACGGGTTTCTATGAACCACTGGCAAGTATTTCAGATAACCTTCGGGACTTTGTTAAATCCGAGGATAAAGCAACGGTCTTCGGCCCCTATCAGGAAGATGGCGCATTCAAGATTGCAAAGCTCATTGATGCAGCAAACAGACCTGATTCAGTGCATGCACGCCATATTCTGATTTCAGCAGGCCAGACACGCTCTCTGGATAAAGCAAGAACTATTGCCGACAGTCTTGTAAAACTCATTAAGACAGGGGTTTCATTTGATGTTATTGCAATGGCAAATTCTGATGATCAGGGTTCGGCACAGGTCGGAGGTGATCTTGGCTGGTTCCCCGAAGGAACGATGGTGGTCCCTTTCAACAATGCATGCTTTACAGCAAAGAAAGGTGAAATCATTACTGCTGAAACAACCTATGGCGTTCATATCATTGAAGTTCTAGAGAAATCGAAAGATGTACGCAAATATAATATAGGTATTGTTGACCGTAAGATAATTGCAAGTTCGGCAACAAATCAAAGAGTATATAGTGAGGCCAGCCAGTTCGCAGGCAGTAACAGTACCTATGAACAGTTCAACAGCTCAATAGCTTCACTTAAAATGAACAAAAGAGTAGCAAATGATGTCACTCCTTCCCAGAAAACACTTCCGGGGCTTGATAGTCCAAGATCACTTATTATTGCATTATTCTCTGCTGAGCCAGGGAAAATCATTCTTGATGTCAACCAGCAGGCGGTATTCGAGATAGGCGATACTTATGTTGTTGCCTACTGTACCAGAGCGCAGGAGGAAGGTATAGCTCCTCTTAAGGATGTGGAAAATGATGTGCGTTTTGCCCTTATCAGGGATAAGAAAGCTGAGATCATTATTGCACAGTTTGAAAAGGAAAACACAGGAGGAAAAACACTTGATGATATAGCAAGGGATATGGGACTGGTTGTGGAAGAAGCAAGCCAGATCAATTTCAGATCATATTCAATTCCCAATATCGGTTCTGAACCGTCTCTCATTTCTGCTGCTTCTTCTGCCAAACAAGGTGTTGTAGCCGGACCTGTAAAAGGCAATAATGGTGTTTACATGATATATGTGAATTCAATCACTACTCCTTCTGTTGAGGATATGAAACTGTTAAAGGACAGACTTCTTGCCACATATCAGATGAGAGGCACTTATGAAGCTTACGAAGCTCTGAGGAGATCAGCGAATATTGTTGATAAAAGATATAAGTTCTATTAATAGTCTTTTACTACATAATTGAGGGTGTCTTAAAAGGACACCTTTTTCTTTTTTAGTTATATCACTTAAACAGGGAATTTTAAAAGTATACTTTTATTTATATCAATTCCCTGATGAATTCATGAGATCCCTCATTTCTTATTTTTTTTGAAATATTTACTACATTTATAGTAATTATTTAAATAATGTAGTATATTTGAATGAAATTTTACAGCTATGAAAGAGATAACAAAAGCCCAGGAAGAAGTTCTCAAGGTAATATGGGAGATAGGGAACGGCGCTGTCGCCGATGTTCTTGACAATTTTCCCGAACCAAAGCCGGCGTATAACACAATCGCAACCGTGATCAAGGTGCTTGAGGGGAAAGGATATGTTGGTCACAGGACTTATGGGAAGACGCATGTCTATTACCCTCTGGTCTCCAGGGAAGAATATGCCAATCATGTTGTAAAGGAGGCTTTCACAGGTCTTTTTAACGGATCGCTTCACCAGATGGTATCCCCTTTTATAAAGAACAGGAGTATCAGTATCAACGAGCTGGAGGAGTTAAGGCAGATGGTCGAGTCAGAAATTGAAAAGAAAAGGAAGTAGATATGGATTCCATTCAATACATATTAACAGCGGGCATATGCCTTGCCATATCATATATGGTGTTCAGGATATTATTCAAAAATGGAACTGACTTCAGCAGGCAGAGGCTATTTATAATATCATCAGTTGTACTGTCGCTTGTCCTGCCACTCAGTCGTTTCAGCCTGGCCCTGCCGGACTTTCGGGAAACGACGGTTGACATTCCTTTTTCCGGCATCTCAGGATCAGAGGGATTAAGTTATTCCACCCTGCAATCAGATGAACCCGGATTTCTGTCTTCAATCGTTGGATATCTCCCGGAGGTTTACCTTATTATTACCAGTGTCTTAATCCTGCTTCTGTTATCGCAGTTGATCAGGATATTGTTCCTTTATTCAATATCTGTAAGAGTCAGGACCGGATCGCTTATCGTATTAAGCAACAGCAGGATCCAAACCCCTTTTTCCTTCTTTAATCTTGTGTTTATCCCTGAAGCTCTGACTGACAGTGCAGAAAGGGAAAGCATCATTATCCACGAAAGTATTCATGCTTCACAATATCACTCATTTGACAATCTGCTTATTGAACTCTTAGCGGCCGTAATGTGGTTCAATCCCTTTGTCTGGATGATAAGGAGATCTATGCATCTTGTTCATGAATACCTTGCAGATGAAGGGACGCTGGGTGCCGGGATAGACAGGATCAGGTACCAGGCGCTTCTTATTAACCAGGTAGCGGAGGAGAAACTCATCTGCCTCTCCTCGGATTTTAATAATAAACTTCTTAAAAAACGAATGATCATGATGACAAATTTCAAACAAAAAAAGGAGGGTATCGGCAGGATATCTGTCATATTCCCCCTCACTCTGTTAATGTTTATGGTGGTTTCAGTATTGAATGGTTTTTTTGCACCGGAGATAAAAGCCTCCGACCCAGGCGGATTCACCATCCTTAAACCCGAATCGATAGTCGTTAATGAACCACTTGTTCAGAAAGATACCTCTGCCAAAGCTAAAATCAGGGTAAGGCGTACTACGGAAGCATCAAAGATGGATGATGTGAAGGTTGTGGGATATGGTAAATCCCCATCAAAGATGAATGATGTAGTTGTTGTTGGATATGGTGAATCCAAAGACAGTTCCGCTGAAAGTCCGGTATATGTAGTAGATGGTGTTTACAAGAAAAATATCGATGACCTTGATCCCGGAGAAATAAGTTCCGTCGATGTCCATAAGGCAGATAATCTTATAATTGTCAGGACAAAAAGCTACACCGGCAATAAAGCTGCTTCGGAACCGGGAGTGGTAATCAGAAGTAGAAGTAATAGTTCGGTGCCGGAAAATACTCTTTATATAATTGATGGGGAAAAAAGAGATAAAGAAGCTCTTCAGTCACTGGATCCGTCGAAAATAGATAATATTACTGTATTAAAGGATAAGGAATCGATGCGGATATATACGAAAGAGGATTATGACGGAGTGATTATAATTAACACCAAGAAGTAAAAAAATTAGAACAGGATCCCGCATTGCCAGGCTTATACCGGCAATGTTCATGGATTTTGTCATTTGCAAATAAAAGAGGCCGTCTCAAAACGTTATTGAGACGGCCTTTTTTCCTGTTATCAACAAAAAGAAGGGTGTCCTTTTGAGACACCCTTCATTTTAAAGTCGGCGACGACCTACTCTCCCACGAATGCAGTACCATCGGCGCTGGCGGGCTTAACTTCTCTGTTCGGAATGGGAAGAGGTGGAACCCCGTCGCTATAGTCACCTTAAGATCTTCTGAAGTCAGGAGTCTGAAGTCTGAAGTCCGAAGAGTTTTTCTTCTTACTTCTGTCTTCCGGCTTCCGTCTTCTGTCTTTCAATATTATTGACATAGAGGCCAAAAAGCTAATAAAACGCACCCTGAAAGCTCACGGGTAATTAGTACTGCTCAGCTTTGACGTCACCGTCTTTACACCTGCAGCCTATCAACGTTGTCGTCTTCAACGACCCTTAAGGGAGATCTCATCTTAAGACGAGCTTCGCACTTAGATGCTTTCAGTGCTTATCTCTTCCAGACATAGCTACCCTGCACTGCAGCTGGCGCCACAACAGGTACACTAGAGGTCTGTCCAACACGGTCCTCTCGTACTAGTGTCAGGTTCTTTCAAATCTCCAACGCCCACAACAGATAGGGACCGAACTGTCTCACGACGTTCTGAACCCAGCTCGCGTGCCACTTTAATCGGCGAACAGCCGAACCCTTGGGACCTTCTCCAGCCCCAG
>MWDJ01000049.1 GCA_002070505.1 Bacteroidetes bacterium ADurb.Bin145 | reverse complement strand
ATGAATATTATCGGAATGTCAAATGTATCTTTCTTGACAAAAAATATTCAATACACAACTCTTAAATTAAATTTTATTGTAATAAAAAAAGATATTTAGTAATAAAAATATTTATTACTGAAAAAAGTTACAAAAAATAACAATTAATAATTGACGTTCTATGTTTTTTTTAACACGAGATATAATGTCAAAACTGGCAGAATAAACTGCCTGAAACCTGAGGGACGGTATTAATAAATGCCTTCAGGATGCAGAGGGGATACAGGTCCTGAGTCCCGATCTGAAAAAATAAATAAAAAACCTTTGCCTGACAAACTACTAAAAAAACGAAGGAGGACAGTGTGAAAAGACAGCTGGTTCTATTAATTGCATTTGTTTTTATTCTCACCACATCAGGTTTGTATTCACAGGAAGCAGTGAATACTGATACCGCCTCAGAAAAAGTTTCAGAGAAAGCAGATCAGAAAAAGAAAGCCCCTACAAAGACATTTGAAATGGGGGAGATTGTTGTTAAGGACAGGGCGATTGCAAATATTGAGGATGCCTCAACAACTACTGAGATAACATCAGAAGACATTAAGGCAAGAAATGAAAAAACCCTTGGTGATTCATTAAAGATGGTCCCGGGCATTCAGGTAACAACTGCTGCAAAAGGTAATACCAACTTTTCATTAAGGGGTTTTGACCAGGATAAGGTTGTTGTTCTTGTTGATGGAATTCCAATTAATGATGTATACGAAGCAACATTTGATATTTCACAGATACCTGTAGTTAACGTATCAAAAATAGTGGTTAACCGTGGTGTTGCTTCTGCACTTTACGGCGCAAACGGTGCAATAGGATCAATAAATGTGGTAACAAAAAAACCTGAGCAGATGTTTACACAGGTTAATGCCGAATATGGTCAGCATGAAAACTATATGCTTAATGTTGCCAATGGTTCTCCAATAGGAGATGCATATTACTGGATTACAGGGTCTGTTATTAATTCAGGTGGTTATGAGGTTTCTGAAAAGCTTGATAAAAATGAAAGAAGAAAGTGGTTCGATAAACTTGTTAGGTATGACCTTTATGGTTATACGTATGATACGGTAACTCTTCAGGCTAAAGATGATTATGTTAATGATACTGGATTATGGAATCATACCGAGTTCACGAAATATCAGGTTGCTGGAAAGATCGGCTATAATTTTACTGAGAAAATTGAGGCAGGAATTTCCTCAAGCTATAATCACAATGAACAGAAATCAAATACTTTTAAAGCAAATTGCATGAGCTCTTATTATGATGATACTAATGAATGGAGCAGTCCCCAAGGGCATCAGTTTAATATGCCAACCAAACCTAATAGGGACGTTTTTCAGAATAGGGCATTCTATTGGCCGGAAAAATATGATTTTACTGTATCACCATATTTTAATGGTGAATTCGGAAATCTAACAGTTAAGGCAAATATTTTCTATTATAAGCAGTATACCGATCTTGAAGGGTATGCGATACAGGATCATTCAATATATATGTTCCCGCCTTCAATAGATGCAAGCAGTACAAATCCTTATCATAGTATCTGGACAGAACAGTCTTATGGTGTAAATGTTTATCCCAGTGTTAAGATAGCTGACTGGAATAAGCTAAATTTTGCATTAACATATAGAAGTGACAGTCATACAGAGGAGGAAAAGGCAATGTCACAAGCCCTCTCTCCTGATATCTGGGCTGTTCATGGTGGAGATAAATATAAAACAAAGTATCTCGCGGCTGATTTTATTACCTTTGCAGTCGAAGATGAAATTAATCTGAATAAAAGAATTGAGATTACAGTTGGTATTTCATATGATGCTCAGGATTTTACTGATAATAAAGACAGGATATCAGATACTGAATATTCCAATGCCTATAAGGCGAAAGAAGATTCCATGCTCTGCGGCACAAGGGATTCATTTAATCCTGTTGTAGCTGTAGTATGGAATACTGTTGAAGATGTTCTAAAGCTTCGAGCAGCAGCCTCTTCAAAAACAAAGTTTCCAACTCTATCCGCATATTCTGATATAGAAGATAGTTTATCTGATAAAGAAATAAAGCCTGAAAGATCATATAATGGAAATTTAGGTTTTGAAATAACTCCAGCGGGTGAATTAATAAATTTCAGAGCTGATTATTTCTATAGTAAATTTGATGATAAGATTGAAGAAGTTTATAGTGATGATTTTGGAGATGATATTTATACCAATATTGATGGTGTAACATCACAGGGCGTTGAAGCAACAATTTCATCAAAAGCTAAGAGGGTAGGGGGGATAGTTGATATATCATCTTCACTGTCCTATACCTATGTGCACGCCAGGATAGATACTAATATAACGGATAGTGATATAAACAAAGGTGACAAGCTTGAAAGTACACCTGAGCATATGTTTGCACTTGATCTTCGTTTCGACTTCATTACTGATACTTCAGTGAATGTTTATGGCCAGCATACAAGAAATCAGATAATGTATGCTATGAAATCTGCTCCTATAACCGGAGTTGCCACACCGTATTCTACTGAATACTTTAAAGAAGTTGAACTTCACAATCCCTACATGTTTAACGTAAAACTTTCTCAGAAGATCATGGAAAAATTCGAATTTTATGTATTATGCAAAAACATTTTTGATGACTACAACGCTGATCCGTTCAATCCCGGCCCGGGAAGAATGTTCTATATCGGCGGCAGCGCGGAATTCTGACAGGCAATATTTGGGTGGTTTATGCCGCCCGCTCATTTTTTCATCATGAGGTTAATATGAATAAAAAATATATAGTAATGATAGCCGCTGCAATTATTGCAATTATCAGTTTCGGCTATGCCTGTTCCTCCTACAAAAACTATTACAAAATAATGGCAGTTACAGGCGCAACACCTTTAGCCGTGAAGCAGGATCTTAAAAAAGATGTATCTCTAGAAGTGTCAGGGAACACAAAGCGTGTTTATAAATTCGATGAAGATTCACTCAACGCATTTGCATCGGTTTATCTCCGTACAATGGAGGTAGCCTCTGACGGAAAGTTTGAAGGTACATACAGATATACCGGCATACCGGTTCTCCACATACTTGAAGGTATAGCGCCGGAAAAACCGGAAGATGCCGCTTTTGACAGGCCCCTCGATATGGTTGTTACGTTCATTTCATCGTCAGGGAAGCAATCGCACTTCAGTTACGGCGAACTCACAATGACTGATGACACACGCCCTGTAATTCTTGCATACAGCAGAAAGGAGCTCGTTGCTACTAAAGCTACTGCTGAAAAGCCGTATACTCTTAATAAACATAAAGATGACGTAACAGGTCTCCGCCTTGTTTGCCCCGGCGATAAAGACACAGGGCGGTACCTTGATGATGTTAAGAAGATTGTACTTAGAGATGTTAATGTGGATAACAGCATACTCCCTGAGATGCTGGCAGGATTTAAATGTTATGCCCATTCAGTTAACACTGTTTATAAAAAAAGGATCCTGCCTCTGAATCTTCAGGGGACCGATCCAGTATCTGCTGAAAACTGGCTGCGCACAGGGCATGGCCAGGGTTATAAGGGGATCTCTTCAGCTAAGGGCTTCAACCTGCGATCTGTACTCAGAAAAAACTTCCCCGGTGCGGGTGAGAGTAATTACTTTCTCTTTGTTGCATGTGACGGCTACAGATCGCTTTTCTCAGGAAGGGAGATATTCAGCACAGATGCAGGGAAAGATATGATGATCATGACTGAATTTGAAGGTTCCTTAGCAAGAGGAGGGATGAGCATAGCTCCTGTTCGGGACTATTATGTGGACAGGGAGATATGGGGACTCACTCATATAGTTATGATTGATAAAGTTGATGATATTAAATAACAGGAAAACGGTATTCTGACATGAAAGAGTTGGTGTACTTGATATATGCGGCAGTGTTTTTTTATGCTGCCGCTGTTTTTTTTATGATTATGCAAAAGAAGAGGGGGGCTGTATTTTCAATATCAGCAGGGTTTATTGTATACACAGCTTTTATTGCTTTAAGAGGGGGGCTCTCCGGTTTCTTTACAACATACGGTATATTTGAGGGAGTTTTCTTCATGCCCTGGGTAATGGGTTTTATTGTTCTTTTTCTATCTGCTTATTCTGAAGATAAAGAAGATATTTTGACAGCAGTGATACCGCTGTTCTGTTTTTCTCTTTTTGCCGCTTTTTATCCGAAGGGTATAATCCCTCCGACCCCGAATAAACTTACAATATGGGCTGATCTCTTTTTTATAACGGAACCTTTCGGTCATGCATGCTTTTATCTCGGTGGATGGTATGCCGCGCTTTCAATTGTGAAGAAGAGAAAGACGGCAGATTACCATTCACTTCTTGTCTGGGGATTTGTCTTCTTCAGTATTTCTCAGGTTACAGGTGCGGTATGGGCTTTTCTGGGGTGGGGTTCCCCGTTCAGGTGGGGAGCAAGGCATTTCCAGTCTGCAGTGATCTGGTGCTACTACGCGGCATATCTTCATATCCGTTTTCTTAAGGGGTGGACCGACCTCCGGAAAATGTTATATGCTGCTTCCGGTGCTGTTGTTGTTGCTCTCTGCACCTTCGGGTCTCATCTAAAGGAGATGGGTTTCCCGAGGATTGGGGGTTGATTATGAAAAGAGTTATTCAGTTCGCTGGTGATCTCAGGTTTGCCTTCTGGCTTATTCTCTCAGCAGGTGTCATAATGTGGATAGGCTCCATTTATGCAGCAATGGAGTACACTCTTATCTACTCGATTAATGGTGAACCTCTTGTTAAATGGTTTTCAACAAAGGGTATGGAATACATATCTGTAACATGGTGGATACCTGTAATGTTTGTTATCTTTATCCTGTTGGGGATAAATACGTTCGCATGTACTGTTAACAGGGTCATGGTTCTTCTCCCCCGGAGAAAGATTATAGGGCTGAAAAGATTTCTGGTTTTAATCTCCCCTTCTATTATTCATATTCTTTTTATGTTCATGCTTGCCGGGCACTTCCTCAGTTTTACAGCGGTCAGTCAGCAGAAAATTCCTGTGGCAGAAGGTGGAAAAGTAGAAATCGCCGGTATGGGTAATATCTCAGTTAATTCGCTTGATTATGAATACTTTCCGGACTCTTCGTTATTAAGACAGAGAATAAAGCAGACTCATGTTGAAATTTCCGTTGAAAATAATGGACTTATTACTTCGCATAAAGTCGCTTTTATGGAACCGCTGCTGATTAATGGTAACATAATTATTCTCGATATGGAAAAAAAGAAGCAGGATAGAATAGTTATTCCAGATCCGGCAGATGATAACTGTAATAAAGAACAGAAGTTTCACTATTCACAAAAGAGTGCAGATGTGAAACCGCAGCTTTTTTTTCTCGTAATAAACGATCCCGGCCTCTTTATACTGTTTCCGGGGTTTTTCATAGTTATAGCCATAATGGGGTGGTATTTTTATCAGACAAATATTTCCAAAAATAATAAAGATCTTATGGAAGTTGAAAATGAATCAATCAATTGCTAAATCAATATCGCTGATAACTGTTGTTTCAATAATCATTTTATGCGTAACAGCGTTTTACGGGAGAACAGCGGCTTATGCTCAGGGTGTTGGGAAACCGGAAATTGAGAAAACAGAACAGGCTGTATCTCAAGATGTTACCGGTGATGCAGTTAAAGGGAACAAACAGGAAATATCAGCTGATGATGTAAAAGACGTTTTTCTCTACGACTGGTTCAAACGCGGCGGACTTTTCATGTGGCCTATACTCCTCGCCGCTGCCCTGGCAATGGGACTTATTATCGAACGGTTTTTATTTTATAAAAAAGCAAAATTAAAACCTGCGGAATTTCTTGAAGAGATTAATCAGGCTCTTGATAGCGGATGCATTGATGATGTTATAACAATCTGCAGAGAAAAGGAGATGGTAATTTCCCGCGTGCTATTGAAAGGGCTGAATCTCCGGAAACTGGGCCTTGATCATGTGGAGAAGGGGATAAGTGCCGCAGGCTCAATTGAAGTTGCATCTCTTGAGAAGGGATTAAGTGTTCTTTCAGCAATAGGAAATATCGCTCCGCTCATAGGTTTTCTCGGAACTGTATCAGGTATGATTACAGCATTCCAGAGTATTGCTGCAGCAGACCAGGTGAGCGCCCGTCTTGTTGCGGGGGGTATTTACGAGGCCCTAATCACAACAGAGGCAGGGCTCATTGTTGCAATACCGGTACTTGCTTTCTATAATTTTTTCGTTCACCGGATAGAGACCTTTGTTGCGGATATTGAACGGATATCATCTGACATTGCTGAAAAGATGTTAGGTGAAAATGGCTAAGATTAAAAGAAACATCAGGGCCACTGCGGAGATTACGCTTTCATCGATGTCGGATATAGCGTTCCTTCTGATTATATTTTTTCTTGTCACTTCGATATTTCTTATGAAGGACGGGCTTCATGTATCTATGCCTGACAGGAATAAACCGCCGGTCTTTATATCTGCTGATAAAATTCTGACTGTTGAATTCAGGAAAGACGGGTTCCTCTATCTGAAAGATAAAAAAAAAGAAATGCCTGAAATTAAAGAAGAACTCTCAAAATGGAACCTTGATAATTCAGGTAAAACCGTGCTTCTAAAAATTTCAGGTGAGCTCCCATATGAAAAAGCTGTAATACTGATTGATGCTGTAAAAGCTTCAGGTGAAACAAAATTTTCTGTGAGGATGATTTAAGTCTTTATGATTAATCGCAGGCATACATTAAGAGGAATTCTTCCGCTCACTTCAATGGCTGACATCGCTTTTATCCTCCTGATCTTTTTTATACTGACCAGCACCATTGATATGGACAGGAGTATACCGGTAAACCTCCCGGAAACAGAAACATCTGCCGGTGGTTCATACAAGTTCTTTCATGTATGGATCAACAGCAGTGGAGACATTTATCTGCGAGGGGAGAAGAAGTCTGAAGATGACCTGATGGAACTGGCCAGGTACAGGGCCATAGATAATCCTGATGTAAAGGGACTTATCGGTGCTGAAAAAGGGATCTCTTTCAGTAAAGTCAACAGGGTAATGGAACTTCTGAGAGATTCGGGAGTATATAATATTGTGCTTTTAACGAAAAAACATAATGAATAGAGTATCAGTATTTCCATCAGAAAAAATCAAAATTTATTTCAGGCACCACCCTGACATGGGGTGGGCCCTGTTATCTTTATTATTTTTATTATCAATGCTCTTCATTGTGCACTGGAGTGAATCATCAGATATTGATGAATTTAATGTCGAAGAAACTATGGAAATGGTTGAACTCCGTCTTTCAGAACCGAAGCAGATCGCGGAGATCGTTGAAAGTTCAGAATCTTCAGAATCAAAGATTGAAGAACTTACAGAAGATAAACCTTTAACTTTCGGTTCAGACAGCCCTGACTTTAATGAACTGGACAATCAATCAACTCCCCCGAGGCCTCTTTTCTCAAGGACTCCTCCATACCCTGATTCAATGCGGAAAGCCGGAATTGAAGGTGTAGTGGCAATTGAACTGGGGATAAACGAGAATGGTGATGTTGTTTACGGGAAAATTGCCAGGTCCCTCGGTAAAGATTTTGATATGGCTGTAATTGATTGGGCGAAAAGAATCAGGTTTTACCCTGCCAAAAACAGCAGCAGAGAACCTGTGAAATGCCGTATCCTCCTCCCTGTGCGCTTTAAACTCGAAGGGTGAACCCCCCTCTTACCCTTAACCTTTAAAAAACTTCATATTTTCTCACCGATTTTTTTTATTTGATTAAATTCTATTCAGATATGATAATTGCAGGATAAGTTATTTCTGCGCCGGAGGTTCTGATGAAGCTTAACAATGAAGCAAAAGTCGGGCTTATGATTACACTCAGTTTTACGATTTTCATCGGACTTGTGGCTCTTCTTGCAAAAATTAATGTGGCAAGTTCAGGGTACCATTTAAACATATATTTCGGTTTTCTGAATGATCTGAAAGTCGGGGCACCTGTGAGTATAGCAGGAGGTATTCAGATAGGCCAGGTTGTTGAAATAAAACAATCTGACGAAAAGACAGTTGTTGTTGTCTGGATAGACAATAAATTCAGGCTTATAAAGGACACAAGTTTTGCAATTTTTACAAAAGGTATAATCGGATCAAAATATATTAATGTATTTGTGCCTCCGTCCCAGAATGTGGAGGATTTTTTTAATGATGGTGACACAGTCTATGGAGTTGACCCTCCGAGCTTTGACCAGATGATGCTGATATTCCAGACATTCATGCATGGAGAAAACGGCGGCGAGCTCCTTGCTAAAATTTTCCAGAATTCAGAACAGTTTGTTGAGAACCTCAACAAAATAACAAAGGAGAACAGGGGGGACCTGCGCCAGTCTGTTGTATCTGCTAAAGCATCAATCATGCTCTTTTCGCAGCAGATGAAGATATTTATGGAAGAGCTTAACAGGTTCACCAGGAACATGTCCTCTCTCTCTGAAAAAAACAGGGAGGAGATCAACATCACAATCCGTAATATGTCAGAGATTTCAAGCAACATGAATAAGATAATCCAGAGGCTTGAGGAGGGTCGCGGGAGCCTCGGAAAACTTATGACTGATGAAGAGATCTATTACAATATTAAAGACGCGTCACAGTCCGCTAAGGAGCTATTCAGCCAGCTTAAGCAGGATCCGTCAAAATTATTCTTCAAACCGAAACAGTAGGTTATGGCAAAAAAAACAGATTATTTTGTATGCTCGGCATGCGGAGCAGATTTTTCCAAGTGGAATGGCAGATGTACAGCATGCGGTGAATGGAATACTATTATTGATAAACCGCAGGAAGTAAAGGTAAAGAATAGCGGTACCCCTTCAGCAGTGCCATTAAGTTCAATCGGGAAGGAAAACCTGGAGAGGATTGCTACCGGTAACAGCGAGTTCGATCTTGTGTGCGGAGGCGGGATTGTTCCCGGTTCTGTCATACTTCTTGGCGGAGAGCCGGGGATAGGGAAGTCCACACTCGCGCTCCAGATCTCACAGAAACTGCGGGCTCTCTATATTTCAGGAGAGGAATCCCCTGCTCAGATACGCCAGAGGGGGGACAGGATTTCCATTGATCCTTCAAAAGTGAATATATCCATTAATAATGAGGTGGATGATATCATTTCTTTAACACATAAGATGAAACCGGGGTGTCTCATTGTTGACTCGATTCAGACTGTGTATAACGCCGAACTTCCGGGCATTGTGGGTTCAGTGAGCCAGGTGAGGGAATCAGCATCCAGGCTTGTTGACCTTGCAAAGAGGAATGATATTCCTGTAATACTGATAGGGCATATTACAAAAGAGGGGAGCATCGCAGGCCCGAAACTTCTTGAACATATAGTGGACACTGTTTTATACTTTGAAGGGGATTTTTCACGGGAGTTCCGTGTTCTGCGGGCGTTTAAAAACAGGTACGGTTCTGTCAATGAACTGGGGCTGTTCCGCATGACGGAGCAGGGACTTGAGGAGGTGAAGGATAAAAACAGGATATTCCTGAATCCCTTCAGATCACCATCTCCCGGAAATGCAGTTTCAGCAGCTTTTGAGGGTAGCAGGACGATTCTCTTTGAAGTTCAGGCCCTTGTAACTTTTTCCAGCTTTTCCAATCCCAGAAGGTTATCCGACGGTTTTGATATAAACAGGCTCCTGATAATATGCGCTGTGCTTGAAAAACACGCAGGGCTTAAACTCGGCAATTTTGACGTGTTTATAAATGTATCAGGGGGATTCAATATCAGTGAAACCTCCGGCGACCTTGCTGTAGCAATAGCAATAGCATCAAGCCTCAAGGAGAAATCTGTTGAGGAGGGGAGCGGGTTTATAGGCGAAGTTTCTCTTGCCGGTGAACTGCGCCCTGTTTCGCAGATTGAAAAAAGGGTGCAGGAGTTCAGGTTCTCAGGGTTCAAGAGAATTTATGTCTCAGAGGGTGATGTTGAAAAAGCCAGAGGCGCCGGATTTGATGGTGAGATTATCGGAGCCAGGACAGTGAGCCAGGTATTGGGGCTTGTTTTCTGAAAGAAAAAGTCTTGCTAAATATGGATATATTAATAAAAATGTAAATTTATCTGCCGATAAGGTAGAGTAGAAGGTATTTTTAACTTTATTGGCTGTCATTTCGAACCCGCATCAATTCATCGGGTGAGAAATCTCAAATTCAGGATAAGTATATATCACATTTATTTTTGAATTATATGATTATAGCAACTAACGATTGAATTAGATCTTTTTGGTCATTGCGAGGAGCGTTAGCGACGTGGCAATCTGTTCAGATTATAAACACTTTATTGTTAAAAGGATCTATTTTAGTCATAAACAGATTGCTTCACTCCCTGTTGGTCGTTCGCAATGACATGGTTTAAATGATTCGTTATTTGCTATAGTTTAGAGATTTCTCTGCCGCTATCGCTTTTTCGAAATGACTTTATGTGTGATTAAGAAAACAAGAAGAGTAAAAAATATGAGATTCAGAATACAGAATTACCGTAATAAATTATCCAGAAAGTTCTACGAGAACTGGTTCATGTTCAGGAAGAAGCGGGAGAAGGTCTGGAAGAGTTTCCTTGAAAAAGGGCATGAGAAGATGACAGTAATGTTTATCCCTCATAACGAAAAGAAGATTTTTAACTTTCAGATTTCCAAATTTATAATATTTTTCTTTATAAGCCTTTTTGTTGTTATCCTCGTTACATCATCTTATGCTGTAATAAAAAACAGACAGATAAAAAATGAAGAGCAGAAGCTTCTCCTTTCCTATAATGACGTCCGCGCTGACCTTATAAGATATGAGCAGGCTACGGATGAAATAATTGATTTAATGGATGATCTTAAACCGGAAATTGAAGAACTCTACCAGCTGGCCGCAGGCACAGATGAAATTGGAGATATCTGGTCCTTCAGGGAATACGATAAAGAAACAATGGATGAACTTCTTAAAAATAAACGTATAGTCCCTGATGAAATATTTGCCATGAAAGATGTTCAGAAGGATCTCCTCAGCACAACCAGCACAGTAAAAACAATAAAGAACTTTATAGATGTCAGGAGCAAGGTAATTAATGATATGCCTTCAATTGTCCCTAATCCGGGGCATATTTCATCTCTCTTCGGATGGAGGAGATCTCCTTTCGGTCACGGTAGGGATTTTCACACAGGCATAGATATTGCGGCATCAGCAGGTACTCCTATAAGGGCTGCCGCCCCCGGGGAGGTTGTTTCTGCGTCATTTAATGGCGGATACGGCCTTGCGGTGAGGGTCAGGCATAAATTCGGTTATGAAACAATTTACGCTCACATGAGGGCCGTGGCAGTAGGCAAAGGGGCAAAGGTGAGAAAAGGTGACAAAATAGGCTATGTCGGGATGACAGGAAATGCCACCGGGAACCACTGCCATTATGAGATCCGGCTTGGCGATATCCCCATCAATCCATATCCATATATGAGCAGGATGTGGTAATATTTTTATTGCGCTAATCAGCAGAGTTTTGTATTATCAGTTAAAAAAACAAAACAGCTGCTGAATGGCAAAAAAATATTTAATTTATCTCTCCATAATAACAATAACAGCATCCGCAGTGTATTTTTCCCAGGCAGCTGAAAACAGCGGTTACAGGGAGAAGTTTATAGATTTTCTGGAAAAAGCATCCGGTTCAGCAGGTGGTGCTGACAGAAAAAGGGAAGAGCGTGTTTTCATAGATACAGGAGATGTACGCGAACCCGGCTATAATAAAGGGGACTGGTATGAATACACCTCTGACAAAAATAATTATAATTATCTCAGGGACCCGGACAGCGGCAATATCTACTCAGGGGATGATATAAATATAAGCACCTACGGAACAGCCAGCCTGAACCTGAAATACGGAGCAGTAAGATTTACTGATAAAAAATATAAGCAGTATGATGAAGATGAGCCTGTTTCAAAAGTTATAAGCAAGGGTTTTTTCCCGGAGCAGGTTATCCAGCTTCACGTTGAGGGTGAGGCCGGAGACAGGGTCACGGTATACATAGATCACGACAGCAAGAGGGAGGAGAACCATTACCTCATGAAGTACAAAGCCCTCTCTGACGATGAACTTGTGAGAGAGGTTAATGCCGGTGAAATAGACATTAAGTTCAATCATTCAAAATTTGCAGTTTATGATAATACTGACGCAAAGGGACTCGGTATTGATTTTACCCTGGGGCGCGAAAATTTTTTCTTCAAAGCATTCGGAAGCGTCGCCAGGGGTGAGACCGCTGTGGATTATTTCAGAGGGAACTCGTCGCAGGGAAATACAAAGCTTGCGGATTACCAGTACATAAGGAAGACCTATTATCAGCTTGAGCCTTTTGTGAGGTATGACGGTGTTACCGCGATGCCTACTGCCGCGAATATATACTCTCTTGTTACCATTACTTCAGCTCCTGCAAATCCGTCAGCATATTCTCCCACTCCGGTTAATATATCCACTGACGGTTTTGAATTATATATGGATGATCAGAACCAGTATAACAACTACAACGCCATACAGCTCTCACTTGATAACGGATATTACACACGCCTTGTTAATGGTACAGATTACACAATTAATTATACAACAGGTGTAATTAAACTAATAAGGGATGTCCCTGAAAATGCAAGGATCTTTGCAGTGTATAACAGGGGTGGAGGTACTCTTGATCCATGCGCTGTCTCACCCGGTGATTCCGGTCATCCCGGCGGGACATTTACAGGGAGAATTTTTGTTTTTATTAAATACGGGTATTCGATAAATGAGGATCTCAATAAAAATTTTATTTATAGTTCCGCGCTGGATAAAAATAACGACGGCAAACTTAATCTTGATGTCTACGAAATCCGTTCTTATTACTTCCTGGGATCAAAAAATCTTATTTCAGGAAACCTCTCCCTTGGATTCTGGAAGGAGAACAGTGTGATGCCGGAATCGGAAAAACAGTCGCTGTCATCCTACAGTGTGGATTACTCAAACGGAATAATACAGTTTTTCCTGAGGGAGCCTTTCAGGAATATCCTTGCCTCTTCTGCATCATTTATTTACAGTGAAACAATTCTTACAAACTCATACACCTATTCAAGATACAGTATAAAAGCAGACTACTCGGTTGAGGCCAGGAGTTTTCAGCTCACAAATTCCAATCTTATCGAAAAGAGTGTCAGGGTAAAGATTGACGGGAGGGAGGTTTCTTCTTCTCTTTATAGCATTGATTATACTTCCGGGTACCTTGCTTTTACAAATCCGAACAATCCGGTTATTGGTTCCAGCACACAGATAGAAGTGAAGTATGAGTATCTCCCTTTCGGTAGAAGTGACGGAAAATTTATCGGGGGTATGAGGGGTGATTACAATGTAAGCAAAGATCTCAGGATCGGAGGAAGCGTGCTGCTCTCTAAAGATGCTGAAACTGATGTTGTCCCTGACGTGGGGGATGAATCGGAATCGATACTGGTTTTTGAAGGTGATGCAACACTTAAGCTTACGCAGAAAAGGCTTACGGAGTTTTTCAGATCTATCACCGGTAGCCGGAGTAAAATTCCGGCAGAACTGACTTTTTATGCTGAACATGCCAGGAGTATAAAGGATGTAAATACTTTCGGTAAAGGGCTCATTGATAATATGGAAACTTCCAGTGATACATTGTCAGTCTCGCTTTCAGAGAAGGACTGGATACTCTCATCAATGCCGTCCGGATATGCACAGTCACAAAGAGGAGTCCTCAATTATTACTTCTATCGGAATCCCGGTTCCTCTGAAACTCTGTATGGCACAGGATTTACCCCTTATAAAATTGACTACAGTGTCAAGCCGGGTCCGTTTAATATCGCCACAGGGCATATTGATAACAGCATAACGGATCTGGATAATCAGCGTTCACTGGTCTTCGATTTTAATTTTACAACCGGTAGCTGTTTCTCCGTTGTTACAAGAAAACTTACGGAGGAATCCGTTGATCTTTCCGGAGTTCAATATATAGAATTGTGGGTGAAGTATGAAGGGGGGACTGGCGATCTTCAGCTCAGCATGGATATAGGTACTGTTAATGAAGATTCCGATGACGACGGAAAGCTCGACACTGAAGACGCTAACAGGAACGGGTATATCGATTCTGAACCGTCGAGCGGTTATTCAGAGGACAGAGGTTATACATTTGACGGGAATAACACGACAAAGGTAGGTTCAGGGCCCGGGCTGAGCAGTTCAACCCTTGGTGACGGTGTACTTAACACTGAGGACCTTGACGGTAACGGTGTTCTGGACACAAGCGAGAGCGTATATACTGTATCATTAGGGACAATACCCTTCTCTGACAGCAACTGGAGGAAGATCAGGATTTATGTTGACAA
>MWDJ01000048.1 GCA_002070505.1 Bacteroidetes bacterium ADurb.Bin145 | reverse complement strand
TTGGATTATTGGTTGTCAATGTGAGAGTTACACTCCCTGATGAAATATCAGCAGCACTTGGAGTATATGTTGTAGACAGTCCGGTTGCATTTCCAAAGCTGCCTGTACCTGAGGTGGTCCAGGTGGCAGAAGAGGCAGAACCGCCTATGGTTCCGGCCAATGAAGCCGGTGTATTGGAGCATATATTCTGATCCGGACCTGCATTCACTGTAGCGGGCTGGCCGATGGTGACACTTATTGGATCTGACAGAGGCCCCGGGCAATAAGTCGGAGCAACACCAAAAGCCCGAACTGTATACGTTCCTGAATGTGCTATTTGTGACAGGACTAAAGTACTCGACGTTGCCCCCGAAATAGCAGTTCCATTCCTGTACCACTGATATGAAGAGACTACAGGGGGCGAATTTGGATCCGCCGTGAGGGTTACTGACTGAATGCCGTCATAACAAAAATCGGAACCGGTTCGGGTCACTGTTGGGGTGTTTGGTATGGGGTTGATTGTCAGAACCACCTCTTCTGCCGGACCCGGGCAATTGCCTGTGTTGCCTGATATCTCCCTCACATAATAAGTATATGTATTTACAGCTGAAACGGAAGGAGTATAAGTGTTGCCTGTAGCTACCTCATGAGTCAATGCAGCATCATCATACCAATGAAGCACTCCCGGATTTGGAGCGCCATTCCGGACTGCAGTGAGTGTGGTCGACCCGCCGAAGCATATAAACACATCCGGAGCTGTAGGTAATGGAGGCGATTCAATGAGGCGGAGCCTCGAAAATTCAGTAACAGCATCAAGATGAGTGAAGGGATTACCCCCGTCCCACGGATTGCAGGGTCCCCAGTTGCGAAGAGTGACATCAAAAACGTCATTGGCCTTATCATTCACAAAATCTCCCGTGTGATAAATAGGGTAAGTTTGCGCCATCGGGGTGATCAGTAGCCTTGTAAAGAAATCCCACTCATATTGGATTACAGGACCTTCAAAAAAACCTGAAGGCGTTGTATAACCGCCGGGATTAGGTGTCCCGTCGGGGTTCACATACCAGGTACCAGTTATCGCTACACCATCATTATCAGTTACCTGAACCATGGTTCCGTTTACATCAATAAAGACATTCGGAATCCCGGCGGTGGTATGAGTACCATAGACCCACTGAACATGACGGTCATAAATGTTCGGAAGGTCCGGTTCTACAGGGAGCTGACAATCAAAAACCGTTGCATCCTCAAAAATAAATGCAGTAATATCATCTCCTACACAGAACAGTGTTCTTGGGTCATCTACCGGAGGGTCAATGCCAAGATTTCCGGTTCCCTGAGGTGGGGTTCCGTTATCCCTTTTATAGTTTGGCAGCTGTATAACGACCTGATTGACTGTTACATACAGATTGGGTTGAAGTGTGCCGGTATTATACAGATAAGGATAAATCCCGACATCCCAGGTACAGTTGCTGGTATTGTCAGGATATCCGGCATATGCTTCAACCGACCTGAAAATTCCTGATCCGGTTCCCCCAACCTCGGTATAGAAGGCGAGGGTACGGGGAAATGCATTCGGATATTCCCAGAGTATCCATATTTTGGGCAG
Source organism: Bacteroidetes bacterium ADurb.Bin145 (assembly GCA_002070505.1). Taxonomy (GTDB): domain Bacteria; phylum Bacteroidota; class Bacteroidia; order Bacteroidales; family VadinHA17; genus LD21. Next base: position 14,313 of record MWDJ01000048.1, on the reverse strand, counting down.
GGCATAATGTATACTATTGCGATAACGCCTGCTCATTATAATATTTGACTCAACCTGCACATCAAGAACAGGTGAACAAATGTCACTTGGCGGAAGCTCTCCGTAGAGGCCGTTTGTAAAATCAGCAGCTATTGCTATGTAATTGTTTACTGCCTGGACATTTGTGAAATTTGGTTCCACCCCACCTGTTAGAGACATACTGCCAACAGCAGGATTATAGGATACAAGAACACTGTTCCTGTTTGCATAGGTTATGGATGAAGGAAGTGAAATCCTCAGAAAATTACCTGAAGGAACCGGATTGCCAACCATTACAACATTTGCACCCCCGACAGTAATTGTCCAGCCTGCAGAAGTTCCGGCAGCAGTTACCGCCCGGTCAAACTCAATAATGAGGGTTTGCTGCATCTCATCTGTAAATGTGATCGGATATTTGTTGCCAGCAGCATTGACCGGAATCAGGTATGACTGACCTGTCACTACATTCAGGGAAAGTAGACCGAGAATAAAAATTAACAGAATTCGAGTACTGAACTTTCCAAATGATTTCTTATTTGCTTGATAACCTTCTATTTCCATGGTGGAGCTCTTTTCTTAACAATGCAGGTTCAAATATTCTTTCTTCAAGACATTAAAAACATACAAAAGGGTTGCATCATCTGCTGATGTAACCCAATAATTCAACAAGTAGCTATTTAGAAACGAAATAATCCCCGGAAATAATATATCAGCGATGATATATTTTATCAAAAATCAATGAATTGAGGAAATAATCATTCGAAATATTTAGTGTTTCGAAAAAAAGCCTTGACCGGGTTTTTTAAATTCTGCAATATCAGCTCAGAAAACCACTCCAAAATGTCATCACTCCATCTTTGCGGATGGGTGTTTATAATCACTCCTGACGGGAGAACACGGGAGAGTGCCATTTCAATTATCTCATCTGTTTTCCTTATTCTGAACTTTCCCCTGAGCTGAAGGCCTTTTGCAGTCATGTCCATAAGACTTCCCCTGACCGGCCTGACCTTCCAGTCATCATAACTGCCGATGGCCATTCTTTCACCCGCCGTGAGTCCCCTGTCACGCATGACTGACCTGTCACTATTCCAACTTCTTCCGGTATCAGTCAGATAGAGAACCGCTGACACATCCACATCAAAATAAGGTTCGCAAACAATTCCTTCAGAGCGGTAATCATAGTACTTCCACAACAACCTGTTGTCAACGGCAGATAGCGGACTGCCATGCATTGAAATCACCCTGATCGGCGCAATTCCTCTTAAATCCGCTAGATTGATCCGAAACCTGCTGAAAGCAGCTTCAACCAATGACAGATCAACAAATCCTCTTACGGCAGCTCTCCGCCCCGCAACAACCGAAAGATCTTCATAATGATAAGCAATTTCGTGACCTAAAGCTGCAATCGCCGATATTGTCTGATAAGGCAGAGGACCTCCGGGTGCCCTGAAATGATAACTTGCCCTTATCCCCTCATCAGCCTCTGCCCTGGCCATATCAAGGGCATTCTCCGGCCTTTTGTCAACATCATGTCTTAAAACAACGAAACTTTTGTAACCATCTTCCGGGAGATCACTGAAGCCAGTGAACGGAATGCTGCATCCTTTCAGCGCTGTAAGAAGTTTCCGATATTTCCTTAGCGTAAAGTCCATCTGTTGCAACAGCTAAACCAGATTCTCTTTCCTGTGATGATTATGCCCGCAAGACGGGTAATTCTCAATGAAACTGACGAGAAAAGCAGTAGGATCAATCATGTCGGAAAGGAACCGCTCCCTCTTCTTAATCCAACGTTGCTTCAGGTCAGCCATCCCAAGAAGTTCCTCTGCCTTTTTCAGCATCAGAATAAACTCCTCGGGCTGAAAGGCATAACAAAGATCATATTTGTCTTCCAGCATATTTGGAACTGAAAGCTTATGTGCGAATGAATTGCATTTCAAAGCCGGGGTCCCCAGTATAGCTGCTTCAGATGTCATTGTCTGGCTGTCACCAACAAACATTGTCGCGAAACTTAAAAGGTGATGTATTAGTTCCGGAGCTATGCGCAACTGCCATTTTTCCAGCTCAGGCTCGATGGTGCGTTCCGTGGTGATATAAACATTTCCGTAATGCTCGAGCATCCTGACAAACCGGAGTTTCTGTTCCAGGGTGATCCATCTTTCTCCTTTGTCATGATAGGCTTTCCCTGAAACGAACCTCGCAATGAAATAAGGTTTTGATAAATCAATTCCTGCCTTTTCAGCTACTGACGGATCAGGGGTGAATCGTGAAGGATGGAGATAAAAGAGCTCGTGAGTACCTGCGTAAACAACATCACGGCGGTGTTTCCTCTGGTGAGCCAGTGCGGAGGGCGAAAGTACTGTGTCAGCAAAAGGATGGGCAAAAAGGGAAAAAAGCCTGACAGCAGCTGCATCATCATCGTCAAGCAAAATCGATTTCATCCTGTGAAAGAGCGATGCGTGAGCAATCGTGATCGAAGATCCGACAGCAATGTCAATTTTCCTGTCCTGCGCTATCTTCCATAACCTGTAGTTGTACCTTGCCTGCGAAAAGCCCTTGAGGAGAAGGGAATCATACTTGCGCCCCAGGGGTAGCCATGATATACCATAGGCATCCAGAAGCTTTTGAGCATTGGGAATCTCCTTTACTGTGACAGTCACTTCATGCCCCCTGGATTTAAGGATCGAGATTGCATTTCTCAGCAGATGAACCTGCCCGGGATGCCCTATATCAAAAAGCAGATTCATTTCCTGCCACTATTGTCATGATTTCCTGAAAGCTTTGCTATCACTGTTCTCCCGGCATACACCTGCTCGCCTTCCCTGACCAGTATCTCACTGTTGCGCGGAAGTATCATATCGAGCTGTGAACCCCACCTGATCTTGCCTATTATTTCTCCCCTCTTCACCGGATCACCGACATTTGCAGTCACAATACATCTCCTCACACCCCTGGCAGCAATTTGCACTATCCCGGTCTTTATTCCATCAGCCCTTTCAATAATTACCGTATTGCGCTCATTCGTTACCGTAGAAGAGGGAGTGTTAAGCCCTATGGCCGTACCCGGCGTATGCTTAATGAATGTAATCTTCCCATCAAGGGGTGAGCGGTTCATGTGCACATCAAAAAGTGTCATTGCAATCCCGATAAGATAACATGGCCTTTCCAGGAGATCTGTTTTGGTAATCTCACTCAGTTCAGCAATCCGCATCTTCTTAACGGTCACAGGCATCTGATTGACCTCCAGCTCTTTGATATATATCACCCTACCGTCGGCAGCTGATACCAGATCATCCGGCCCACCAGGAATAATCCTCGACGGATTTCTGAAAAACCGGTAGAAAAAGAGTAACACAAAAAGGATAAGTATTATGAACCCACTGACAAATGGAACCACCACCCAAAATGGAATGGGTAGAATCCGGTGAACCAGGATGGTGAGAATGGATCCGGCCGATCCCAGTAAAAGGTTGTCAGTATAAAGGTACTTCTTGTTGAAGCCCCCCTTTGCCACCCAGAAAACAAAGATAGCGGATGACAACAGGAAGCATGCGAGAATTATTATTATCTGTTCCATTATAAGTAAAGTAATTTACCTTCTTTTACGTGCAATATAAAACGAAAGCAACACTAAGGCAAAGGAAGGGATAATATCACGCCAGGAAAAAACCGCTGGTATACGCTTTCCTTTAAAGGATGTAAAATACTCTCCGGGCTTCATCCTGCCTGAGAACATTGCCCCAAGGCTGAACCAAGTATCAGTCAGGTAGTTAATCCATTTTACACCTTTTACATAATCATCCGGAAAAGTGTTCTCCAATCCATTGACGTACCTGTAAGCCATGAGGGCATAATCCACTCCGCATGCCTTTGCAAGTCCAACCCACAGCCAGGTGCGGGCATTAATCTCAATCAGCTTATAATTATTGTCTGTAGGATCCCTGATATATTCAACCTCACATATTCCGCAGTAATTGAGCTTTCTGATAAGCCTGGTTGTTGATTCAAGACACTCCTCGCACTCAATGCTCTCCGCATATGTGGCTGTACCAAATCGCCATGGATGTTCCCTCAGCTTCCTCCCGGCCCACCAGCAACGAATCTCGCCATCGGTACAGAAAGCCGTGAATGAGACAGTCCGGTTTGTGCCATCAAATGAGATCACCGTCTGAGTCAAGGTTTTATCCGGTCCAATTACCCTGTCAATATGGCTCAATTGTTCCCGTAGTTCTTCTGTCGTCTCTGCCATCAGGGCCTTTGCCTTCATGGCCTTGAAGAATGACAGCCCGAACCGGCCCCTGGTTATCACCGGGAACTTGAGATCAGCAGGGATTTTCTCATCTGTACGGTTAAAATAAAACGTGGTTGGTATTGCAACACCCAATTCAGTGGCCATATCAAGTAGATTCTTCTTATTGTAAATCAGGTCAATGACATCCGTTCCTGGTGTTATCAACTTGAATACTGAACCCAACGCATCCCTGTTCCTTGCAATCGTATAGACTGCATGATCATTCGAAGGGAGCAGCAACCATCCTTCCAACCCCTCCCTGCGGGCAAGGTCAAGAAGAAAAAGTGCCAGATCATCTGAGTCAAACGGGGGTGAATAAAAAAACCCGGTGCAATACCGGGAGTACCTTGCCAGGCAGTTGGTCATGTCAACCACAACTACCGGGATACCTGCCTCACCGAGAGCCCGGGTGTTTGATAAACCCTGTACATGACCCTCAATAATGACAGCGCCATATGTCATCTCTTTCAACTCTGATTTTTTACCCGTCATCATATTTGCTGAATCTCGTCCCGTTTTTTGCCATTCTTTCAGGTTGTGAAATTACAGAATTATACATTTCAATCAGCCTCCTGGCGACGGAAGGTGAATCAAGCTGTAGTTCGAACAAACGTTCTCTCGCACGGATCTCGCACTTACAGTCAAGAGCCATTGCCACCATATCAGCAATTTCAGCCGTATCAAAAGAGGTTATATAATACCCCTCCAGGCCTTGTGTGTTTTCGCGGACATCTCCAACATCAGTGCTTACAACAGGCAGATTACAGGCCATGGCCTCCTTGACTGAGTTTACCGACCCTTCCCACAGTGATGTGAGCAAAAGAAGATCAGCCGCATTGTAATAAAGGGCCATTGCTTCATGAGGTATCCCATGAACCGGCAATAAAACCGTATCATCGGGACCCAATCTGGAAACAGCCTCCCGGGCAAGCGAATAGTTCTTTTCCTCCCTGGCGGGATCTGCTACAAAGAGCACTATCCTTTTGCCGGCAAGCCCAAGCTGTTCCTTCGCCTTACTTTTGTCACCCGGAGCAAAAAGGCAGGTATCCACCCCGTTGGGGATGATTAGAATTTTACCTGCCCGCAGACGGGCTTTCATTTCTCTGGTCTTTACAATTACCATTGCCCAGCGGAAACGACTGAATAATCTGGTAAGATAAAGCAGCAGCGGCATACCCATTACATCGCTACCGGTGAGGGAAACCACCATCCTGTGCCTTCCAGCGAGAGAGACAGCAAAAGCCGTCAGGCTGTAATGGGCATGAATAACGTCATACCCTTCGTTTTTTATCTTCCTCCTGATCAGAGGAATTGACCTGAGATACCCTGATAATCCTCTGCCCTTTATGAAAAAGAAGTCCACCTCATGGCCAAGAGTCCTGAGAGTGTCTGCCTGGTGAACGGGATTCTTCACAGGCAGGACATCACTTCGGCCAGGTTTTACGGAATCGCGGCTATTGCCGCTAAGAACAAAGAGTATTTTCAAATGTCTCATTTTCATTGTCTGATAAGCCCAAGAGCATGTTCAAGCCTCAGGTCATAACAGGCATTGCTCGCAAAATCACCCGCTTCAAAGACCCACTTTTGACCCAGGAACCTGTAACGGCCAGCAACCGAGTCAACAAGCATCTGGTAAGGGTCAGACTGCCCGAAGAAGCATTGTATCTCGTTAACCAGGTATTGCCCGTCACGCTCGAACAGATCAATCGAAACCGAAGATAATCCTGTTCTCTCTGTTGTCTCCCTGATGAATTCCAGTAAGGAGACAGGAACAGGATCATAACCCTTCATGAGAGTACCGCTTGACTTGTTATTACGGGCTAATTTCTTGTGGGCAAAGTACGAATCTCCTATCCTGACACACCTCCATTCAAATTCATGTGGCACGAACTCCTGGAAAATTACAAACCCACGCTGCGGATTCAGGTAAGATGCTCTGTATTCTCCCATCCTCTTCTTCACAAATCCCCTTATGGTAAATGCCCTGATGAGCTTACCGGCAATTGAGCCTTTACGGAGCTTGGGGCCTGTCCTTACTCCGACTCCCTTGCCGAAGGCATTGTGGATGTAATCATACAACTCCTTTTTATCATGGATAAATCTTACCCCGTTTCCAGATGCGCCAATATTTGTCTTCGCAACAAGCGGGAGCCTGACCCCTGACCCGGCATACTCCATTGCCTCTTTCCTGTCAAAGAAAACACGTGTCTGAGGATAAGGTATATTATTGATGTTGAGCCAGTCACTCAGGAACCGCTTATTCTCGTAAATGAGCACTTCGTTCAGCGATGGGTAAACCGGTACTCCTGCATAGTTGTAAAGGATATGAGCCCTTTCATCATATAGCCGCTTGAATAACTCTGTACGGCCAGGAGGGCGAAGTAACACCAGGTCATAATTCTTCATGTGGAATCTCTCCAGCCAGTCAGAAGCAGTAATGTCAATAACCTCCGCCTCAACTTCACCCTGTCGCCTGTTGCAAGCCTCCACCCATGGCAGGTGATCATCGGCCGCCTCATTTCGGAATATTACAATCCTCTTTCTCATCCTTTATCCCTGTACATTATATGGAACGCTACAATGGCTGAATACTTATGCAAATCCTTCTCCTGGAGGGGAAATTCAAGTCCATCCAATCCCCGGACTGCCCTTTCAAGATCATAATAACGACCTGCCGGCGACCTGCCTGAACGTGCCTCTTCCAGTTCTCCGGCCAGAAAGTCTACATACTCCTTCCCGTAGGAAAAGGAGGGCGGATATTTAATACGGTCATTCAGATACCTGTATCCCTTGACCAGACTCCATGCCAGCGGTCCTCTGAGATATTCCCTGATGTTGTACGTTCCTCGCTTGCCGAAGGGTACAGTGTCAAGTTCCGGGCAGAGAATATGCTGAACGCCCATGTTGATTCTGAATAACGAATGCCTTCGGAAAGGATTCATTGTTGTGGCATCACGGAAAAGAAAACTGTCCCTGCTGCGAAAAAGAAGCTCAATGAAATCTGTATCCAGAAAAACAGGAGCCGGATAATTCCAAAATTCTGAAGCGAGTGTTATATCCTGGGAATGGTGTGGCACCCCTATCTCAAATAACCCATGGAATTCCCTCATTTCAGGTGAAAGACCCTTGTCAGTACAGGCAAGTTCCCTGACTCTCTCTCTGACCTCTGCCAAAAGTTCCTGAACCGGGGTGATGAAGTATTCCCTCAGTCTTTCTGCCATAAGCTCCTCCACCGTATACCCGTCCCACAGTTTCCGGAGAAAACCGGTAAAAATCAGGTCGTCATAATAGATCCCCATCAACAACTCACCACCCATGTAACCGGCGTAAAAGAGAGAGTCACTGCCTGACTGTTCCGCTGTTACGATGAATGCATGCCGCCTATGGCTACGGTGAATGCTGATCTCAGGATTACCTGCCCCGGTAATGTTGACTGCCTCATTTTTAAACCACTCCCTATCATCCGGCGGAGCCGTAATTGTATGTCTGATACCGGCGGCATGAGCAACAATAGAGGCATATACGGCATCCCGTGAAAGGCTGTTTCCATAGGTAATAGCATCAGGTTTAATACCTGCTCCAAGCAGCGCTGCAAGAATCGTCCTGCTGTCCTTTCCACCCGTCAGGGTGATCAATGTCGACTCCGGTTTTAGAAAATCATTGAGATTGACGACATTATTACGGAATGCTGCAGCAAACTCCTCCAGGGAAATATCATAGGCCGCCTGACTCAACCCCATCAGATATTCCGGTGAATAATAACGTGTATGTGTGATAGTACCACCTTCCAGCTTGAAGTAATCACCTCCGATAGTCTTGAAGATATCCTTGTAAACTGTGTACCGCCCCGGTACCCGGTGAAACAATGCCTGCATTGACAGGGAGGCTTTATCGGGTATCAGCTCAATCCCGGCCCAGGCCAGCAGACTGACAGTGTTTGAAACCATGAACTGCCCCCCCTGAGAGGAATAGAAAGACCTGAAAAGACCGAAGCGGTCAAAGTAAAGCTCAACGCATCCGGCTTTAAGGATAATTACGACGAATATTCCCTTGATATAACCAGTAAATGAACTTCCGTGATTGCTGTAAAGGTGCGAGACAAGTTCATGCTGACTCATGCCACAGTATTGTTTAAAAACATCATTACGTGGGATAATATAGCCACCGATGAAGATACCGGTATCACCTTCATGCCGGTATCCGTTCCCATAATAGGAGAGCACATATTCACCGCACCTGACGGTTTGGGTACTGGCTCCTCCGGGCTTCGCTAAAGCACCAGAACCAGCATTCCCTGTCATCCGGGAGGTATCATCCCCGAAATCACGATATAGAATAAACCTGTTCATAGGGTCATGGCTGTTGCCTTAACAACCGGCCAACTTTCCTGAAATTCCGAAACTGGAACAACCGGGCCAGCGGATTCATATAATATCCAAAAAAATACTCATATATCCTGCTGAGCACCTTCTCATGGAACCTTAGCATTGCAGAGAAATAATTGTTTTTCTCCCTGATGCGGTTCAGTCTCAGCAGACGATCATTTCGCTTCATGATATCCTTACTGCCAGCTACTATATAATTGCCTTTGAGTTCGTGAGTTGCAACAGCCTCCAGCAGTCTGCGGTTTGGGTCTGTAAAGAATAGCGCTGAATGCTTTGTCCTTCGGAAAAGTGCGTACATTTTTCCGTTTTTTTCAAAGTCTCCAAAAGCCAGACTACCCAAACCGTAGAAGACCTGCGTTGAACCAATAATTTCAAAAGCCTGTAGGGTATGGGAGTGATGGCCCATGATAATATCAGCACCCTCTTCTGCTATTTTTTCTGCCGTCTTCCTCTGCCATGGTTCATGGAAGAATGAGTAGTCAGTTCCCCAGTGTATACTGACAACGACAATCTCTGCCCTGGCCTTCAGATTTCTGACTTCTGCCATAGCATGAGCCAGGTCAAATGAGTTTAGGAAGAGGTCGGGATACGCTTCTCTGCCCGGGTTTGTGGAACTGTGATTATAGGATGCGAAAGCCACCCTTTTCCCTGCCACCGTGAATATAACCGGGGCAGCCTGCTCCTCAGTCAGCCCTGCGCCGGAATGGTAGATGCCAGCATCGTCAAGCAGCCTGATCGTATTGGCCAAACCTTCCCTGCCACAATCGAGGATATGATTGTTGGCCAGGGAGACACATATTACATTTAATCTCCTGAGCAGATCTGAAGTAACCTCATGATCAGCATACAGGAATGCTTTTTTTGAACTGTTTTTTTCGTCAGCTTTCACAGGCGCCTCAAGGTTTGCAATGAGTCCATCGCATCCGGAGAGTATATCCTCCAACCACCTGAATCTTTCACCATTGGCTTCACTACTGCTGCTTATCAGCCCGCTGAAAGCGATATCTCCTGCCAGCGCAAGTCTCATAATCAGCTTTTTCCGGTTAAGACGACTGATCGGCTCCAGTTTACTACGGGGCCTTTATCCTGCAGGTACCCCTTCATTGTACCAATAAATGCACCCCAGAAAAGGAAGATCAGGCTTCTCAGCTCAATGGCATAAACGGTTCCTGATACTGAAAGCACAAGCTGCACTACCAGCAAGACCCAGAATACCGCATTCATCTCCCGGAATAGGATATGGTTCCGAAGCAGCCTGTAATACTTGTTTTTTTCCTTAATAATCCTGTAGAAAAGATAGAACCACAAAAACAATCCTATAAGCCCTGAACCGTTAAGAATAATCATGTAATCAGTATGCAACATCCTTGAGGTATCGAAATAGAGCCTGTCATTGAAAACCTCTGAGCCAACCAGTTTATGTTTGAAAGACCCGGCTGACCAGGCACTGAAAACAGTCTCTGTCTCACTCAGACGACCCTCCGTCTCAATGGTCTCCTCTGTCAGTTCAACCCTCTCCTCCCTGGCTTCGAATCTTGACATAAAAAGGTCGGCAAATCCCTGGAACATAACCACGATTAATAAAAGTGAAACTGAGGTGATTACTGCTGTCCTCAGAAGCAAGCTGAACTTTTGTTTCACTGCGAGATATGTAACTACTCCGGCAGCTGCTGAGATAAGCACCGACCGTTTAATTCCAACAATGGCAATGAGAAAGGCCACGATGTACAGAATGAAAACAATCCGCCTGTATTTCCTAATGAAAAGCATGGTCACAGGAAGCATGAATACCAGGATAAGAATATTCTTGGTGATGTTGACCCTTCCAGCTCCGAAATAAAAGGTTTCATCCAGATAATCAGAAGTACCCAGTTGAAATATGTTGACGATGATAATATTGAGGATATGCAGTCCCAGGGTGAACAGAAGTACCTTCAGCAGTATCTCAAGCCGTGCAATGGACTTTATGTAATAGTACCCTATCGGCATCATAATGACTCCAAGGAGAAACTTCAGGTAGAGAGTTCCCGATGTAAACCTGTCAGTGGAGAAAAGGGCGAGAAGAAAATAATAGCCCAGGTAATAGAGCGTAAACCTTGATAAGCTATCGTTCGGATGCCGGGTAAACATGAACCATGCTGCAAAAAGGCCGATAATAAGCGCCCTGAGGTTGCCGATATTTAGTATATCCGAACTGAAATATTCAGTGGTGTTTGAGGCAATGGCATTAATTACGGGGATCGCCATTACAAAATAAAACTGCCATGTATAACGGATTCTTCTATTCACCTGCAAGGAATGAAATCAGTTTTTCGTACTCTGAAGCCCGGTTCTTCCACAAGAATCCGCTCACATGTTCCTTTGCCGGATAAACGGGATTCATTGTTATTAACTTTCCTATGGCATCGGTGATTGCCTCTGCCTTATTGATTGCGGTTATTATATGACTTAAACCATGCGCTTTCGTCAGACGTACTGCTTCGCGCTTCTGCCTAGTACCAGGTTTACCATGTATCAGCTCAAGTACATGAATGCTAAATACTCCAGCCAGGTAGTCTATGATTTCAAAAAAGTGTATTGGTTGTGCTCCTGTTCTTGAATATGATCTTATGACGAACAGTACGCTACTGGCAGTCGTTGGGTTACCTGACTTTTATAAATGATGCCATAAGTGGCTCACCCGCAATGATTATCACCATATAGTATGTACCTGCACCAAGTGATGAAATGTCAAGGTCGTCAGACTGACTACCCACAGGATACCTCCTGACAAGTGTGCCGTTATGGTCGTAAAGGCTGATATCACTGTAGGTGGAAACCCCTTCAGGCATTATCACTCTTATTGAATTCGAGGCGGGATTGGGGTAGAGCGTCAGGCCATTATTTCGCCTCTTACCATTACTCCTGACGTTATTCCCGTCATCCTGACCGTCAGTCAGGCATTCACATCTTCCCGGTACTGCACCTACATGGAACAGCCTGACAGCAACCCTGACAGGAACAATCATTGTACGGCCTCTGAAACATATTGGAATTTCCTTATCAAGAATAAAAGAGCGAAAATACCTGGTCTTACCTGCATGAACCCAGGATCCGTTGGTCCATGTATCTGTCAGATAAGACTCCAGGTTTCCGTATCTATTATATGAATATCTCCGCCTCTCAAGGTTGACCAAGTCATACGTCCGGATCTGCGGGTTATATTTCAATGTCTGCCTGACCCTGACGTCAACCATGTTAGCTTCGTTATATTCGAAAAGATCAGCCCAGAAAATAACTCCGTCAGCAATCCTCTGCTCATTGCGCTCAATAAGTCTTCCCTGGGTGTCATAAATATAGTTCTTATATGAAAAATCAGTCCAGATCCCTGGTGTATACATCATCTGTCTAAGGTATGTACGGATTACATTCTGATCATCATAATTGTAAATATGCTGCTGATAGGGAATCCAAAGACTGCCGTCGAAACGTGAAAACACCTCCCTTTCAAGCCGCCTGTCAGGCCTGTAATAATAATTTGTCCGTGACCGGTCATGGAATTCATTTCCATCCCATTCCTGTAAAACATATTTTACCTTGAAGGATGGCTCGTAGAAGAGGTAGTTCTGCCTGTTTACCGGTTCTCTTGATGGAAGGGCAAGCTTGTCAATGACCGGATATTCTGAAACGCCGTCAAAATGATATATAAAAACCTCCACTGGATCATACGTATCAGTCTGACCCACCCTGAGATAATTTATAACCGAATCAATCTTCTGAAGAACAACAGGCTCACAATCGACATCCACCTGTCCGATTGCCGGCAATGCCAGGATTAGCAAAAATAACATTATAATTTTATTCCTCATTTTCTGATCGTTGTGTTTATTATCTTAAACGAAGAAGCTTCGATTTTGTTCTTTTATGATTGGTTTAAAGATTATCAGTACTTCTTTTAGCTTCCTCAGATTTACTTTCTTACTGTAAAGTACAAATAACGGGTAACTCACCCTGGCAATCTTATAAATAATTCTATTACCTATCCTACAGATACCGGTCCAGCCAGGGTACCTTTTCTGTTATTATATTTCTAATTTCGATATAGCCCTCCAGTCTGAAAAAGCGGCCAAACACCACGGCCAGGATAAGCATCATCAAAACTTGCATCGAAAAAACTACATAAGGTGGAAGATCGGGAATAAACTTTAGTAAGAGCAGGCATAATGATGCAAGCAATGCTACCAGAAACGATGGCATGACATCACGAAGCTGATCTGCAGTCGGATAATAAATAAGCCTGCCAGAATAATAGCTATTCAGGAAAGATGAAACAAGTGAGTGCAGAACCATTCCAATGAGTAACGCCCTGATCCCCAGAAATATTCCAAGCATTATGACGGGTATTGCTAACAGTTTCTTTACTATCTCCAGTTTCAATAACAGGTCAGATCGGCCCTTTATGCTCAGGATATTCATGTTAAGGACTTGGAGGGGATATAATGCTGCCGCAAGGCACAGCAACTGGAGATACTCTACTGAAGGGAGCCACTTTTCCCCGATAAGTGTCAGTATCATTGGTCTCGCCATTGCTGTCATTCCCAACATCAGGAAAAAAGTGATATACATAGTGCCATTGAGAAGCTTCCTGTACCCCTCCCTGAGTCTTGTGTTTTCATCCTGCACAAGGCTCAGCACCGGGTAACTGACCCGCTGCACCGTATTTGTCAGGTTCCTCGATGCAAGCCGGCTGAACTGATCAGCCCTGGTGAAGAAACCAAGCTGGGAGGCAGAGTAGAATTTACCGATAATGAGCAGGAAAATATTATTGTATAACGTATCTATAAGATTCGAGATAAGCAGCTTTGAGCCAAAGGAGAAAAGCGAGCGAAACGACTCCCGACTGAATCTGACAAACGGAACCCAACGGTTGGTATACCAAAGCATAACGGCCCTGATCAGGCTCCTGATAATGCTTCTCCACACAAGACTCCATACACCAAAACCCGTCAGCGCCATTATGATGGCCGCCACTCCGGATACGACAGACGCAGTCAGGCTCACCTTCATATGCATCCTGAAGTTTATGTTTTTTGTCAGCTGTGTTCGCTGAACAATGCCGAATGCATTAATTAGGATAGTGATCGCTAGAACTCTCTCTATATCAACCAACTCGGGACGACCATAGAACCCGGCTACTGCAGGAGCGGTAAGCCATAATATAGCGAAGATGACAGCACTGGCAATGAGATTGAAGTAAAATGCCGTTGAGTAATCGGCTTCACTGGCATCCTTCTTGCGTATCAGCGCATCACCAAACCCGCCGTCAGAAATACTCTGGCTGATGGAGACGAATACCGTAATCATCCCTATCAGCCCGAACTCCTCAGGCGACAGTATCCTGGCCAGTATAATCCCTGCAATAAACTGCGACAGCTGCGTTGACATACTGTCGGAAAAACTCCAGAACATTCCGGAGACAGCCTTTTGCTTTAATCCTTTTGAGGCCAATTGATGCTGATTGTGGTATGACACTCCCTCTTGCGTGACATACTCTTCCTTGGAATTTTAGAATCCTCCGGTTCGTCAGTCACACAGTATCTGTGCCTAACGTACTGTATATGTGATTGGTAGGCCATGAGCGGC
>MWDJ01000047.1 GCA_002070505.1 Bacteroidetes bacterium ADurb.Bin145 | reverse complement strand
AACGTTGCCTGTAATTGTATTCATGACAGCCCCGGCCGGGGTCTCACCATAAACAAACTGAATAGTACGCGGTGACTCATTGTCATATTCATTCGGGTCAAGGGGTGGTGGAACAGTTGGATTCTGGCAGTTCCATATGCTTATATCACGAAGAACAATGTTGTGTTCGCTCCCTTCACAAACATAGACGATGTCAACATCGCCCGTGGTTGTCTCCTGCATTTCAAGGCGGCCGTCGCCATCATCCGGGATATCACGGCCATGAATCACGAATACTCCCTGTGCAACGTAGATCTCATTGCAGGGGTTCTTGACCGTCCATGTCCCCACATATGCGCAGTTGGTTGTTGTAGAAAAGTCATGGTATTGGGCAGGAGGAAGGTCATCGTCGGCAGCGGAGGTGTAAGTCCAGATAGGAGATCCGTCACCCCAGTCAATAGTCCACTGGCTTCCTGCCAGGATACCTGTGGGAAGCGCACCCAGATGTGAAACCTGCCACATCCCCCGTGCTCCCAGGTTAACGCATTCTCCCTGGTTCCCGAAGAAGTTGAAGAGCTGAATTTTCGGGCAGGGTTGTGTTGTAGCCAATAGTTTCACCGGAGATGCCTGTAGTTGACCTGAAGAATTCGCTGCCACCAGATAAATTGAATGAAGCCGGTTTGCCTGAAGACCTGACAATACATGCTGCAATACTGTATTGATCGTGGATACAGGAATAACCGCGGTAGCAACCAGTGCTCCGGAGGGTCCTCCGATAGCTGAATTTCTTACGGCAGTTGATGTCAGTGTGCCTGCATAATCATAGTTAAATACGATCATGTAGACAGTGCCAGTCATGTTAATGCCATAATTCACAGGTATAGAAACAGGCCCTGGTGTTCCTGTTGATGGTGTCGTTGCCACCCATGACGGCGCCTGTGCAACGATATTTCCTGAAAAGCATAGTGATGCAATGATTATGACTAAAAACCTTACCACACTTACTCGAGGTGATAGGCAATAACTTTTTAGCTGATAGGTGCCCATAGCTTTATTTTTTCTCTTCAACTGTAGTATAATCAACTATCAAGACACCTTAATTATTGCAAATGGTTGCATGGAAATTGACCCTAAAGTGAATTTATTTCAGTTCTTTGGATAAAAAGCAACCTGTTTTACCATATGGTTTTTCAATCTACCGAATTCCCAGCTTTATCATACCAAGTTTCAGGATGTTTCTTACAGATTGTCCTATAGCCTGATTCACCCATGGCACAACCAGGTCATTCCATCTTTGCGGATGGGTATTGATTATCAGTTTTGAAGGCAATCCTCCGGCCCGGGCCGACTGAATGATTTCTTCAGTTGTATGAACTTTGTATCTGCCCTTCAGCTCAATGGCTTCCGGACTCATATTCATCAAACTTCCAAGAACCGGCTTTACTTTCCATTCGTCAAATCTGTTGGTTATACCCCTATTCATTACATCTGAAGCTTTATCCCGGAAGTTATACCTGTCTCCATCCCACATGCGGCCAGTATCCGTCAGGTACAGAATGTCAGAATGTGAAATGTCAAAATATGGTTCACATACAATTTCAAAATCATGATAATCATAGTATTTCCATAACAGCCTGTTGTCAATTGTTTTCGAAGGACTGCCATGCATCGAGATCACCCTTACCGGATAATATTTTCTGAGATGAGTGAGATTGGACAGGAATGATTTTAATGCTTCTTCCGCTATTCTTTCTGTAATATCTGTTTCAACCCCGGGAAAGAGATTTTTCTGGCGAGACATATCCTCATAATGATAAGCAATCTCATGATCATAAGATGCTATCTGTTTTATAATGTGCCCATCCATTCTCAGGCTTTTATACCTGAAATGATAACTGGCCCTGATAGCAAGATTCTTCTCCACTAACGCCATTTTTAATGCATTGGCTGGCAGTCTGTCAACGTCATGACGCAATATGACGGCAGGAGACTGAACTGATCTGAAATAATCCTCAAAAGTCTGGAAGACATAGCCCTGTTCCGCAAGGCATGATAATAGCAATCTATATTTTCGAAGGGTGAAGTCCCGGGTTCTGACTTTCATATCATTCTTTTCTAATGGATTACAATGAATCAGGTAATCTAAAATGCACATTCAGTTCAGCCGTCTCATCAAAACAACAGGCAAAGTACCTGTTAACGCAGACCGGCATATATGTCCTCTGCAAGGTTTACCATGAAGTCTGTAACATCAATCATTTCGCTGAGCATGGTTTCCCTTTTTTTCTGCCACCTTTGCTTCAAATCCGGAGTGCTTAAAAGCTCTTTAATCTTTGCCATCATCCGGTCAAACTCCATAGGATGAAAGGCATAAGTGAGACCATATACCTTTTCTTCTTCTTCAAGGTATGATATACGTCCTGCAAATGTGTTGCATCTTATTGCCGGTACACCCAAAACGGCTGCTTCTGATGTCATTGTCTGACTGTCCCCTAGGAACATCTTGCAGAAAAATAAAAGAGAATGTATTTTATCGGGAGATATATTCAGGCTATACTGCCTGAACTCAGGTTCCAGTTCACTCTCTCCGGTGATAATTATTCTGCCGAATTTCTGAACGTATTGAATCAACTCTCTTTTCTGATCAATTCTTAGGCCTCCGGCATCTTTGTCATGATGTGCCCTGAAGGCATTAAACCTTAAAATAAAGAAAGGCTCAGATTCTGTGAGTCCGGCTTCTTTCAGGACACTGCGATCAGGAGTAAATTTTGCAGGATGCAGGTAAGCAAGCTCATGATAACCCTTGTAAAATATGGTATCTTTTCTTTTGCGGTGCCCTTCCAGAGACGACGGTGATACAATATAATCGGCAAAGGGATGGCCATAGCGAGTCATTAGTAACTGAACATCATCATCATCATCGTCAAAAATCACAGACTTCATCCTGGATATCTTTGATACGTGAGCAAGTGTGAGGGAAGACCCTACTCCGATCTCAATATGCTTTGACCATACAACCGAAAGAATTCTGAGGTTATATAAAAGTTGATTAATGGCTTTCCCTGAAATCCTATCTGATTTTGCTCCGATATTTATGTGGGGGATTCCAAATAAATCCAGTAATTTGATAGCAGCCGGCAGATCTTTGACCGTTACAAAAGTATCATTACCCCTTCTCTTCATTTCATGATAGAAATTTTTGAAAAGATATACGTGTGCCGGATGTCCTATGTCAATCAAGATTCTCATTTCCGTGATTTCTTTTTAATACTCAACACTGACTTTCCCAGATAATATAGTACAGGATTAAGTATTTTAACATATCGGCCATATTCCCTCAACTGCCCGCCAAATTCCTTTTTGTATTCCCTTACGCCGTAATTTTTTGACGGAAGTCCGGCACCCATAAAATCTAAGAGGTCAATTTTATTCCTGACAGCGTACTCCAGGGGTCCCATAACAGCAAGATGATTAGGATAGATTCTTTTATGGTAATCCCTTAAGCCGCAATAGTATAATGTATTGATTGATCGTCCGGGCAGGCATGGACAAACGCTCCCTCCGATAACTTTTTCATTATGTCTGACAATGAAGACAGGACCGATTTGCTTTTCGCGAAACAATCTAAAAAAATCGTATGATGGAAGAGGCAGTTTTACCCTGGTTTCATAAAGATTCGAAAGTATCAGATAAAACTCCCTGAGTTCATTGTCAGAAGTGCATTCATGTACTGTAGCGCCAGCTTCAACTGAGAGCCTTATCTCTCTCCTTCTGTTATACGTCATCCCCTTCAGGATGTCATCCATGGTTTTTCCCTTACAATCCAAGCTTATATTCAGATAGGGAACATATCTCCATGCCATCCCTGAATACGCCCGCTTGTACGCACTGTAATCGTTATTGTTTCGGATCTCGAGGTATATAGGATTACCTTTGAGCGATTGCGTGCTCCGGATTATCAATTCAGTTAGTAGTTCATCCGATGACTGACCTAAAACAGGACCGCCGTAAGCTATCGCCCTTTTGCTGAAAAAACCAGATAATCCAGCAGTTCTCTGGTTAGTAATTACCAAAAGGGCATTTATTTTTCCGCGTTCATAAATGGCGGTCGCATCAGCAGAACAACCGGGCACTGAATTGTAAAACTGATAAAACTCCGGCGTCTGAAATGCAGTCGCATTGTCACTTCCGGAAATGAATTCCCACCATTCATCGTGAGGTATATCACTGTTCTTGCAAACCTCCATTCTTTGATATTAAAGTATATAATGACGCTTCCTGCTGATAGTCAATCAATGAATTCCCTGAACCAAAGCTCAAGGATTATCCATTTCCATATTTCTTTTGAAGCATCCTTTTCACCACGAATATGTTTCGACAGCATCTTCCCGGTTCGTGAGGAGTCTATTAGCCTTCGGTTTAAGAATGAGTCTGACGCCAGAATCTCTCTTACGAAGCGCAACAGGGAATCGCTTCTGAACCATTCTGCCTGAGGTGTGTCGAAACCGATCTTGTCCTGACGCATTCTTATCTTTTCCGGCAATAATCCCTTCATGGATTCCCTAAGAATATATTTAGTAGTACCGGAACGTATTATCTGATCAGGACTTAGAGACAGTGTCCTTTCAACCAGCCTGTAATCCAGAAACGGCAGCCTGGCTTCAATTGAGAACCACATTGAATTGCGGTCTTCCCACTTTAGCAGATGTTCCAGTTTATATTCAAAATGATCTAGTAGAGACGACTGAAGATTATTGGCTGAATATAGAGAGTCTGCAATTCTCGATTTTCTTGAATATTCTCTGGCAAAGCTGTCATTCAGATATGCCTTTTCTTTTACCCTTGCTATAGTTTTTAGCCAGGATGGCATCATGAAGAAAGCTGATGCAAACAAACCATAACATGACCTATGGTTTCTTACATAAGAGGTAGCTTCTTTGAACAACGTGATCCAATTTAGATGAGTGAACAGATTTTTAAAATAGAGTCCGAAAAAATAATGGTATCCTGCAAGAAGTTCATCTGCACCCTGACCGTCAAGGGTTACCGTTACTTTTCCGTGAGCCAGTTCCATTACCTTGAATTGTGCATACGGTGCGGTAGAGGGTATGGGTTCGGCTTGTGCCCTGAGAAACGGCTGAAGATCAGCAAGGAGTGATTCAGATGAAGGTGTAATAAAATGCATGTTTGCGATCTGGCCTTTGTACTCCTCAATGAATTCTGTTTCATCACCCTTCTGACCTTGCTTATAGAGTGCTGAAAATGTTTTGATATCACTTATCCCCAGATCCTTCAGAATTACAGAGACAATACTGGAAGAGTCAAGTCCTCCGCTGAGGCAAACCCCGACAGGCACATCACTTCGCATACGAAGGGCGACAGAGGATAAAAACATATTATAGAATTCATCTGCAGACTTAAAAGGTTCTTTAAGATTCCTGCTCAAGTCATACCATCTTACCGGATCAATACCCTTTTTAATAACATTACTTCTGTTATTTCCAATATCCATTTTGAAATAATGGCCATGCTGCAACTTTCTAACCTCAACGAAAAAAGTACTTTCATCCTGATCTGTCCGGTTAAATACAAGATAATCATATATTGCCTGGTAGTTTGGCTTTGGCTTTGTTGAAAGAACCTCCAGTAATGGAGGGATCTCAGACGCAAATAGGAACCTCTCTCCATCGATTAAATAATAAAATGGCTTTATTCCAAAACGATCTCTTGCACAGAAAAGAGAGTGTCTTTCCCTGTCATAAATGGCAAAAACCCACATGCCGTTAAACTTCTCCAGACATTTTTCCCCCCATTCAATGAATGCCATGAGTAATACTTCTGTATCTGAAGAACTTCTGAACCTGTAGCCCCTTCCCTCCAGCTCTTTCCGAATCTCAATATAGTTGTATATTTCCCCGTTAAAAACAATAACGTACCTGTTGTCATACGATACCATAGGCTGGTGCCCTCCGGAAGAGAGGTCAATAATGCTCAGTCGTACAAAGCCCAATCCGATATTGCCCTCCAGAAAAATGCCTTCATCATCCGGACCCCGGTGTTTCATCCTACGCATCATGACTTCAACAGGTTGTTGACTGACAATATTAGTGTCAAGATTTACAATACCACAGATACCGCACATAATTCTTTTATTAGTTAATTTTCTTTCCTGACAAAACAGAACGGTACACCGACAAAATGTTAACGGCAACCGTATCCGAATCCAGTCCCTGTCTGATTATACTGTCCCTGCCTTTGGTTTCTTTCATCTTTTCAGCAAACATCAGGGCTGCTTCAATTTTTTTGGCGACATCTGTGGGTTCAAAGGAAGATAGCCAACATCCCTGCGTATCACCTGTTATTTCCCTCACGTCACCAACGTCAGTGGATACTATGGGCCTGTTGCAGGCCATCGCTTCCTTAATGACATTAGGTGACCCCTCGTGAAAAGAGGTGAGAAGAATCACATCTGCGGCATTATAAAAATCAACCAGACTTAAATACTCGTGCCGGTAAACAGCCAGAAGTTTTACATCGGTATCCCCTATCAGCAAAACAGCCTTCTCGGCAAGCCTATAGTTTTTCTCCACTCTGGATGGATCTGATAAAAATAATATGAGTTTTGTAGTTGATGCTTCACCTATTATTGCTCTTGCTTCAGCTTTGTCCGCCGGGCGGAAAAGAGTCAGGTTAACCCCATTTGCAATAATTGATGCTTTACGGTGGTTTAACTTTTCAAACATCTGCCTTGATTTGACAATTGTATGGGTAAATATCCACTTTGACAGGAATACATTAAACCGGGCAAGCAGCAGGCTGCCTTTCCTGATTGTCCCGTCTTCATTGTTTGTACCCAGTATGTCATCACCCATGAATGAAACTACCAGGGGGAACCTGATTTTAAATGGAAGGGCCACCAATGCTGAAAGCCCGTAATGAGCATGAAGTATATCAACCTTGTTTCTGCGAAGACTCCTTCCCAGTTGAAAAATTGAACTTATATAGCCAGCAAAGCCTCCTCTGTCAATTCCAAAATAATAAACCTCTACTCCCTGCCGGCTAAGAGATTCCCCCTGCATTCTGACAATAGAGCCCCTTCCAGCCTTATTATGAGTGCTGCTTATAAAAAGAACTTTCATTGCTCAATGTACTCCACTATGCTACGGGCATATTCCTCTTCCAAGCAGGAATTACCCTCGACACAGGTCCAATGTCCGTTTCCCCTGATAAAATAGAAAGGTGACTTCTCAATTGTATAGGTCCCGAAACAAACATACTGAGCTTCAAAAAGAAAACATGATTCACCGTCATAACCTATGTCAAGTGAGACCTGCGGAGCTTTAAAAATGGCAAAACATTCTTCTGCAAAATCAAGTATAGCCGGCGGAATATCTTTCCGGTATGAGAGCAACCCTTGTCCGCTTGCCCTGAAATCATCTTTGTTTATCCCTCTATGAATTACATAATATTTCTTACCGTAGACCAGAACTTTGTAATCATTTTTCAGACCCGGTACATACTCCTGTACAAGGATTTTTTTCCTTCTCCATGATTCTCTTGTGTATCCCTTATGCCTGATCTGTCTTATCATATCCCGGACCTTAAGAAAGAAGTCGGGTGTCCGCATCAGATTCCGGGTTTTCAATTTAGCCTCTTTGGTACCCGTGGCTAGGAACACCTTTCTGCTCATTGAACCTTCTGCGCTCTTGATAATGACAGGATATTTCAATCCTTCTGCCATGGCAGTAAAATCTTCGTGAGCGCCATACCAGGATGATTTAATTGAATTTAGAGATGGAACACCCATAAAATAGCTGATCATACCAAAGAATACCTTGTTTTCATGTGCCCTGATCAGATAAGATGAGGGACAAACCCTGTAACCTGCCAACTCAAGGGAAACAGCCAGGTCTTCAAGATAATTCTTATAAAAGAGACCGGGGTCCTGATGAGAAGCAAAAACAATCACCCCCTCCCTTAGATTTTGCCGTTCAAGTTCCTCCATTAAAGGCTTTAAAAAAACAACCTCATATCCCTTGCTTTTAAAAAATGATGCGAGCAACTCTCTGTCCATCCCACTTCTGTAAGGAACATCGAAGTATTTTGATCCGAAAAATCCCTTATAATCCGTGATCAGGTAAAGCTTTTTCATATTATATAGTCAATTATAAAGGACCTGGGCCTGTGCCGGCACAAGGAAGCGACCTCATCTGTATACTCTCCGAACAGAGGCCCTGATGTCAATTGAAAGAAGTTTATCTCATTGTTTGTGTCATTCACCTCTATCAGAATCACCTCACCCTTACTGTTTACGGCGAAATCGAGGCCCAGCAATCTTGAATACCTGAATGACCGTGCCACCTCATGCGCCGCCTGCTCAATCTCCAGGATGAACGGCACAATACCGATGCTTCCAAACTCCAGGCTCTCCGTTCCACTGTACTTTGCACCTTTTTTGTCAATGCCGTACGGCATGAGCCTTCCCTCCTTATCGATAGAGCATGCCAAACCTCCTGATGCCTGATTGTCTACCACTGACCCTGGCCTGCCAATTCTCAGCAATTTATGCAGTATTACAATCTCTTCATTTCGTAAGCTCCTGTATGTCAATACCCTTATTGTGTTAA
Source organism: Bacteroidetes bacterium ADurb.Bin145 (assembly GCA_002070505.1). Lineage (GTDB taxonomy): Bacteria > Bacteroidota > Bacteroidia > Bacteroidales > VadinHA17 > LD21. The sequence continues at coordinate 7,764 of MWDJ01000047.1, read as the reverse complement.
TGGAACTGCCGTTAAACCTTGCAAAGAATGGGTGCTGATCAATGTATTTCTGGATGATGAAATTACCATCATAACTTTTCATAAGCTCATGCAGGGTTTCAGCACCCTTGAGGGGAGGATGAACTGCCAACCCATCCTTTGTAACAGTAAATACTCTCACAGCCTTGCCGCCCCCGGAATCAAGCGTTGGTTTTATGATCAGGCGGCTGCCTTCCAACTGGTCCTGTAATGATTGAGTAATTAAAACACTGCCAAGACATTTCATTTCTGCTGAATAAAGGATGCCATCCATGCACCTCAGAACAACGTCTGCGGTTTTTATCCAGTCGCCAATTACAACACTAAGATTGTTCTTGTCAGTCCATGCCTTGGAAAAAAGCTTATTGTTAAGCCTGGGTTCTATGTCAGTATAATAAATACTTTCTGGAATGTACCTGTGATCTGCTATTCCTGAAACTCTGGTGTATAACTTAAGCCACCCGTAATTAATTCTAGGTGAATAATCTTTCCATAACAGGTAATGACTTCTTTTCAGTTCCCTGCTAATTTCCGGACCCTCTTCGCCTGATCCCTGGTTGGCTTTTATTAACAATCTTAATTTCCTGTCAAGTAAAATCTTGATTCTTTGATTACTAAGAAAGAGAAGAAGTCTTTTAAAATACTTCATCGGTCTTTAAGTTTTTTCAGTTTTTCAAGAACAAATCCATAGGAAACAGCCAGATGAGCAGTATCATCCCTGCTAATCAGCCCATTCACAGAGAGAGGCAAACCGAGTGATACAAGATTATTGACGTACTGCTGAAGCAGTGGTGACGTTTTGATTCTTTCTCTGATCATGTCTTCCTTCCGGCGATACTTTATCCATTTTCTGACAGTCCATTTAACTGATGCCGGCAAAAAATTTTCAAAAGCTGTGCTGATGAGACAATTGCAAACAGGCTCACCTTTAATGAGGTCATAACCATAATCTGTAGTATACCCGGCTAAAGCCCTGTCGCAATTTTTAATCATGCTGCCTTCAAAATCACGGCAGGAATTCAGGAACTTGGAGATTTTGTATGCCGGAAAGGAAAGTGCAGGATCAGCAAAAGGGCTTAAAAACCATGTATACCTGTTCTCTGCATCTGTTCTGGCTCCTCTGCAGGCAGGAATGATCACTTCATTCTGGATTTTTTTCAGATCAGCCAGGCTCATCCGGTCCAGACTACCCGGCAAATTCAATGAGGTCAGAATTTTTGATTCTATCCTGTTTAATAGTTCATCTTCCGTCTTGTGATTCAATATTCTATTGATATGACCCCTTTTTAGGAAATCATATTTCAGCCATTGCCTGAATGACCAATGCTTTCCCAGAAGCCTTTCCTGATTGCGATACTGCTCCCCACCTATTCCGCTGATGCCCAGCCGCCGGTTGCCCAATATGCCCAATCTGTATTGAAGCGTGTTGTATTCTTCAAGCCAGTTACAATGAATTCGTATATTTCCGTCGTAAAAGACAAATGAATCTTCCATTACCTGATGAATTGCCTCATCGTTCATCTCATCAAGATATTTTACCTTCGGCGAAACAAAGGGGATATCTTCACCTTCGGCGATCTGCCTGGCAATTGCTAACTCAGTTGACGGGATGCGCCGGTAATGACTATGAACCTGAAAGTTTCTGAAATGCCTGCGTGCATAAGCAAGAACCAGTCTGCTGTCATAACCTCCGGTCAGTCCTATATCAGTTCCCGCCTTTTCAGCAAGGTGGTTGAATGATTTGAAATAACTGTCGAGTAAATCAGACTGTTGTTCCAAGGCTTCAGAAATGCTGCGTGGTTCATCATAATCACTAAATATTACAGGAAATATAAATATAATTTCCTTGAACATGGGTTGAGAAGTCCATGTGAAGCGGATGATCTCATTAACCATGGTCTCATTACCCGTGATTCCTCCGGAGCAGAGGTTTTCCATCACGGCAAACCTGTTAATCGTCAGTCTCTCCTGAAGGCTTGAAGCGACCAGAAACGAGGAAGATAAAAAGGAGCCTGACGGATCATGATATGCCTTTACCAACGAAGCGCCGTCACTCAGTACCTTTAAAGATGAACCGGTGAAATAGAAAATAAAATAGTGCCCTAACAACTGCCTGCTGTCAAAAAGCTCACTGTCAAGATCAGCATATAACATGCTGAGACTTTCATATGGGCATCTACCACGATAGCTGAAGGTGCCTGTTCCTGCCAAAAAACCCCGACTATCCTGATAAACTGCATCCTTGTCTGAAAGAGATTTTCCGTTTATCAGCAGCAAAAAATCACCCGCATTCAGGACCATGCAATCGGGTTCGAAGAACTTCTTCCTTGTTTCCCGGAAAGTTGATTTCTCAATCAACTTACCTTTTCGTAACAGCAAGAACAGCTCCATGACTTTTATAAACAGCATTGGCCATACCCAGGAATGTACCTATTAAAAGAAAACTAAGGGACCGGAAGGTAACCAACGTTATGCTGCCATTAAATGATACGATAAGTGATATTATCCATACGACAAGCGCCCCGGTCCGGTATTCATTTAATATTTTTACCCTTGGGATTTTCAGGATCAAATATAGCATCTGCCCATAAATTACCAGATAGAGTGCAAAACCAAATAAACCCGTACCATAAACCAGTTTGGCACTATCTGAATGATACATTCTTCTGACTATTTTTCCGTTATTGACATGCTCTGCAAAAATATTGTTCCCTATCCCAAAGAGAATTGCCAAGGGTTCCTTGAATTCCTTGACCTCCTGCAATAAAATTATATTCTCCTTATAACGTAGTTCTGACTTCAGGAATCCCTTTTCAAAACGTCCCGATTCCGCTCTTACTTCAAACCTCTTCTCAAGCAAAGGCCTGTAGACAGGTGCAAGCAACATAATCAGCAAAGCGCTGAACAGCATATATCTGAGAATCAGAGTATGCCCTTTTGTAAAGATCATAAAAACAACCAACCCTGTAATGGGAATTAAAATGACCGTTCGCCTTACGTTAAGGATAATGAATATATAAAGGACGGCAGAAAAAATCCAAAGAAGTCGTTGAAGTATTTTTTCTTCACTGCTCTTCGTAATCAGTGGCAAAAGAGCCAGCGCAAGTGCAGGTCCGTATAAACTGCCACTACCCAATAGTCCGATATACTCTTCATTGCCTTCGTGATTGATATTAGCTGTATATTCCAGGGTCTTGCCAATGTCAAAAATGTATCCAACAACTGTTGCCAGCAATCCAGCCAGTATTACCCACGTGAGATTATTGAGCAATTTCTGATAACGGACATAATTTGTAATATACCTGTAGCCAACTATGAACATCGACATCGACAGAATCACCTGCACAACAGTTTTCAATGACATCAGGAACTCCCCTGAGAATAAAAGCAACAGACTTATGTACAGGAAGAATAGATAAAGGGATTTGAGAATATCAACCTTGATAAGCTGATCCCAGAACATGAGCAGGAAGATAGCCAACACTACTGCCCGCAAAATGGATCCGGCAGAAAAGCCTTCGAAATAACTGAAAGAAATATCCGCCAGAACATTGAAGAGTGGCAAAATAAAAATAAAGTCACGCCTCATCCGCATGACAAGAAAAACTGCCAGGGCAAAGAACAGGTATATAAAAACTGCTACAACCATCTTTACGTAGCGGGCTTTACCCTCTCCAAACCATCTATTAACAATCTGTACTTGCGGGCAAGTGACTCATATCTCATTCCTGAAGTATTCCTGTCCCATGAAATTACGTATTCTCCGGTAGCAATTGACTCTATTCCATCCTTTATTGATACTGAATTATTCCTTGCCATAATAATCCCGCCCAATCCCTTCACCAACTGGTATGAAGGAGCCTTTTCATCCTGGTATATATAGAGAAGAGGCCTTTTTACTGCAAGCACTTCGTTAAGCTTTCCCGGAACCTGAACTCCATATGCGTTGTCAATGAAAACAATAAAGTCGGACTTCATATACTCGGAAGCAAGTTCATCTGTTGTAATAAGCCCTCCCTTAATAAAACGTGGATCAGCTGCGGGAGGGTCAAAGAATTCCCGTGTATTACCAAAGATCTTTAATCTTATTTCTGATTCTCTGAAAAGCAATACTGCTTTATAAAGTTCAAACGGTTCTCTAAGTCTGCGGTAAAAACTTCCTGCATAAATAGCCTGAACTGGATAGTGCCTTTCTTTAGCAGAAATTTCACTTATCCCAGTAAAAACATTATTAATCCCTTGCTCGATAACCCTTACCCTGTCACCTGAGATCAATTTGTTAAAATACTTGAGATAATGACTTCTCAGAATATCAGTCGGTACAACAAGCAGATCGGCAGCAGACAGGCAATACGCCTCTATTCGTTTTGAGAACAACCTGTGAATAAGACTTCTGGCATAGTCAGAACTATTTCCATAAAATGGATCACCCGTATCAACAATTATCGTCAGATTGGGAAATTTCTTCTTCAGGAATTTGGGAAGAAGCATCAGGGTAAACGGTGATGTTGAAATAATTAAAACATCAGGACGAGTCTCACTGATAAGTTCCTCAAGCCTCTTCCTGATATTCCTGTATTCAACAATAAAAATATCTGGAAAAAACCACTGATTTATATTGATGCTCTTTGCCGCACTCTTTACAAGAGCGTTGGCAGCTTTGAATTTCCGTAAAGGCGTTGCTCCTGTCTGCTTTTTTTTCAGTCTTGACTTGATCAGGAACCGGCCGGGCAACGTAAAATTCAATGTCCTTAATTTTGTGCTCCGGTTAACAAGAGACATCTCCTCCCCAGCTTGATAAGCCAGTACTGTTATCTCATAATGATTTTCCCAATATTTGATAAACTCCCTGAATCTTAAAGGCTGTGGTGCATCAACTGAAATTAAGGGACAAAGAATTGCTATCTTGGTAAGACTCATTTGTTAAAGCATTACCTTATTATGATCATGACCTGATTATTTGCCGTGATTCCAGCCAAATGCAGAATATACCTGCCGGACTTCAGTCCCTCTGTATTAAAGATGGTATTGGTCATTCCCAATACTTCAAGTGTCTGCATCTTCATGCCATTGATTGAGTACAGAGAGGCAGTCGTGTATGGATGGTCCGGCGATAGCTGAACGTGAAAATAATCATAAGCCGGATTAGGGTATACAATTACAGGCGATTGTGAGAAACTCTCAGATTTTCCCTGGTAGTCTACAACGCCGGCTTCATTCCCGGAACACTCACCAGGTGTAGCACCCCGCTCAAGATAATATGCAGCCTTTTCCGGACGGACTGTCATTGTCTCTCCCTCATAACAGATAGTAATATAGCAGCCGGGCTTGAATGAGTAATAAAGAACCCTTTTCCCGGTATAGTGCCAGGCATCGTTAGTCCAGCTAAATTGTTCTATCAGGTTCGGATTCCCGAAAATGTCATAATAATAAAGATCTCTTGTATCGTCCATCAACAATGACTGCTTTGTAACGGGATCATATTTAATATTCTGTCGTATGCGCTCCGTAGGAACAGTGCCATCCCCATAATTATAGGTTTCAGTCCATATCACCACAGTGTCTGCTATTCTCCTCTCAAATCGCCGGTATAACCTGCCGGCTTCATCGTAAATCCAGAAATTTTCGGAGAAATCATACCAACTGCCGTCAGTTTCTTTCATCTGCCTTAGATACTTCAACCTATTACCCGACTCATCATATTCATAAAAGTGCTGCTGATAGGAAACCCAGTCTCCTGTTTCAGTGGGGCGAAAAAACATCTCATGGATCAGGTTGCCTTCAGAGGAATAATTGTATCTGGTGAACATGACATTGCTCCATGACCCTGCAACCCATTCCTGGTAAATATAAGTTGCCGCTGACCCGTCCCGGTTATATGTATACAATTGCCGGTTGGAAGCAGTTCTCCCCGGAAGAATCAGCCTGACAACCTCGTAAGGATTTGCCTTCCATCCACGGTAATTGTAGTCAAACAAATAAACCGGGTTGTGAGAACCAGACTGGGTGTCATAATAAAAACCGACTACCGAATCAAGACGCTGGATTTCAGGCTTCAGATTCTTTTTTACCTTTTCTGTTTTCAGTTGCCTTCTAACCTGATAGTTATGCTGTTGAGCCATAATGGCAGGAACAGCGATAAACCATATTAATAACGATGCCCACTTTATCATTTCATGAATATTTTGTACTGTGTTCGGATAATAACGGGGAAACAATTGTACGTTTTTTCCGTCTAACCAGTATCATACATCATTTAATTCAAACATATTTCATAATATCTCCTTAAGCCATGGTAATTTCCCTGAAATAATGTTCCTTAGTTCAATATATCCGTTAATCTGCAAGGTCTTCCCCGTAACAATCACCAGAATCATTAACACAAATATCTGGATCAGCAATAACAGGGCATAATGAACACCAGGAATACAAGATAGCATAAAAACAAATGCTGAAACAAAAGCTGAAAGGATAAATGAGGGTATGAGATCAGACAACTGCTGCCTGATAGTGTACCCTATCATCCGGCCAGAATAAAAGGCATTGATGAAACTGGAAACAACTGATAACCCGATCATTCCCAGAAGGAGTGCCCTGATTCCAAGCAAGACACCCAAAGCAATTACCGGAACCGCAAGCGTTTTCTTAACCACTTCAAGTCGAAGCACAAGGTCTGTACGGCCTTTAACATTCAAGACATTCAGATTCAGTTCCTGAAGCGGATATAACATTGCAGCGAAACAAAGCAATTGGAGATACTCCACGCAAGGCAACCATTGTTCTCCGATAAGGGTTAAAATAAGGGGTCTTGCCATTGCCGCAAGACCAAGCAAAAGAAAAAAGGCAATGAACATTGTTGACTGTATCAGTTTCCTGTATCCTGACTTCAGTCGCTCATCATCCTCCTGCACCATGCTCAGGATCGGATAGCTCACCCGTTGAATGCTTATTGTCAGATTTTGGGAAGCAACCTTCGTAAACTGCTCTGCCCTTGTATAATAGCCCAATTGTGCAGCAGAGAAGAATTTCCCTATAACAAGAAGGTAAATGTTCTTGTATATAGTGTCAATCAGGCCTGAAAGCAATAGCTTTGAACCAAATGAGAATAATTCCCTGAAAGATGTTTTACTGAACCTGAAATAGGGCACCCACCTGCTAAAAACCCAGTAAAGGATCGTTTGAATCGCACTTCCCGTGATACTTCTCCATACAAGGCTCCAGACTCCATACCCTTTCAATGCTAATATTATACCGACAGATCCGGAAATGATGACCCCGGTGATATTCAACTTCATTATCAACCTGAAATTTACATTCCTGATCTGTCTTGTTATCTGCGTTATTCCCAGAGCATTGATAATGATTGTTAAACTCACCGCTCTGGTTATTTCTGTAAGCTCCGGCTGATTATAGAATGATGATATATACGGAGCGCACAGATATAAGACCATGAAGAAGAATAACCCGGCCGCAATGTTGAAATAGAAGGCAGTTGAGAAATCAATATCACTCGCTTCCTTCTTCCTTATCAGTGCAAGGCTGAAACTACTGTCAACAAGACTCTGTGAAATAGCCAGGAAAACAGCAATCATTCCAATAAGGCCAAACTCGGAAGGCGACAGCAATCGTGCCAGAATCAACCCTACAATGAACTGTACAAGGTTTGTGACTATACTGTCGGAAAAACTCCAGAACATTCCGGAGACAGCCTTTTGCTTTAATCCTTTTGAGGCCAATTGATGCTGA
>MWDJ01000046.1 GCA_002070505.1 Bacteroidetes bacterium ADurb.Bin145 | reverse complement strand
GTTTACGTCCTTATCCTTCGGGCAGAGTAATGATACACTCGATCAGGTCATTACTGAAATCCTGAATAAAGAATTTAATACCCGGGAAGGGAATAATACCCGCCTTTCGGATGATTCGACCCTTGTAATGCACTTTATTTCAGAAGCTTCAAAATTCAAAAGCATAAACTCCGATTCATCACTTTTATTCATAAGAAAAGCTGTTGATCTGTCGGTCAGGTCGAAATCCCTGATCCTGATCTCCCGTGCTGTACAAAAACTTGGAGAATATTACATGAGCCATGAAATGTACCAGGATGCTGCAGCCTGTTATATAAAATGTCTCCGGATCGAAGAATACAGGAAGGATGAGCTTAGGATAGCCAGTCTAAATGATAATCTGGGACTGTTGTACTATTATATGGAAGTCTTTGATAAATCTCTTGACTACCATCAGAAAGCTCTTGATATCTACCAGGCTTATAATGATGTTCCGGGAATAGCCAGGGTCCTGAATAATATTGGTTCCCTCCACAGTTCAAGAGAATTCTGCGAGAAACGCACAGAGGAAGAAAAGATGGCTGACTTCAATACTGCATTGGATTTTCATCGAAGATCCATTGATCAGTATTCCCTGATCCATGATGAAAGAGGTGTAGCGAAGGTCAACCAGGATATAGCATCAGTTTACAACAAAATGAAGAAACCTGAGGTAGCTCTCGGATATGTTCAGAAATCTCTTGAATACTACCGGAAAATTAATAACCCTGAGGGCATTGAAGGTGTTCTATTCACGCTTGGGAAAACTTACTACAGATTAAAGGATTATAAAAGATCAATCGAAGCATTCAGGGAATCGGAGAATATTGCCCTGGCAGGTCGACTCACTGGAGGCATTCAATATCTATATGAAGCCCTGGCAATGCCATATTATGATATAGGAGATTATAAGAACGCCTATAATATATATATTAAATATATGACCATCCGGGACTCTGTATATAATGCTGAAAAATCCCGGCAGATCATTGAACTTGAAACCAAATACCAGAGTGAGTTAAAGCAGCAGGAAATTTTGAGACTGACTGCAGAGAAAAAACGGAAGAACAGTCTTATCTATCTGCTTGGTGCCTTAATAATGCTCCTGGGATTCTCGGTTATCTATTATATAAGGCTAATCTATAAGAATCGGATTATTGCCGACCAGAATATCCGGATAAAGGAAGACAAGATCCTTCAGCTGGAACAGGAGAAGCAATATCTTGCGGCCAGATCCGTCATGGAGGGAGAGGAAGCTGAAAGGTCACGGCTTGCGAGTGACCTTCACAATGGTCTGGGAGGCTTGTTATCAGGAATAAAAATCAATCTGTCATCAATGAAAGAAAATGCTGTAATCACACATGAGAACGTAAGTTCGTTCAACCATGCAATATCACTGCTCGACACTTCCATCAGCGAGCTGCGGAGGATAGCGCATAACCTGATGCCGGAAACGCTGAACCATTACGGACTCAAAACTGCCCTGGAGGATTTTTGTTCTCAGGTATCTCCGGCCGGTCTTCCAAAAATTGTATTGCAATTCTTTGGTGAAGAGATACGATACACTAAAGAACTTGAACTAACTGTCTACCGGATAATCCAGGAGCTTGTAAATAACTCGCTCAAGCATTCCGGGGCTGACAGGATAGATATCCAGCTCTTTTCCGAACCTGACAGAGTATCTGCTCAGGTATCTGATAACGGGAAGGGATTTGACAGCACAGCTGTTGAAAAAGAGGGCAAGGGGAAAGGGCTTCAGAATATACGTGACAGGGTAACGGCTCTTAACGGCAAATTCGATCTCCGCAGCCGACCCGGCGAAGGTTCGGAAATAACAGTCGAATTTATAATTTCCTGAAAATGAATTCCGTGAAAGAATCCGGTCCCGAAAAAGTTTTGATAATAGAAGATCATCCCATAGTTACTGAGAGTCTTTTCAGGCTTGTAAGTGAATCATTTGAGAATGTAACATGCATTCATGCCTCAACCGGGACCAAAGGACTTGCGTATCTTAACAGCAATCATTTTGATATTGTTTTGCTTGATATCAACCTTCCTGATATTTCAGGTATTGACTTCTGCCTTCAGGCCAAAGCACGTCTTCCTGAATTGAAAATCCTTGCCGTCACTTCTCTTGCACAACGTCATATAATCGAAAAATCATTTGAATCCGGAATGGATGGATTTGTCCTTAAGACATCTGATATCAATGATATAAAAAAAGGTATAGAAGAAGTCCTTGCCGGAAATAAATACATCGGGAAAGGCGTTCAGGAGCTTATAAGCAACCGGCCGTCAAATGGTTCCTCCGAACCTGTTATTACCCGTCGTGAGGTTGAGATCCTTAAGCTGATCGCAGACGGTCTCACCAATCAGGAGATAGGCGAAAAGCTCTTCATCAGTACCTCAACTGTAGACAGCCATCGTAAGAATCTGCTCATCAAGTTTGATGCAAAGAACACTGCCGCTCTCGTAAAGATGGCGATGGACAGGGGGGTGATCTGACAATACCTTACGCTGCTGCCGGTACTTCAACAGGTTTTTCCTTCTCGAGGAGAACAGACTGGTAAAGTGATGCAAACGAGCTTTTTATCCATATCGTTGCAGGAAGTACTCCCACGAGTAACATAGCCAGACCGAAGACCCAGATGAAGAATGAAACAAATCCCATTAAGAATATTGTCCAACCATGTCCTCTGGTTAGTTTCCAACTGGATTCAACAGCTTCGATAGGATCTAGCTTCTTATCCATGACAAGGTAACTTACAAACGCTAACCGGCACCCTACTATGATTCCTGGTATGATCAGGGCAAACATGCTCACGGCAACCAGTCCGAATACCAGCAGGTTGGCCAGTATTATACTAAGGTAATTGGTCCAGAATCCTTTGATGAGCCATTCAAAATCGGGCTTTTCCTTTCTCACAGCCTGCAGGAATATCATTTTGCTTCCGTAGGCCACAACAGGCAGGGCCAGAAATGCATAAGCAAGGGCTATCATCCCGAAAAATACTGCAAACGCACCCAGCGAAGCAAGCCCGAACATATGTTGCCAGTCGTTGTCCCACCAGCCGGAGAACTTGTTAAAAACATGATCGTCAAAATTGAAATTTATTCCTTTCATGGGCCCGGTAAGGATAGCCAGTACAAAAACGACAAGCAGTAATCTGAGGAAGTTATCAAGCATTACATTCCATCCTGTGCCGTAACTATCCCCAAAAGTAGGTTTGAGAGTGTATTCTCTTTTCTTTTCAACTGATGCATTCATTTCATTATATTATTGGTGATTCACAGCAAAAGTAAATCCAATTTACGACCCGGGGTCAATACTATTGTAGTGATTTTTCAGAATCCTACTAAAGTATGGTGTGCACTACTTTAGTAGTGATTGGAGTCGTGCAGGTCTTGCAGGTCGTGCAGTCTTAAAAGATTAATTTCCCGCAGTCCCGATAGCTCCCGATAGCTCCTCAAATCCGCAAGTGTTTGTTGAAAAAAGCTGTAAAACCTTAGCAAATAAGGCTTTACAGCAATAGTATTTTCACCTAAATTGGTGTTGCAACAAATACCAAATATGAAAGTACAAAATTGTAACACAATATCCGCATTTGGAGGGATAAATTTTGTTTTTGAATACCTGGAACAAGGTAATTTCAGAAATTTATTCGAAAAGTATCTACCCGAACTAGCCCATCAAAGCATTTATAACTGGAAAGATATAATTTATTCAATATTAAGTATTTATTTATGTGGCGGCGATTGTATTGAAGATTTGCAAATACATCTGAAACCACATTTTCAAAAAAATCCATTTGTTAATGTACCAAGTTCTGATACAGTATTAAAAAGGCTTAAGGAGATATCTGACATAAACGCTCAGTGTTATACCAAAAGAGGAACAATAGAACATACTTATAACCGGAACTCAAGATTAGAGGAACTTAATGTAGAGTTACTTAAAAAACTTGGAGCCTTTTCTAAAGATGAAACTGTTATTGATTATGATAATACGATCATATTCAATGAGAAAAGTGACAGTGAAATGACGTATAAGAGGAATCCTGGATATCAACCTGGGGTATGCACACTTAATGAAGAGCAGATATTATATATTGAAAACCGCAATGGAAACAGTGATGCAAAATCCTTTCAGGCAGATACTTTAAGACGCATTTTCACTCTGCTCAAATCAAAAGGGATAAAAAAAGCTGATCATTTTAGAGCAGATGCTGCTTCCTATCAGTATGATATCATAAAGCTTCTGGAGAAAGAGGTTAAAAACTTTTATATTGGATCCAGGAATAGTTATATCGAAAAATACTTCCCTCAAATCAATGAATGGATGCCCATGACAGATACATCTAATGAGATAATGGAAATAGGAGAAATAACCATAAGCCCTTTTCAACGACAAGCAAGGAACGATAAAAAGTCTGCTCATGAGTATAAGTTGATTGTCAAAAGAAGACCGAAAAAAGATGGCCAACTCAACCTTTTTACCCAGGATCATTATGAATACAGGGCTATACTTACAAATAATACACAATGGAACGCAGTCGAAATAGCTCAATTTTATAATCACCGTGGTAATATGGAAAAGCAGTTTGATATACTTAAAAATGATTTTGGCTGGAATTATATGCCCTTCTCAAAACTAAACCAGAACACTGTATTTTTATATATAACAGCTATTTGCAGAAATCTATATCATAATATTATCAAATACTTTTCAGAGAAAATCAAATCATTAAAGCCTACGTTCAGGGTTAAAAAGTTTTTGTTCCGGTTCATTATTTTGCCAGCAAAATGGGTTAAAAGATCAAGACAATACTACCTGAGAGTATATGGTAAGTTAAACATCTCGACCTGACATACACGCCAGAATTTATTATTGATCAGATTATAAGTTGCTTGGCGACATAGGTAATGTGTGTCCCGTAATTAAAAAACGGAAGAAAATCATATAATTGATGTGGATATCTATTTGAAATAATGCTCTTTATTTAAATAAAACATGAATACTAATAGCTAAGTTATCACTCCACCTTAAATAAAACTGCAGAATCCTTATTAAAATCAAACATGCGGAATTTAGGAGCTATCGGGACATACAAGGACAAAACAGAACCCAAATTAATCTCCTTCCTGTCTCCCTGGATCAGAAAATAGATGCCGATAATAAAGTGCAGATAATTGACCTGTTTGTCGATAGCCTTTCTATAAAGGTTTTCATACGGGTTCAGAACTTAAGACAGCACATGATCTTGGCGTTGAGACGATAGTAGCAATACCGGGAGTACCTTCCACCAGTCAGGCACCTGATCCGCTGTTCAACTACGAGTTTTTCAGGTATAACAGGGAGGATGATAATTATACCTGTCTGCATGGACAGACACTCCACACCAACGGATCATGGTATAAAGAGAAAACAAGTGCAGGCAATATTATCTGGTTTAAGCAGTATAAAACGAAGTCATGCAGAAGTTGTCCGGTACGTTCACATTGTACCAGATCGAAGAAGCAGAGGCTGATACACAGAAGCGAATATGCTGATTACTACGAAAGGAACCGTACCAACACCATTGAGAAGGAACATCTTTACAAACGTCGTCAGACAATTGTTGAGCACCCTTATGGTACCATAAAGAGGCAATGGGGGTACAGCTATATTCTCACCAAGAAGGGAATAAGCGGGGCAAGCGCCGATATGGGTCTTATGTTTATTGCCTACAATCTCAGAAGAATTGGGAATATTTTGACCATGAATGTGATGAAGGAGTATCTGAGGATGCTTTCTTCCCTGTTTATGTGTCTGTTTGACCTCAAATGGGTCATTTTAAAGCGTTCCAGGGGCTTATGTTATGTAATTACGGCCAGGACTGTGAAAATCAACCTGAGGCTTAAGCCTGCTTAAAAAAGGTCAGATTCTGTGGAATAATAGAGATTAATAGACAAACTCCCGTTAGCGGTAATAGTGATCGCTGTGGTAATCTTGACTAATTTGAATCCTTATCTTGGAACAACATGTTGACATTGCCAAATTTTTAATACTTATTTTCATTTAGAGTTCTATGAATAAATTTAAATTTGAACATCACAGACAGGAAATTTTACCATTACCAAAATTTCTTTTTAGGCTTAGTAAGTATCTATTGTTTTGTTTAATATTAATCGCCTTTTCACTTCTAATAGGGATTTCAGGGTATCATTTTTTTGGAAAACTCGACTTAATTGACAGTTTTCATATGTCCAGTATGATTTTGACTGGAATGGGACCTGTCAATGAAATGACAACTGATAGTGCGAAGATTTTTTCTTCACTCTATGCTTTATATAGCGGGATAGCATTTTTAAGTATTACAGCTGTATTCTTCTCTCCAATATTTCATAGAATAATGCACATTTTGCATTTTGAAGGAAATAATGAAACCAAATAAACTACAGCCTCTAACACGAACGGTAGGGTCAATAAGCTTGTCACACTTTCTGCTTTTGTTCCTGCTCCCAAGACAGATTTGTAATGGTTTTTGCACCCGGATACGCGCATCAGCCTGCAATCAAAATCCTGCACCGTGACATCCCGATAGCTATCGGGACGGGACAGATTCGTGGCAGTGCTGTCGTCGGGTAAAGCTTACGAAATTATACCGCCGGGCCTTTAGCACATATATTTGGCAATTCGTAACTTAGCCCTTGCGCCGCTACATATTAATTTTATTCTGACAGTAAAAAATTCAACACTTTTACCGGGACTTGCCAACGCACGACAGACAATTGGCCCTCCCGCCGTCACCAAAAACTTCTGTCATTTAATTAACAATACTGCTTTCTACCTGGACTCTCCTATCGCACAACTTAAAATACATGTGCTAACAGCTAAAAGCCAATTTTTATGATCCGGCTAGATTTAATCCGAACTAAAACAAGACTCCGGAATTGTCGAATGTTCGTTTTTTAATAGATTTGTAAAAACAACCAAAATGAATCAATCAGAGATTAAAAAAGTAATCTTGAGCCATTTAAAAGACTATGATCCAATTAAGATTGGCATTTTTGGTTCTTTTGCATGAGGTGAGAATAAAAATGATAGTGATATAGATATCCTTGTTGAGTTTAAGGAATCTCCAACATTACTCACTCTGATTAAATTAGAAAATGACCTATCAGAGATTCTTGGGATTAAAGTTGTATCTCGTCCTGAAATAGGTTGACACTCCGGATTTGGAATTCTATTTACTTTAAGATAGATTTGCGAGTAGTATAATATTCGTAAATTATGATACAAAAAAGCAGATGGCTTTATCCTGGATTAATAGCTTTTTCCATAATCTTAAATTCCTGTTCAAAGCCTCTGGAATGGCCAGAATCGCCACTGTATGTCTTTGATACAGGGAAGCTGAATACAATATATCCCGCAGATAAAGAAAGTGCAATGTCGCATATTGTAGGCCATTATGCTCATTTTGATGTCGTAGCTTATGAAGATACAACGACCAGAACAACAATGCGCACATTTATTATTTCTTATGGTTTTACTAATTTCTATCTGGAAGATGGCAAACTGATGCAGTCTGACCGGTTTGTACATGCAGAACAAAAACTAAGCAGAAAAAATGCCAGGTCGGCATTGAGGGATGAGGCAGTTCAGGCAATCAAGCCCCGTGTTCAGGAGGTTGATTTATCTCTTAAAGATGGTGTCTGGAATATCTACAGACCAGAAAGCCCAAGCCTCCTGGGTATTGAAGGAGACCCGCAAAAATCTCTTTCAACAGATCCCAATGACCCCAACTTAACAGACCCAGACAAAGACGGACATCCCGGGGTTACAGTCCAAATAAGCGTGGGGAAATTCTTCAGTGGTGAGATTTATATAACCCGCCGTGAAGTATTCAGAAATTATCTTTCGCTTAACTATAATGGTACGCTAACTGGCTATGTGGTGGACCATTCAGAACAGTTTGTTGTAGGTGCATCAAAGAAAATACTGAATCAGAAATCAAACAATTCCCAGCATCCTGATAAGGGCTTAAACCCGGTTTTGCTAGTTAAGGTTGACCCTGATATTGACACATACGAGGAATTATTGCAGGTAAGAGATAAAATCTTTCCGAAGGAACCGGAGTTCAAAACAAAATAAATAATAAAGATCCTGTCTGACGATTATAATATTTCAATATGATTGAGCAACAAACAGAAAAGGAAAACAGTACCACACCCTTTGTCCTTAATGCAGAAAGCATAAAAGAGTTATGGTCAAAAACCTATAATACCGAAGGTAAGCCAGACTGGTCACACATTCTTCCTTATTATGATGATAATGTTTATTTCCGGGATTCGATCCAGGCAATTCACGGAAAAGAAGAGTTTATTTCAATGACTAAACGTCTCACAGACCGTTCAAAGGACTTGTCGATGAAAATTGTAAGGACCGGCCAGCACGGAAAGAATATTTTCATAGAATGGGAAATGACAATAAAGTATAAGAAAAGCCCAAGTTCTGTTCTTTACGGATCTAGCCGCGTAACACTGAACGACGAGGGGAAAATCATCGAACAAAGAGATTATTACGACCTCTGGGGCGATATTTTTGACAACATCCCCAGGTTTGGCAAGGCTTACAGAAAATTCATGAAAAAGAAGTTCGGATAGTCTTAATTGAACAAAATGTTTGTTCCGTCCGTTTATTAAACAAAAAATTTATGAAAAAGACATCATTTTCCATCATGTTTATATCCTTCCTGCTTTGCGGGGCATTGTCAGCACAGACAGGAGCCCGTTTTGGCCTGAAGGCTGGATTTAATCTTGCAACTCAATACGGCATCAAGCCTGCCGACGACTTGTACACAGTCAGCTCAACAGGAAGGAATGGCTTTGCCGGAGGAATAATGATATACTACCCTATAACAGAGTCGGTAGGTATTCAGCAGGAGCTTTTATATGTTATGAAAGGGTCGGGTCAGGATGTAACAATTACTACCCCTCTGAACATAAATACAAAGTCGGAATATAAGATGAACTACTTTGAAATGCCTATGGTTCTAAAGTACAGGTTCGTCAATATCAAGGATTTTGGCATCTACGGTAACACCGGTATCGCCTTAACTCTTTTAATAAACGGCGATTACAATATAACAACAACAATCAATACCGGCATCCCTCCGCTAATTGTAACAAAAGAGTCAGGCAACATGAAAGGGTTGGATATGTTTGATTATTCGTTTGTATACGGTTTAGGGACTGACTTTAAGCTTCTTAATAAAGATTTCTTCTTTGAGACCCGCATGACAATCGGATGGAATACTCTGGCAATGCCTAATGCGACTGGCGCCGATCC
The DNA here is from genome assembly GCA_002070505.1 of Bacteroidetes bacterium ADurb.Bin145. GTDB lineage: Bacteria > Bacteroidota > Bacteroidia > Bacteroidales > VadinHA17 > LD21. The sequence continues at coordinate 7,295 of MWDJ01000046.1, read as the reverse complement.
TATTCCGCTGCGCAACCAGGCTTATACTTTTACACTTGGTCTTTATTTCTAGACTCCCATCACTGTTTAAGTGATAAGTAATCTGATATGTCTTTCTTATTTGCGTGTAAGACCTATGAAGAATAAAAATTTTAAAAAATATTTCAAGGCGTATCAGTGGTCGAACATTGTGTCAATGATCAAAAACAACAGTCGAAAGCCGAAAATCTGTACAAGCGATTTCAAAGGCAGACTGGTGGTAATAAGTGGCGCAACATCGGGAATCGGATATCATACGGCCCGGAAATATGCATCATGCGGGGCAAACATTCTGTGCATCAACCGTAATGAGCAAAAAAGCGAAGCTCTTAAAACCGAAATAGAAAGGGACTTTGGTGTAAGCTGTAAATACATCATTGCCGATCTGAGCAATATGAAAGACATTTTCACTGCTGCTGAAAAACTTCGAAGTATTGAGACTCCTATAGATGTGCTAATCCATAATGCAGGAGTTTATCTTACAAAGAGAGAGCTTACGCCGGAAGGATTCGACAAGGTTTTTGTTGTGCATCATCTTTCCTCTTTTGTTATTAATATCCTTCTCAGCGAAAAACTAAAATCGCAGGAAAAGGCAAGAATAATATTAGTAAACTCGGAAGGCCACAGGTTTGCCGCCTGGGGCCTGCAACTAAGCGACCTAAACTGGGAGATACGCAGATATTCTGGATTGAAATCATACGGCTCGGCCAAGCTGGCCCAACTGCTTTCTATGATGCTGTTGGCAGATTACTACAAGCCGTCGGGTGTAACAATTAATGCCATGCACCCGGGTGCTGTCAGGTCAGATACCGGAAGAGAAAATGGAGCTGCCTATCGCTGGGTTAAGAAACACCTCTTCGATAAAACACTGAAACCGACTGATATCTCAGCTGAATCGATTTATTATCTTGGAGTCTCGGAAGAAGTAAGCGGAGTAAGCGGAAAGTTCTTTAACCTTACGACAGAAGAAGAGCCTGCACCACCGGCATTGGATAGAGAGTCGGCCCAGGAATTGTGGGCAAAAAGTGTGGAAATGACAGGAGTAAAGGATATAATTGGCAAATCATAATAAGTATGACTGAAAATAAATATGATTCAGTCATTGTAGGTGGCGGGATAGCAGGGCTTACCTGCGGGGCCTTTCTCGCTAAAGAAGGCCACCATGTTCTGATTATTGAAAAGAACAAGGAATGTGGAGGACTTGTGAATTCCTTTTCACACAATAGTTTTACTTTTGATACAGGGATAAGGGCTCTCGAAAATGCTGGCATTATTTTTCCAATGCTGAAAGAACTGGGGGTTGAGCTCGATGTGGTTAAAAGCCATGTCACTGTAGGTGTTGAAAATGAATTAATTGATATATTGGACATCGATAGCCTTAATGAATACAGTAATCTCCTGAAAAGACTGTATCCCGAAAGCAAAGATGAAATTGACAGTGTTATAAGGATAATCCGGAAGGTGATGAAGCATATGGATGTCCTTTACGGTGTTGATAATCCGAATTTTAAAGATATAAAGAACGACAGAAGGTATCTGTTCTGCGAACTTCTGCCGTGGCTTCCGAAATTCCTTTTAACATTGAGAAAAATCAACCGGATGAATGTGCCGGTTGAGCCATATCTTGAAACAATTGTAAAAAACCAATCCCTCAGAGATATTATCTCCCAGCATTTTTTCAGGAACACACCTGCCTTTTTTGCTCTGAGCTACTTTTCTCTGTACCTCGACTATTTCTACCCAAAAGGCGGGGTTGGCAAACTGGCTGAAGCTGTTGAAAACAGTTTTCTTAAGCAGGGTGGCGAAATATTAAGGGAGACCACCATTGATAGAGTAACACTGAACGAAAAATATGTTAGTGACCAGAACGGCATAAAATATCATTTTAATACCCTGGTATGGGCCGCCGATCTAAAAACTTTCTACAGGATTACAACAACAGAGGGATTGCCGTCAGAGGTCAGCCGTGATTTTGAAAAGGTTAAAAACAGATTGACAGCGGGGAGGGGTGGCGACTCTGTTTTTACTCTTTTTCTGGAGGTTGATATACCAACAGAATACTTTAAAAAAATAGGAAAAGGGCACTTCTTTTATTCCCCTTCGCGAAAAGGACTTGGTGATTTAAGATGGAACAGTATAAATAATATTATAAAGTCATCACAAAAACCAGACAGGTCGGAAATTCTTAATTGGCTCGATAAGTTCCTCGCTTTCAATACTTACGAAATATCTATACCTGCACTCAAAGATCCCGATCTTGCTCCGGAAGGAAAAACAGGTCTCATAATAAGCTTTCTTGCCGACTACGATCTTTTTAAGAAAGTCCACGACGAAGGCTGGCATAAAGAATTTATTACTGAACTTGAGGAGCGCATCATCAGAGTACTTTCAGATTCTGTATATCCTGTACTGAAGGAAAAGGTTATTGACAGGTTTTCGTTCACCCCGCTAAGCTACGAAAAACGGGTTGGTTCGTCTGAGGGTGCAATTACCGGATGGTCTTTCTGCGAACCCATCCCTGTAATCAATAAAATAACTGCAGCCGGCAAGGCAGTTTTAACTCCGGTACCTTCAATATACCAGGCAGGACAGTGGACATACAGCCCGGCCGGAGTGCCAATGTCTATCCTCACAGGCAAGCTTGCTGCACAAAGAATATTAAGTTCCTGAGAATTTCAAATCACACGGAATTTTCAGATGAAAGTCAAAAATTTGCTTTGAGAATATCCTGTGTGGTCAGCAAATTCAACAACTAAAAAATCAAAGAAAGTAGTAAAACTGCAATTGCCGTGATAACAATTCCGGCTACGACTTGATTTATTATTGTTCTGGCAGAGAAGGTTTTAAACTCGCCGGAGTCTGCAATACGGTTATACATGCTTATAAGTTCTTCGCGGTCCTTAATTTTAGTGTAACACCCCGGGCTGTCAGCTATATAGTGTTGTGCATAAGGAAAACAGATTGCTGCACTGATTTCCTGCCGTGCCAATCCCGGGAAAAGGGTATTTTCTTTAATATGAATATCCTCCACTGGAATATCCAGGGCTTCCTTTACTTCCGCCGGATCAAAGATCACTGCAAAAGGAATATCTTCCCCTTTTACATAGCTCTTACAGTGACCTATCGATGTATTTCCCATTAACCAGAGCTGCTGATCAAGGATTCGAATTTTACCTCTTTTTATGATTCCTTTAAATTGAAGTTTTCTCTTTGTCCTTTTTTCCTCGATGTCAAAGAAGACCTCTCCCTGTGAACTTGTAGTTAAAATTGCCCTTTCACAGTTTGGATCAGCAATGCCTTTTGTCGGCAGTGCTATAATGGTGTTGGATAAAATATCTATGAAAATAAAAGACAACAATCCTGTTTCTTTATCTTTTGCAATCAGGTAGGCCTCCATTCTTGTTCCCCAGAATGTGCTTGCACGCGTACTTAGATTACCAATACCCATGTAATAATCGGGCACGTCATCAGCAAACAATCTTGTTTTTGAAAGTTCATACCTACCAGGAAGCATCGATTTTGCAAGTTCAATATCGGCCAGTTTAAAAAACAGAAAAAGACTATAGGGATCAATTATAAAGCCTATATAAGGAGTATTTTTGGAAGCCCTGTGAAGCATAAACTTTAAAACAGCCGTGGGCAATAATCCTTTTAGCTTCTGGAAGAAAAGGAGATTGCTGACTTCCATAGGATTGATCAGGCTTTCAACCCTTTTAATAAATTTTTCATCGTTTTGAATTTCCATACGTAAGTTTGAAACAAAATATCAAGAACTGTGCATAAATCTAAGTTATATATTTCACATTTGAAAACGCAGGCAGTGCATTAAAAATAGTCTATGAACCTTTCATTAAAAATTTTTTATATAATCGATTAAAAATGATCAATTTTGAATATATATTGTTAACCAATTTGTTAAGAATCTTTTATAGCAATTATTCTTTGATTTAATAGACCTTTTATGAAAATCCTTCTTACCGGTGCGACCGGATATATTGCCCAAAGATTATTACCGGTACTATTAAGAAACGGGCATGAGGTTATCTGTTGTGTCAGGGACAGGATCAGGTTTAACGATAAATACAATTCTCCTTTATTAAATGTAATTGAAGCAGATTTTTTAAAGAAGGAGACTCTTACTGTAATCCCAAAGGATATAGATGCAGCCTATTATTTAATACATTCGATGTCTTTATCAAAAGGTGATTTTGAAATCCTCGAAAGTATATCTGCCCAAAATTTTAAGGACATTATTCAGCAGACAAGTGCAAGGCAGGTAATATACCTTAGCGGGATAGTTAATGAAGCAAGGTTATCAAAGCATCTTTCAAGCCGCAAGAATGTTGAGGCGATTCTGACGGGAGGTAGTTATTCTCTTACTACCCTGCGTGCAGGTATCATTATTGGATCAGGGAGCGCTTCATTTGAAATAATAAGGGATCTTGTCGAAAAACTCCCTTTAATGATAGCACCGAAATGGTTAAACACCTTATCCCAGCCCATTGCCATAAGAAATGTCATTGAATTCCTATCAGGCGTATTGTTGAATGAAAGTACATTCAATCATAGTTATGATATTGGTGGACCTGATATCCTCACCTATAAACAGATGCTGTTGGGGTTTGCAAAGGTAAGGGGACTCAGACGATATATAGGAATTGTCCCGGTAATGACGCCAAAGCTCTCATCCTACTGGCTTTATTTCATCACATCCACTTCTTACAGGCTTGCACAAAACCTGGTCGACAGTATGAAAGTTGAAGTTATTTGCAAAGAAAACAATCTCGGGGAAATTTTAGGGATTAAACCTGTCGGGTATGATGAAGCGGTAGCTGAAGCATTGGAAAAGATCGAATTGAATCAGGTAATATCGAGCTGGAAAGATGCATTGACATCAGATACTCTTAACGGAGGTATTCTGAAACATCTGGATGTACCTGCATATGGCTGCTATTTTGATTACAGAAAACGAAAGGTAAGGGATCCTGAATGTACCTTACAAAAGATCTGGTCTGTTGGAGGAACTGTCGGATGGTATTACGGCGACTGGTTATGGGCGATCAGGGGTTTTATTGATAAGTTATTTGGCGGGGTTGGACTCAGGAGGGGCCGTAAAAGCCAATCTGAAATCTCACCTGGCGAGGCATTGGATTTCTGGAGAGTACTGGCAGCTGACAAAAGTGAGAAAAGGCTTTTATTATATGCTGAAATGAAGTTACCAGGTGAAGCCTGGCTGGAATTCAAAATAGATAAAGATAATATACTGCACCAGACTGCTACATTCAGACCACTCGGACTAACAGGGAGATTATACTGGTACCTTGTACTGCCCCTGCATTTCTTTATTTTCAGAGGAATGATAAAAAAGCTGGCATGTTAATGTGAACGGTTATTATCCAACAGGAATGAATTCGATTGGAATGGGATGTACCTAAACTAAATATTGGCTGACATCCTGTAAGATAGATAAATTTTTTTTCAACTAACCATAATAGCAAAATATCAATTAATAAGCGGGATTTAATCTCAAATCGGACAAATACTACCTTTGGATGTAGATTTACAACTATAAGTAGCGAAATAACAACTATAAGTAATTGATATATTTTGATTATGGAAATTCTCCAAAATAACTTTGCCGTATCAAACAATTTTAAAAAATAAAAGATATGGTAAACTTTAAATTGATTGGCAATAAGATTGCCGAAGCACGAAAAAAAGTAAATATTTCTCAGGCACAACTTGCCCAGCGACTTTTCATAAGCTCACAAGCAGTAGGAAAATGGGAACGCGGAGAATCAATGCCTGACATCATTACTTTTAACCGTCTTGCAGAAATTTTGGGTGTTGACCTTAACTATTTTTCAGAAGGCTTATTCCCTGTCCCAGCAGAAAAAGTTCTAATTGATTCTTCAGAAAATAAGACAAACGATTTACTCTCCGCAAAACCGAAAATTAATCGCAGCTGGGATATGTCACGCGGGAACTGGATGGATGCTGACTTCTCCGGATTAAAGAATCTGCACGAAAGATTCAGTTCATCTAACATGCTTCGCTGCAAGTTTGTTGGTTCTGATATGTCAGGACTTCTTCTAAAAAGCAATAACGTGCAAACCTGTGACTTTTCAGGTTCTGACTTCAGCAGAAGCCAAATCCAAAACTCCAATTTATCAAACAACCTTTTTAAAGACTGTCCGATGAAAGAAACTGAATTCTCACAAACCAATATCATTGATTGCGATTTTACCGGTGCAGATTTTACAGGAGTGATAATTAAAGCTGGTGGTTTTGGGAAAAATACAATTGTGGATGCAATTTGGAATTGTACTTCCTTTGTTGATTCACACTTAGCAGATGTAATTTTCACTGGTACATTAAAGGACTGCTCCTTTGAAAACTGCTCGTTTACCAAGTTGATTTTCAAAAATGCGACTATTCTAAACACTTTCTTTAAAAACAAAAGTCTAAAAAGGATCCAGTTCATTGACTGTCAGGCAGACCGGATAACCTACGAATTCCTGAAAAACGGAAAAGCAAATTTAACCGGGATCACTTTGATACCAAAAGGAGATGAAAAATAAAATTGTCCCGAAATGCTAACACAGACGGTATAATTAATGGGCTCGTCCACTAAATTATACCGCCTGGTTCAGCGTTCATTGCCACCCAACAACAGCATGCAAATGAATAAAATAGCTTACTGCATTTCAATTTTAATTATCGGAATTGTCGCATATTTATTCCTTTTCGGAAAGCTTTTTGCCTTTTCCCCTATAATTATCGGATTTGATAAACATGAGTCAAAAAATGCAATATTTTATATTCAAAAAGATTCAAAGTACAATGATTTTGAATTAATTGATACATTAATTCCTTCTGTCGAAAATTTTCACGAATTAAACTTTATCAGGAAGCCCAGGATTTTTACTTTTCAAGATAGCTTGACATATATTCACCATTCACTTTCTAAGGCCAGATTCTGTGCTTTTTCAAGTGGCAGGTTATTTATTTCTCCATGGGCATTAAAAGAGGCAAAACAAGGAAAGATCTCAATACCAATCTACACAAAACATGAACTTTCGCATGTCTTAATTTTACAAAATAAAGGTATATTTTCGGAATTAAAATTCCCAGAATGGTTACTTGAAGGAATCGCAGTTTATAGTGCAAATCAATTGGGAACTTCATTCTATCCTGGTAAAGAAGAAACATACAAGGCGATTGCCCAGGGGAATTTCATGCCTCCTTTTGATTTCAAAACAAAAAGAGAAAGCAAA
>MWDJ01000045.1 GCA_002070505.1 Bacteroidetes bacterium ADurb.Bin145 | reverse complement strand
GTTTTCGGATTAATTGCATCATATCAGTTTCCAGGTACTTAGTAAATCATCTTTGAATCTTTTGGTGGAGTATTGAAGCACATTCTCATTGTACACCGGCAGCGGGATCTTCAGTGCATTGATCATCCCTTCAGCAAAAAGATCCTCTTTGTGTTCCCCGATAACGTAACCGTTCCTGCCTTCAAAAATTATATCCCGCGCCGAGCTGAAATCAGTTACAACAGCCGGTATGCCGCATGCAATAGCTTCGGAAAGGGCTGTTGACCAGCCTTCCTTATAGGAACCCATTATGAAGAGATCAGAAGCGTTCAGGTAAGCGGCGATCTCTTCAAGCTTTTTCCCGCCCGGCAGAATGACCTTATCGCTAATCCCGTTGGTGGCCAGATGATCATTGATCTTCTGATGATCCTCGCCTGCACCAATAATATAAAAAACTGAATCAGGCACACTTTTAAGGAAAAGGATAAAGCTGTCGATCATGAATTTCCAACCCTTGAGCCAGGCAAGCCTTCCGGTAGTGCAAATAATAGTCTTATTTTCAGGCATTCCAAGTTTTCTCCTGCAATCCATTCTGTCAAGAGGCCTGAAAACATCGGTATTGATCCTTGTCGGATACATTTTAACCTCATCCTTTGTAAATACTCCCCTGCTCCTCTGAACCATCTCCCCTATCGATCTTTCATCACCTGAAGCAAGCACAAGCTGAGAACTCTTCAATCCTCTGAAGAATCGCTTGTCAAAATGTCCTGCTATATATTTGCTGTACCAGTATTTTGATATGCCAAGCGGACTTTCCAGTCCCGGGAAGCAGTAACATACATTCCTGAACCTGAATTTTTCGATAAGCAGCATTATCTCATGGCGCTGGACGAAGACATTATGTATCCCTGCTTTAATGATCTTTTTGCGGTAATACCTTAGAAGGAAATAACAGGCCAGTCTGTCGGGGATCATGTGCTTTGTACGTGATTTATCGTAACGGGCCAGGGCAAAAAAATCGAAGCTTGTCCCGTTTATGGACTTAACGAACCACCTGCCTACGGGATCGCTTTTATCTGTTGTGATCCCCACCAGAGTAAGATCACTGCCAAAGGCTGAGATCAGGTTCTTTGCCATTGACAGATGTCCCCCGATCTGATAATCGTCATAATTGCAGAAATCAAGCACCAGAATCTTACTCATATCTTTATCTTAAATCTCTGTTTAACTTATTCTCCTTTTGCTTTCAGGATCAGCTCCAGTGACGCCAGTACCTGGAGTGCATCGCCATAATCGGCCCTGCCTGCCATGTGATCGTTGGTGATCTTATCGAGATCAAGCCAGGGGAGGATATTCCTTTGCTTTAACTGGCTGATCGCCTCAGGGACGATAGTTCTGAGAGCAGGATTTGTCCTTATAAATTCGTTTATATTGAAGTAATTAGTGTTCAGTAATTGAATATATTTTCTGTTACCGCTGTAATATAATAATTTAGATTGAATCTTTTTAAGCAAAATCTCAAAGTCACCTGCTTTTAGTGACAAACCATAATTGTTCCTGGTAGGCAAAGAGAAGAGTTCAGGGAAAGTATAGAGAAGTATCCTATGGTACAAGTACCCGTGCTTCCTGAACCGTACAGGTACGCTCATAATGAAATTAAGCCAGTCTGGTGAAAGGAAGGGTGCAACCATTCTGAAGCCGTCGGGACATTTATGAGGTGCGATATATTTTGCCTGACGGTCGTAAATATCAAGTTTATCATAGTCGCTTACATTGTTGATATTTATTCTCATCCCTTCAAGGAGAGGAATAAGGCTTTCGACAGGTTCGTTTGCGAGTTGTATGGAATGTACGTACTGATTATTCTGCAGGAATCTGAGCTTCACTGTATCCTCATTCATGTTTTTGCTGTCGATCTGCCTGTAACCGTCACCAGCTGCAACATCTCCGAAAAAACCAGTCCAGTAATAGTGATCCGGGAACATTTCATTCAGTTTACGGTGATCGGGATGGAAGAAAAGCATTGTCTGCCCTCTGAATCTTTTTGCAGCATCGATAAGCATATCGATTGAAAACTCAACGTCGTTGAAATTCAGGCTGAAGTTCTGAACGCCAAACCGCTTCGAAACGTCTCTTCCAATCTCAAAATCGAAAGTTCCGGGGAGCCCATAGGTGAATGTTTTAATATTATCAGTGCTTGTGAATTTCAGTAGACCACCCAGCAGGGTTCTGCTGTCAAGGCCTCCGCTTAATGGAACGAAGTTCTTTGAGCCGCTCTTAAAGTTAGCCGAAAGAACATCGAGGAGAATCTTCGAACCGGTCTCTATAAGTTCTGCTTCACTTAACCCGGAATATTTCCCGGTATCGATCTGAGGAACCGGAATGAATCGGATTTCTTTATAATCAAGAAAATAGCCGAGTGTAAGAAAAGAATTTAAGTTTCTTGTGGTGAGCATTTTAATAAATTAATAAATCAGTACCTTTTATCAATGCACTCTCGCAGCCGTGCTACAATATTCTCCCATTTATATTCTGCCACCGATTCCCTGATAGCAACAGGATCATATTGTGAAAGATTATTGTACAATCTCTGAAGGCCTTCTGCAAAGCTCTCAGGATTATCTTTGATTATTACCCCGTTCCCTTCTTTTATAACCTTGCGGTTCTCGTAAGTGGAAGTGGCAATTACGGGGATACCCGACATCAGGTACTCAAATGTTTTCGTTGCCGGCTGATACTCGTAGTATGGAGTAACAGGAATATAAGATATTCCGACATCAGCTTTCCCGAGATAGTGTTTCAGTTCCTCGTGTGGCACATAACCTCTCATAGTCACATTATTCTCAAGTCCTGATTCCAGAATTAATGATGTCAATTCCTCCCTTTCGTTACCCCATCCGTCACCCAGAATATCATAATGAACATCCACATCCTTATTTTTCTGAATGAATAATCCCAGTCCTGTAATAGTATCTCTTATCCGCCGGTTCGTCAGAGTGCCGATATATATAAGATTTACTTCATTGTCGACTGTGATGTTTATAAAAGTGGGGTCGGCTCCGAGTGGTAAAATTACCGCATCTGATCTTAGTCTAAGAAGTTTCTTAAGACCCTCTGAGAGGACACTAATACTTGTGAAGAACCTGCTTTCGAAGCGCAAAACTGAATTATACATTCCTCTGAATACCGGTCTTCTGGAAACACTTCCTGATACAATATTGAGATGCAGCCTGTTTTTTCTGACGTTCCTGAAGAAGGGGATCACAGAACACCCTCTGAAATAATTGACCATTATGCAGAGGAAATAATTTTTCCGTGAGACCTGAGCAATGGCTCTCAGGAATCGTAAATTGCGTTTCACAAGTCGGCCTGTGCGGGGAACATATATGACATCAACTCCGTCCTCACTTATCCTCTTATCGCCATAATCCCAGCAGATATATGTTATATCATATTCATCCTTAAGATATTTACAGTATTTATAGAAATTTATATGGTACCCGAACTGACGCTGGTTTACAAGCAGCAGCTTCCTGAAATTGAGAATATCCTTCTTCAGTCTTGATATTATCGCTTCCCACTCGTAGTCAGCGACAGATTCCCTGATCTTATTTGCATCATAGCTGTTTTGTCTTTCATATATATGTTCCAGTCCCGATGCAAAGCTTTCCGGATCATCGTTTATCACAAAACCATTGATGTCATTTATGACTTTCCTGTTCTCATAGGTACCTGTTGCAATAACGGGCATTCCGGCCATAAGATACTCGAATGTCTTTGTTGCAGGCTGATATTCATAATAGGGCGTCATTGGTATATAAGATATGCCCACATCAGCTTTCTCAAGGTATGGCCCCAGGTCATTATGAGGGATGTACCCCTTTAGTTCGACCTTATTCTCCAGTCCTAATTCTTTTATTTTTTTACTGAGATCTTCAAGCTCATTACCCCAGCCGTCGCCGATAACGATGTAGCGGATATTTGCATCCCTGTGTTTCGAGACAAACATACCAAGTCCGGTAATTGTATCATCGATATGCCTGTTGGAGAGTGTGCCGATATACAAGAGATTCAGTTCAGTGTCCTGTTTCTTATCGATTATCAGCGGATCCGCTCCCAGGGGAAGAATATAAGCAAATGATGTTACTTTCAATAGTTTCTTCAGACCTTCGGAAATGACACTGACGCTGTAAAAAAAGTGACTCTCGAGACTAAGAATTGAATTGTACATCAGGCGTGAGAGCTTGTTTCTTGAAACGCTTCCTGATACAATATGCAAATGGACCCATGACCGCCTGTTATAGAAAAGAGGTATAACAAAACAGGCTCTGAAATAATTGACGAATATCGACTGGAAATCATGGCTTTTTAGGACCCGGAAGGTTGCAATCAGGAACCTGAAGTTCCTCCTGATTATTGTGCCAACTCTCGGAACATAGATAACATTTATCCCCTCCTCCTCTATCCTGGGCTTGAAGTAGTCCCAGCATATATAAGTGATATCAAAGTCATGTTTGAGATATTTGCAGTACTTAAAGAAATCGATATGATATCCAAACTGGCTCTGGTTTACGAAGAGTAATCTTTTATTCATTTATGCCCGGTTTATACATCAGTTTTATAGTGTGAAATCGAAGCAGATCGTCTTTTTATTCCTGGCGCAATAATCAATGACCTCATCTGTGTATTCTCTGAAGAGAGGACCATTACACGATTGCTGAATGATAACGCCGATATCATCTAGGTTAACTTCAATAAGCTTTATCTTATCATCAGCATCAAGGCAGAGATCAAATCCGATAAGTCGATGGTAATAGAATCCTTTTGCAATCTCAAGACCTGTATTTATTATCTCCTGAAAACGGTACAGAGGTGCAACTTCCCTGAAAACGATACCATTATATTCTTCGAATCTTCTGCTGTTCTTACATAGTCCAAAAGGTTTTATTTTCCCGGTTAAATCGACTCCGCATCCCACTCCCCCGGACGAAAGATTATCAACAACTGATTGTTTACCTCCGATCCTCAGCAGAACATGCAGGGGTATGACCTTATTATCCTTAACCGATCTGTACGTAAAGAGCCTTAAAGTATTTACAGAAGTTTCGTTAAAAAAGCTATAAGAGGGATGCTGTTTAATATGCTGTTGTATGAGGAAATTCTTCCCGTAGGTTTTAACCAGGTAATTCAGGTCCAGGTTATTGCCTGCAGAGTTAACCCATCGATCATTGGTCCGTTCAAACATCTGGATACTTCTGCCGCCTCCCGGTCCCATTGAAGCTTTTGTTATTATCCTGCTGGCATCTGAAGGTATGAAAGCATTTATTTCCTCAGGATTATCTGCCGGAGTATAATTACCTGTATAATAATTTCCTTCAATGTTCCGAAAGTAGACTTCCGGCAGATAAGCATTATCTATTATCTTATGGTAATTGTTTTTATCGGAATAAGAATAACTAAGTGTTTTGTTATTAAGGATAAGCTCAATTTTATGGAAATAATAAGGTTCTGGCACAAAATGCGGATCATCGATACCTGAAAGTCCATGGAATACTTTATACCAAAGCAACGATGGTTTTGATCCCAGATGAGACCATATTCTGGCATGTTCCCTTAGATTCTCTCCGCTTATTGCGGAAAAATCTTTTTTATTATTACGATAGATCTTCCGGATACCTTTATATAGACTGTATTTATTCGGAAGTATTGTAAAAAAATAGATTACCTTTTTTATCTGCCGTCCGATATACTTACTTAATTTCATGGTTAACAATTCATATTTTATTTTGAAATCATTGTGATAGACATTTTATTATACAATCATAAGGTAACGTCGCCCTGATTCATATTTGGTTCAAACCGGATCCCTGAATCTCCAATATTATTTATTTTCAGATATCTTCTAATCAGAAAGACACTGACAACCAGATACAGAAAGCTCTGCAGGGCAAAAGTGAACTGAATGCCCTGTATCTGATATTTCGGGATAAGTATAACGGACAATACGATCACAAATACCGCAAAGATCAATTCATTTATTATAAAAGTCTTCACCATTCCTTTTGCCAGCATGAAATTCATCAGGGGTGATTTGCAGAGCCAGAAAAATGAAGCAACCATCTGCAGAAGCAGGTACTCTGATACTTTTGTAAAATCTTTTGAATATAAAATCACCACAATGAAATCCCTCAGTAAATAGATCAGAGTAAAACCGAAAAGGCTTAAGGGGATGATAATCCTGTAAATTGAAGCCAGTTCCTTCTTCAGCATTTCACTGCTGCTGATCGAGGAAAGCTTTGGAAGGACATACACGGTGAATGAACCTGTTGCGATACTGACAACATAATTGTCAATATACCTGGTTGCCTGCCAGAGCCCGGCTTCTTCAGCTGATATATTCCTTATGACATATGTCCTTATAACGATACTTACCAGCGGCCAGATAACTGATCCCAGAATTGTAATTGCAGTGTATCTGAGAAGCAGAAGCAGCTTTGGTTTATCAAAAAGCTTAAAAGAGAATGCTTTAATCCAATATTCCTTCCTGATATACAACCAGGCAAAGAAACATATTATTGATTGTGACAATACGATTGCCAGAAGAGCCCCATATTCCCTGAAAAGGATAACAAGGGTTACCGTAAGCACAAAACCCACAATAGTTGTGGTTATATTTATACTGAAATATTTGCGGTAAGCCTGAAATCCATTTACAATTGCCAGAATAAGACTGTTCAGGTTATAAAAAAAGAGAGTTACAGCAAATATCACCAGTATTGATATGTATGTTGAAGTGCTGAACAGTTTCTGGGATATTGTACCCGAGAAGATCACTATGAGCAGGGCTGTGAGCGAGGTTATTGTAAAAGCGATTATAAATGCTGTACCGATGAACTTCATAACTTCACGCTTATCATCCTTCCGTTCAGCAATATATCTTGTAAGTCCCTGGTTGAAGCCCCCGTTCGACAGCTGGGTGATTATCGACGTGAAACTTGTAAGCTGGCCAACCATGGCAATTCCCGTGGCACCAACAAATATCGCGAGGACCTTATTTGAAATTACGACGAGCAGAGCTTTGGCAACGCTTATGACGCCATTGGCACCTGTCACTTTCAGGAAGGTGTTCTGTGAAGTTCGTTTGATCAGGTCTCTCATCTATATGTGGTTATGTAAGCTGAGGCTTTTTTTCGTTGTCCCACGAAGCGGCAAAAGCCATGAAATACATTAGCATACCGCAGAAGAACAATGCTCTCAGTGAATCGTTATAAAACTGAATAATTACAAATGAAATCGTACAGAACAGGCTGAAGTTCTTTGCATAAATAAATGGTTTGTTTCTCCAGGCCCTTTTGAATAAACTCAACCATATAAGTACAAAAACAATATATCCCGCCAATCCTGTTTGAATAAATACAAAAAATGACATCGGGACCGAACCTGCCAGAAGCCAGTTATACCTCGTTGAGAATGAAGTAAGGGCTAAAACAGAGCCGCCTTTGAACTGACCAATTCCGTTTCCGAATATAAAACGATCACCTTTCTGCAATTCCAGAGCCAGTCTGATCTTCATCAGTCTTGGAACGTCCATATTCCCGCTTAGATCGACATTGTCATTACCTAACAGGTACTCCTCAAGATATTCTTTCTTAAAAATATCGGTAAAGAAATCCTTGCCTGTTACCTGACTGTAGAAATTATTGAATAGCAGCAGCACCGGAATGATCAATGCTGCGATGAAGGTCACTTTGAAGACAGAACTCAGTTTAAGCGGAGCCAGCAATATAAAGAAGAGGATGATCATCAGGAATGAGATCTTGGTTTCATTTATGAAAGTAGGTATCCAGAAAAGCAACAAATACGATCGCTTCCATAGACTTTTAAGGTATTTCCTGTGATCAAAATCACGGATCATAAGATAATAAGTGCTCAGGTAAATTGTAAAAGTCAGCATCCCGGAACCGCCTGATCCAAGGGTCCCTCCGACCTCGTCGCCGGCACCTGATTCGAAAAATTGCAGAAAAGCAGCCGGTATCTGAAATATAAGGAAGAAATAAAGGAAAATGTCCATTGTTTTCGGGAGGGATCTGAAGGCCGGCGATTGAAAGATGTTCAGGAAGATGACAGGGAACAGGAGATATGGCAGGAAATCGCGTAAGCCGTTGACGAAATAAAGCAGACCCAGCTCGTGACGGTTAACATAAAAAGAGAGAATACATACAAAGACAAATAAAATTATCATAAAGATCAGCTGGCTGCTGTTCCTCAGATTGAAAGAAAGAAATGCGGTGAACAACATGATGGCTTCCATAGCCAGATAAACATAGGATGGATTAATACCCAGATGAAAATACCCGACTATAAAGGAAACCGATCCTGATACGGTGAGAAGGAATAAGATAAGATATATTTTAAGCTTCGCTAAATTCACCTCTGCTATTATTTTACCAAATATGCTTCCAGTCCCATCTGCGGTTTAATAAACCTGAAGAGCAATTCGTTAATTTTCCTTAATGGATAATAAAGCACTTTAAGAAGGAAGTTCTTCTTTGATCTGTGTTCTGCCATGAATGCATGATAATTCATCCTGTACAACAAATCGATAACGGACTTTTTTGAAAGATTGACTTTCCTGTATTTATGATAACAGACAGAAAACTCACTGAAAAATTTGCTGGAATTCGATACAACCACCGATTTATCGTGCCTTCTGTACCAGACTGTATTTTTCTTCATATGGAAAATACGGTGACCTGATTCCAGAAGCTGAAAAATAAAAGGCTGATCTTCAAGGAACCTGAATTCCTCATTAAAGGAAAATCCTAATTTGTTCTTTGAAAAGAACCATGCCGGTGAATTGAGAAATACCGGGTAACGGCTGTAGAATTTTTTCTGCCCTGCGCTATCATACAATGGAAGGGCATCCCTGTACCTGTCTTCCGAGCGGTCGTGTTCAATAACTTCCCTGTCATTTACAAACCACACCACATCAGAAAAAATGAATGATGCATTATGCACCAGGGCAAAGTTCACATGATCGGAGATACAGTCCTTCATAAGAATATCATCACCGGCGATGAATTTTATCCATTCTCCCCTGGCCGCCTTAAGACCTTTATTGCAGTTTGCAGGAATACCTTTGTTCCCGATTCCGGGTACCAGCTCAAATCTTACAAACCGGTCTTTATGGCTTTCAGCCCAGTTTTTTACAAGATCGACAGTATTATCCCGGGAACAATCATCAGTAACAATCAGCTCGATATTACGATAAGTCTGGTCGTATGCGCTTTGTAATGTATCAATTATAAAATCCGAGGAATTGTAAGCAACAACAATCACAGATACAAGAGGATCAGATGAATTCATAAGGTTTATGTATTGCAGTTAAAAGTAATTTTATTCTCCCTTCCCTTTTTTATTAAAATCGCTTGTTATTTCAGACCTATCTTTTCTTTTACGCCAAGAATTACCGATTTGATAGCTATCCTTTTATCGAGCTCCTTATACGAATACAATACCGAGAATGTTATCAGAATGACACCCGGGATGTATGACCAGGGTCTTTCGAGTAAATTTACTGCAATAAAACTTGCGATTGCCAGCATGAACTGGATACTGAAAATCCGTAAAAATGCTTTGTCGAAAGAGAATTCAAATTTCTTTTTGCTTATAAAGAACACCTGACAGAGATAAAGGAAGAATCCGCAAAGGAATGAAATTCCGAGTCCTGTCAGGCCAAAGAAATGATAACCCGCTATATTCAGTATAAGAAGGTTCAGATTTCCAATCAGTTCATTAAGGAAGAATAGTTTACCGGCTCCCTTTGCTAACAGTATAAATGCTATTGACCAGCTTGCAGCTTTAAAGAACATTCCGAGAGCTGCCCAGTAGATCATCTCATTAATTGCGGTAAAGCTGTTGGAATATAGAATTATTACTACCCATTTAATAAACACCAGGAAAACGAGCAGGATAGGTGCAAGAACAAGCAGGACAATCTCAGCCTGCTGGTTGATTATCTGCCGGCTAAGCTTATTGTCTCCGGCAGCAGATGAGAGGCGGGGATAGTATTCAGTAGCCATTGCAGTGAATACGAGTCCCACATAGGTATTGATTATTGTGAAACCTGCATTATAAAGCCCTACCTGATCGACACCTCCGGTCATTCTTATAAAGATACGGACAAGATAAGCAGCTCCGATCGAAGTCAATCCGCTCAGGCTTATCATGAAGCCCAGAGTAATGATATTCTTTCCGATATTTACAGTGTCGTTAAATGTCACCTTAGCCTTTTCAACCTTTACTTTATTTGAAAAATACCATGACGCAAGTAGTGCCAGCAGTGAAGTCACTATCATTCCCGGAACAATACCTTTGATACCCCATATATAATACAGCGGCACTGTGAACAACAGGCCCAGTGCACTTCCGGCAAGATTTGCCTTTGCCAGGTACTGAAGCTTTCTCATTCCCTGCAGCAGCGCTGTCTGACCCGTTGTAAGCTGGTTAAAGAGAAGAGTGATTGACAACCAGATAAATGCCATTGTATATTCGCGATTGCCGAATGTTATTGTGCTCAGCCAGGGGGAAAGGACCAGAGTAACCAATGCTCCAAGAGTCCCGGTGAACCAGACAAGCTGGCGCAGAACCCTTATCACTCTCGCGATATGCCCCTCGTCATTCGTTCCGGAAGCAGCTGCAATATCTTTAACCGCACTTGTTCCCAGGCCAAATCCTGTAATGCTGTTTATCAGGTTCGTTGTTGAAAAGAGTAGTCCTGCTATTCCCATACCATTGGGCCCCAACAGAATTGCAATGAATTTTGATCTTACGACCTGAATAACTATCTGGAATACCTGAACGCCTCCGAAAAGAGATGTTGCCTTAACTATCTGGCGATAATCGGATTGCTGTTCTGCCATTAACTTATCTTATTCTTAATCTGATCGTACAACATTTCAATCTTCTTAATGTCCTTCAGATCTTCCTCTGTAAGGTAGTTCTTATACATTCCGACACTGTTCCTGAGCGCAGTATCAGGGTTATAATATTTCCCGGGAAGTTTATGATGCAACCTGTCAATACCCAGGAATTCCTCAATTATTGATTTAGAATTGTCATAACCGGATGCCAGCTCTTCAAAAGAAATTATAAGGAATTTATCATTTGGGATTATTTTTCTTAGTTCGCTGATTTTTTCCAGCCGGCCTTTGAGAGCATCAAGCTGAAACTGCAGCATGCTTTTTCTGTTTCTGCCATAAACTGACATCACGCTGACCTGCGGGTAATTAAGGAATGGTGATCTGAAAGGAGAATAAATGATACCTCTCCTGACAATTTCAGCGATCTGATCCTTTGGGTCCCGCACCACGCAAATTGCCTTAAAGGGAGCAAATACTTTCATCCATAAATTTGCTTCCGACCATGGCAGCAAGGGTTGATCAAAAAGAACAAACTCTGCTTTGCCAGCGTGAAAATCACCAACATTTTGTATCCACTTATTTGCAAGATCAATTTTCTTTTCCGGCTGGATCTCATCAGAAAGGTCCTTATGAAGTTTCTCCAGTAATCTTATCTGGTTCAGCCGGATCAGGTAAGTCTTCAGATATTTAATCTTACCGGATTGTTCATTTCTCCAGAATGATCCGGGGAGAGATCCTGAAAATATTTTCCACAATCCGCTCTTGCAGATCAGCCTGTTTGGAAGGCTTCGCCTGGACAGGAATTCCTTTACAGCATCAGGGAATTCTGGATTATCCGGACTTAACAGATCTTCGATCAGTCCCGGTGCCCTGTAATCATCAAATTCTCCCGGTATCACATTTATGTTATCATACTCCCTGAGCATATCTTTCAATGCACTTGACCCTGATGCCAGAGTTCCAATTATCAATATATTACACCGGGTTCTGTCCATTTCAGGTATTCTGATAATTGTTTATTGCTAGTACTACAATCTCAGCTTCCTCATCAGTCATGACCTGGGATATCGGAAGGCTGATAACTTCCCTGTGGATCATCTCCGTGACCGGGTAGCTCCGGTCGTTCCACTCTCTGTAGGCATTCTGCTTATGGGGCGGCAAGGGATAATGAATGAGGGTCTGGATGCCATTATCATTAAGATAATTCTGAAGCCTGTCCCTGTTTTGGGTACGGATGACGAAGAGGTGCCAGACGTGGCAGAGGGCAGGGGGCGGAGGGCAGAGGGCGGAGGGCAAGATAATATCAGGATTTTTAATATTATCGAAATAGAGTTGAGCGATTTTACGGCGGTGCTGGTTATCGTTGTCAAGGTGAGGCAGCTTCGCACGGAGGATTGCTGCCTGGATCTCATCGAGACGGGAATTAAGTCCTTTGTAGAGATTCTGATACTTGGTCTTTGAACCATAATTAGCGATTGTCCTTACAACATCGGCAAGTTCATCATCGTCAGTCGTTACTGCTCCGGCGTCACCAAGCGCACCCAGGTTCTTCCCGGGATAGAAACTATGACCTGCTGCATCTCCGAGAGAGCCGGTCCTTTTTCCATCATAAATACAACCATGTGCCTGGGCATTGTCTTCGATCAGTTTCAGGTTATATTTCTTCTTTATCCTTTCTATTTCGGGATGCATGGCGTTCCTGCCGTAAAGATGAACAATCATTATTCCTCTTGTCCTCTCAGTGATCTTTTCTTCAATCCTGTAAGGGTCTATGTTCAAAGTTGATATATCCGGTTCAACAGGTACAGGAACAAGTCTGTTCTCACTGACTGCAAGTACTGATGCTATATAGGTATTTGCAGGAACAATAATTTCATCGCCCTCGCTCATCTGACCAAGCTCAATATAGGATCTCAGTATCAACCGCAGTGCATCGAGTCCGTTTGCCACACCTATACAATGCCGTGACCCGATGAATTCCCGGTACTCCTGTTCAAAAGATTTCACTTCATTGCCGAGCAGGTACCAGCCTGAGGAAAGTACCCTGGCTATTGCATCTGAAATACCGGCTTCATAATTGTCGTTTATTTTTTTCAGGTCGAGAAATTTTATCATCACATCATATCTTTGCTGGATCTTAAAGTATAAACCTGTTCCGTTTACATTAAAGATATTTCAGGTCCTAAAGTTTAAGTAATCCTGGTAATCCCTTATATAGTCTTCCTCATCAAAATAATCGGAGACGAGATTCAGGGATATTGCTCCTGCTGAGAAATTGATCAGTTCAACCCAGATACCCGGAGGGATATAAAGACCATAATCGGGGCGGTTGAGTTCGACTATCTTTTTATTTCTGCCGTCATCAACTATTACATCGTAGCAGCCACTGGCTGCAACCATAAAGTGATGCAACACCTTGTGAGCATGGCCTCCTCTGTCAGCACCACTAGGGACGTCATACAGATAATAGACACGTTTGATCTCAAACGGGAGATCAACATTTTCTTCCACAACGGTTATATTACCTGCACGGTCGTGGATCTTTTTCAGTTTTATGATGCAGCAATCGTAAACAGTTACATTATTCTTCATCTCACACTATTCAAGAAGGTTTCGAAATCCCTGATATAATCATCTTCGCTGAAAGTTCTTGAAGCAATAACAAGAGCAAGCGAATTTGTAGAGAAATTATCAAGTGTCCTCCAGGTCATTTTTGGAACATACAGTCCAAAATATGAACGGTTCAGAGAGATTTTCCTCTCCTGTTTCCCGTCGTTGAGGATCACATCGAAACTCCCTGACACTGCTACAATGAATTCTTCAGTCTCCTTCAGAGCATGGCTGCCTCTGAATTCACCACCGGGGACATCATAAATCCAGTACACACGGTGAATTTTGAATGGAATATTTGTCTCCTCCTGGATAACTGAAAGATTACCGCGGTCGTCAAGGATCTTTGGAAGATCGATCAGCTTAATCATAATTTGTATAAGTTTTCATTTTCATAATCAGATTCAGTCTAATATCAGGTTCCTTTGAAACGAAAGTTTCACAGAAGTTGTTGCACCAATGCTGTCCTTGAATTTGATAAGTCCGGTGTTCAGATCATTACCAAGCATGGATGTTCCCAGATCAATTATATGAATACCTTTCCCGTAATAGAACCTGAGCATCTGGTAAACAAGGAAATTCATCGGATAATATCTTGATGAATCCGGCACAGCTCCCCAGTATATTACCTGGGCAATATCCGCCGGATGATTGTAAACTATGGCTGAAGCCAGAGGATCGCCTTCCCTGAACACCAGAAGGAAATCGATGCTGATAAGCTCTCTCATCTCATCAAGCTGATCAAAAGTCATACTCTGAGGCCTGTTCTTGCTTTTTTTGTTTATCTCGATCACCTTATAAGCCAGTTCCATCTCATCCTTATTCTCTGCTCTTTTGAAGACGAGCCCATATTTTTCAGCTGTTTTAAGGCTATACCTTATATCCTTGTCTATACTGCCTTCTTCATAATTCCTGATGTCAGATGTTAACAGGTGATGATTTACAAGAAAGGCGCTTTTATAACCGCTTTTATCGAGGCAGAGAGCAATCCTTGAGATCCAGGATTCATCGTAAAAGAAAGGAGGAAGAACGAAGCTGAGGGAAGTGAATTTATTTGAAACAAGGTATGCATCAAGTAATGACAGAGCCTCAGCAATATGTTCAATTCTCATATTTCTATCAGTTGAAGAAAAACATGAGAACGGTGCAGAAAATGGAGATTGCAATTTATTATCTATAACGCCGCCGATAATCCCTATCTTCCTTTTATCATCATGGATAAGAAGACATTCAATCCTTTCGCATTTGAGCCGGTTCAGGAGATTGAATTCAGCAGAATTATAAATGATGTCATCCTTCCCGAACACCCCGGAATATTCAAGCGGATCAATTTTTTCTATTTTCATCCAGAAAATGTAATTTTATCACCGATATTTCAGGTCTGATTGACATGAAGACAATATTCTCTGATCTTTTTAAATACTATTTATTGCCTTAATCACCTGAATATCTGTTAAACATAAAATACTTTGTAAATTTATATGTCGTGATCCTAATAATTTGACTGTACAGGAAAAGTAATTAACATATTGACCAAAACTATAAACCATCCGAAAACTGCGTATCATAGTAACAAAAAGAGTCTCTTACCGTAAAATATAATATACTAGTCAGTGAAATCAGTCTGTATGTAAAAATATTATCCTGCTTATGAGATATATATTTACCCTGCTTTTCTGTGTTATAAGTCCTTTTGCTGCAGCTACCACCTATTATGTGAGTTCAGCCGGAAGCGATGCAGCAACCGGTATGGCAGAAGCAAGTGCATGGCAGACAATTTCAAAGGTCAATTCATTTTTCCCCTCGATGAAGGCAGGTGACAGGATACTTTTCAGAAAAGGGGATACTTTTTATGGAACACTTATCGTCTCTTCATCCGGTGCTTCCGGAAATCCGATAGTTATAAGCTCCTATGGTTCCGGAACCAATCCTGTGATCACGGGGCTCACAACACTTACAGGATGGACAAATGAAGGGAATGGAATATACTCAAAAGCAGTCACATGTCAATCATTCCCGAACCTGGTAACTTTTAACGGGTCACCAATAGCTGAGGGAAGGTGGCCCAATGAAGGATCAATGATCTTTGAATCACATTCGGGGACGACTTCAATAACTGATATCCAGCTTACAGATACCCCTAACTGGACCAATGCCGAACTGGTAATACGGTCATCTGATTATTCTCTCGACAGGATCAAAATAACAAATCATTCAAACAGCACAATAACCTATACAACAGGTTCGCTCTCAAAAGAGCCTAAGAACGGATATGGCTACTGGATACAGAATGACATTGAAACTCTCGATAAAACGGGGGAATGGTACTATGACGGGAGTAAATTATACGTTTATTTTGGAACAAATAATCCTGACAATTATGATGTCAGGATAGCAACTCTTGATAAACTGATAACTATCAGAGCCAGCAGATATATTACTGTCGATAATGTAACGTTTTCAGGCTGTAACAATGCCTGTGTCACTTATGAGGATTATGATGTTCATGATATTATTATCCAGAATTGCCGGGTAGCAAATTCAGGGAATATAGGTATAAGATTTGCTGATCCTGTTTATGCCGGCAATCATCTGACAATTAGTAACTG
Source organism: Bacteroidetes bacterium ADurb.Bin145 (assembly GCA_002070505.1). Classification (GTDB taxonomy): domain Bacteria; phylum Bacteroidota; class Bacteroidia; order Bacteroidales; family VadinHA17; genus LD21. The sequence continues at coordinate 2,167 of MWDJ01000045.1, read as the reverse complement.
TATTATTGAAAACTGCCTTAGTGCTGGTATTAATATTTCAGGAGTTTTTACTTATAATAACCTCACGGGAAATACTATAAGAAATGCCGGATACATAGAAGGAATGGGATCAAATTATTGTGGTATTACGGTGTTTGGAGATAATACTGTTTTGGAATACAATACAATAGATAACACTGGTTATAACGGTCTGTATCCGTTCTGCAGCAATCTCACTGTAAAGAATAATATAATCAGTAATTTCTGTACTGTCATTGATGATGGAGGGGGAATTTACATGGGCGACTGGACGGATAAACAAAACAAGATAATTACCGGGAATATTATCTTTAACGGGAAAGGCGCACCTAATGGCGGCGGCACCGCGAGTCCCAGGCTGGTGAGGGGAATTTACATTGATACTTCATCAGGCAGCACAGGCACAAAAGGCATTGAAGTAACAAATAATACCATTTTCAATTGTGCTTACGACGGTTTGTATATTACTGACGGGAACAATAATGTTAAGGTAGAAAACAACAATATCTATAATAATGCTGTACAGTTTCAGATCAGGGATGATAATTCGTCGTTTTCTGAAAAAGGGATTTCTGTAAATAATAATGTTTTCTTTTCCAGAAATGCGAACCAGATATGTTACAGGTTCCAGACAATCTCAAATAACAACTTTTCATATTTCGGAACTTCAGATTATAATTTTATCACCAGACCTGTCGATGATGATGATGTGTTCTATACTTATAATCCTTCTACCGGAGCAAAACTCAGGACATTATCTGTATGGCAATCGTTGACAGGGCAGGATCTGAATTCAAAAAAAGCGACAATCACAATTAAGGATACTGCCGATATCGATTTCTACTACAACCCGACAAAATCGAGCAAAGTAATTTCGCTTGTTCAGCCGATGCTGGATGCAAAAGGCACTAGTTACCTTAGCAGCGTCACTCTTGAACCCTTCGCCTCTGTGATCCTCATGGTAGATCCGAACCCTCCTGTACCGGTGGTTCCTGTTTATGTGGGTTCAGTGATCAATAATCTCACTCCCACCAAAGTCGAAATAACCTATACAGTCACTCTCGATGCTAACTCGGTGCCGCTTCCTTCAGACTTCATTGTAAAAGTAAATGGTGCTGCAAGAACCATTACTTCAGTTACAATATCGGGAACCAAAGTCATCTTAACACTCGCAAGCCCGGTGATCTTCGGGGATATGGTAACAATTTCATATACCCAGAACCCGGGCAAGCCCTTGCAGACTCCGACACTCGGACTGGCTGCAAACCTGACAGATATACCTGTCAAGAATAATATTATCGATCCTTCAATTGCAAACGAAGCTCCAAAGGTAGTCGTTAACTATGAAGAAAATGTTTTTTCAGGGTTTGTATACGAGCTTGATGCATCAGGCACCACTGACGCCAATAATGATAATCTGACATTCACCTGGAATACACCAGCCAATGTCCCGGTAACTGATGTCACGGGCTCAAAGATAAGATATCTTACCCCGCTCGTATCCGCACCACAATCCCTGTCATTCGGACTGACTGTTTCAGATGGTAAGGCTGAAACAACATCCAGCCTGACAGTCAGTAATACTCCGTATAAGCCGGAACTGGGACTTGGAAATGTAAGAATAATTGAAGCGAGTAATTACTATCAGTCTGATTATCCGGGCAATGTTGACGACGGATCACTTAACACCAAGTGGTCAGTTAACGGTGATAATCAGTGGATCACCATAAGTCTGGCTGAACCCTTGAAAATCAATCATGTTCAGATCGCCCTGCTCCCGGGTCAGAAATATGAATCCTATTTTGATCTCTTTGCTTCGCGCGATAATGTCTTATGGGAACCTGTACTTCAGAATATGAAATCATGTGGTTTTTCAGGAAATCCGCAGAACTACACATTCCCTGCAGATAAGACACATAATGACTATTACTTTGTCAAGCTTCTGGGACACGGAAATGCACTGGATACCTGGAATAATTATTCAGAAATAAGATTATTCGGTTCTCCGGGAAGTACTTTCAAAGGATCTGATGAAAAAAAGAATATTGCTATATATCCTAATCCTGCGCGCGATATTATTAACCTGCTTGTCCTTGAACCTACATCAGAATTACAGACCCTCAGGATATTCGACATGACCGGAAAGATC
>MWDJ01000044.1 GCA_002070505.1 Bacteroidetes bacterium ADurb.Bin145 | reverse complement strand
TCTATCTGTTCTTTGATAAAAATCCCGAATATCGGGAAATTTGGAGTGGGAAAGTTATTTGTGATATGAAGGATTTTCATCTTGTCTTATTTTCATAGATAGCTTTCTGGTGGTTTCAGGCATCACTTTTACCTCCACTTGTATTCTTCTCATAAATCCAGGTGAACATACGACCAATTTCCGCCTTTCTTTCCATGTTTAGTTCATGGTTTTTTCTGATATATTCCTTTGCCCTGTCTACAAATCCATTATTCAAAGCAATCTTATTAATCGCCTCAACCAGCAAATTGATATTCCCATGTGCATTAACCCCCAGCTCCTCCTTCTCAATTACATTACCCGGATCAACATAAAGAGATAATACCGGAACCCCACACGCCCATGCCTCAATAAAGACATTCGGGAAGCCTTCCATCGGCGATGTAGATATCAATGCCCTGGATTCTGATATCTGGCGCAATGTTTCCTCATGACTGAGTCTGCCGGTAAGTTTAACATTTTCAAATGACTTCAGCTTTTCATAGTAAAGATTACCTGTCTTATCCCTGGGACTGCCTATCACCTTAAAGTTATGGCCTGAGGATTCCTTTACTACTCTATAGAAGTCAGCAAATCCCTTACGCTTATCAAGAGACCCAACGTATACAAAGTCAGTCTTATCATAGTCGGCTCCAACGGTAAATGATGAAGTATCAATCACATTGGGAAGTATAACTGAGTCAATATTCTTCTTCTTCAACAACTCTTTCTGACCAATGTGCTGCACGAATACGCCATCAGCATTTCTAAGCATATAGGGGTAAACCAGTTCACCGGCAAAGCCGTTGAAGACTCCCCAAAGATCCCTGACATTGGAAGAGTAAAAGTGTTTCCATCTCTTTGCAATACTGAGGATGTCAAGGTCAGAGGCAAGGCCGAGTATAAACTTTGCTCCCACTTTCCGGGCTGCCATATAAACTATAATATGCCTGTACTCACGGATCCTGCAGTAGTATATATCTGCATTTATATTTACAAAAGTGGAATAGAGGCCGGGGAGTCTGTGGGTAAAAGTCCTCAAGCCCTTTATACCCTTATTGTAGCCTTTTACCGGGCATACCCTGATTCCATCCTGAGTAGTATATTCCTTACTAATATCCAGGTCAACTACCACTACCTCATGGCCCAATCCGGCAAGAGTCTTTGCCATAAGGGCAATTTGCAGTTCTCCGCCTCCACCAGTTCTGCCATTCAAGGCATCTGCTATTTTGCCCCAGAAACAGATCCTCATAGGTTATGGTTTTGAGCTGCCTCAGAAAGTGTCAGTGACGTGATATCCCTGTCTGACAGTAACTTGTAAAATTCTTCAAGCAAGACATACAATTCTTCCACAGAGGCTTCATCAGGTCTGTATTTTGAACATCCAGGCATGAGCTCACTGGAATGAAACATCATTATAATAAATGGAAGATGCTTTCTTTGAGCAGCATTCAACAATTCTGTGAGCAGACCAATGTCAGACCCGGGAACAGGCCTTAACCATACAGGCTGGTTGCTGTATAGTAATTTTCTAACAGCCCTCAGGATGATGCTTTTATTTACATGCTTGAAATAATTAACCGCCAGATTATGATTGATTGTCAAAGGAAACCTGGTAGGCATAATGGTAATCGGGATTTCCAACAGCGAACCGTTTGGAAGACTATACCTGAAGGGAGTTGGTCTGTACCCAATGAAATCCGGCCCTCCGTGTCCGCCCGGAATTCCCGTCTGTTCCTTCCAGCTAACATAAGGAGTGACAGAGGAATCCACAAGATAACCATTCTCAACCAATGCTTTTGCCACATCCTCGTTGAATCCGTATCTACCTGATCTGAAAGATGTTGGCCTTTTGCCAAAAGAATCCTCAATGCTCCTTGTAAGGACAGACAGCTTTTGGTTTAACAGATCGTAGGGAAGTTCAGATGCGAAGGCATGATCGGGATCATTTTCCCTGAATCCGTCATGGTCAAAAAACGGAGGGGTTGTCCAGCTGTGCAGGTGGGCACCAATTTCAGCTTCTCCCTTTTTGATATACCCGGTGAATAGCTCCCGGGCCAAAGCATCGTTACATATTTCTGAAGTAACAAGATAAACGGGGCTGATGCCATACTTTTGACATAACTCCTGGAACCGGGGTATATATTTGATGTTCTCAACAGTGAGGTCCCGGCCATGATCCCATTGGTTATCTCCTTCTGTATCAATGGTTATAATAAACTTCATAGAATCTTTCTTCTCCTGATTGTAAATTGCCCCCTTAACTTATTAATAACCACAAATAGCTGGTAAATATTGTAGCCCCCGGGAATAAGACTTATGTTCATTTTCTTTGCAAAAAATGTAAAATAACCTCCGAATCCTTTTTTAAAACTGTTGATCTTGTATATCTGGTCATCCTTCTCTGCAAAATGGTTATATCCCCAAAAATCAAAATACCTGAAACCAGCCTCCCTGGCATTTTCGATCGCCCTGTAAAGGACAAGGTGCGTCATCGGAAGGTCTCTGGAGTCAGGATCTGAGGCACTTATGAGATATCTCACCGAGATTCCCTGGTACGCAAATATTGCACCGCCTATTATCTTGCCCTCCTTATCCCTGGCAACAAGCAATTGCCCTTGTCTGTGAGCGTGAAGATATTTTACTATTTTTTCTATCTCTTCTACCGTGTGGCCTCTGATAGACCGACTATCACACATCCTTCGGTAAACGAGCACAAAATCACTGATAGTCCGGCTGTCACAGGCCTCAACAATTTCAATACCCTCCCGCAGTGCTTTCCTGATATCACTCCTGTGCCCTTTTCTCATGTTCCGGAAGAGGGACTCCATACTATCATTAAGGTCAAGCTCTATCGATGACTTTGTATTTTCTTTATCAAAAACATAGCGGATTCTTATGAGCTGGTTCAGCTTATATTCAATATAGTCACAATCCGGTCCGCTTTTAAGATACATCTGAACGCCAAGATAAACGTAACCCCCTTTCCTGTAGTAATAAACAATCTCTTTCAACGAAACGATTAGCATTTCCTTATCATTGCATACAGGGCCAAACCATATATGAGCAAATCTCTGGTTCTCGTTAATCTGACAGTAACTTGTGATTGAACCTTCATCCAGAAGGTAAAAGTAGGTCACCCCGGTTTTATAAAGTATTTGAGAAAATCCGGGCAACTGTTCAACTGCATAATAATCACACCTTGAACAGAAGTTCCTTATATCTGTGATTTCCTGTGCTGTCAGTTCATGTCTGAAATATGCTTTCATGAGATACTAAAGGTTTTTTGATTTAAGGAAAGCGATAATGTTGCCCACCTGGTTACGATAATTAAAGACTCCTGCGGCCAATTCCTTTCCTTTCAATCCGGCACTTTCAGCAAAATCCTTGTTTTCAAGCACAAATGCCATCCGCTCAGCAAAAGATTCAATACTGCCGGGTTCTGCCAAAAACGCATTGAAGTTATCCTTCAGATATACAGGAATCTCACCTACAGAAGTAACAACAACAGGTCTTCCGGTTGCCAGGTATTCTGTAACCTTTGAGGGAAAACCTGCATCAGCCACAATGCTTTTGGGACGGGCAAGAGTGAGAAGCTCTGCATGACTAAGATATGCGGGGATTTTATTCCTGGAAAGCTTCCCGGTAAAGTGAATACGTTCTTTTAGTCCAAAAGAATCAACGAGATCTCTGAAATACTTCTCGTCTTCCATGGTATCTGCCCTTCCGACAAGTATAAGGTCCATATCCTTGAACCGTTCAGCAATTTCGGCATAACTTTTAATAAGTATATCTACACCATCTTTCAGAATAGTAAGACTTCCACAATAGCAAATATATTTTCTCATCATCGGTCTTTCAAAGGAACCGACAAATCTGTCAGTGTCAACAGTGCTTGGTACTTTGAACAGTTTCTCCTTTTCTGCTCCTCCGGTTTTGTAGAATTCTATGAGATAATCCGATATACAGAAAATCAAATCCGTAAACCTGATCTCAAAAGCCAACCTGATAACACCTCTTGCCCTTAACGCTATTCTGCTCTTATAATCCTTAAACGGGTGCTCACTGCGTTCAAGTACCATAAAAAATCCAAAAATCCGGGAGAGCATAAAAGCAAACAATTGCGTCGATAATGATTTTGTATAACAAAGAATTAATGCTTTCTTATTATTCCTGTTTATCTGCCTCAGCAGTTTACATGTCCTGGCAAATTTACCTGCAGAGTGTATTCTCCTGAGGATGAAAGAACTGCTTCTTTTAGTGCGGTTAAAGGGATGGTAATAGCGGATACCCTCTTTCTCTCCTGAAGAGACCGGCAGATAAGTATTCCGGAAACAGACAACGTGAACATCAGATCCATGCTCAAGGAATCCCCGTGCGTAAGTGTAAACCCTGTTTGTTGAAGCATCACCGTCAGGGAAGGTAAAAGCATCGCCGAAGATAATACAGGTCATAATATCGAAACTGTCAATTTTATTGAAAGCAGACGGTTAAAGAGATCCGACAAAACTGATAATTCTCCGTGCCTGAAAACTGTAATTAAATACGGTATTGGTCAGTTCTTTGCCCTTACTGGCTATTGAAACAGCAGAAGCATAATCATTAATTACATCCTCAATCTTGCTGGTTAATGCTGAATGATTTCCAGGGGGTACAAGAAAAGCGTTAATACCGTCTGTCAGATAATCAGGAATCTCCCCCACATTTACTGTTATCAATGGTTTCGATGCGGCAAGGTATTCTGTAAGCTTAGATGGGAACGAGGCATCAGATTCCATGTCCTTTCCCCGAACCATCACCAATATATCTGCTCCCTTTATATACTTTGTGATTTCCTCCCTTGGCATATAATCCAATAGTTTGAATTTTGAGGTTATCCCCAACTCCTGTGCAAGATCAGTTATCAGCTTTCTTTCGTTCTGTGTACCGGGGCCGCCTATAACCAGGTGATAGTCCGGGAATTTCATTGTCAGTGGCTGAAAAGCTTTCAGCAACAGGTCTACATTATCTCGTTTAAACGTCAGTGCACCAAAATATCCGATATACCTGTAAGGTAATGAATTATCAACAGCTCCCTCAAATCTTGAAGGGTCCACTGTGCTTGGTACCTGTAACAGTTTATGTTCAGGGATACCTTCCCTTCGGTGGAAGTCTATCAGAAATCTGGAGATACAGATTATGCCATCGCACAGAAATGCTTCACTTCTGAACTTGATATATCCGAAAGTTGTACGTAAATAATTCCCCTGATGAAGCCTCATGGGATGTTCGCTGCATTCCTTTATCAGTTTTGCCTTGAAATGTCTGGTCAGATACCAGGCGAACAGATGGGTACCGAAGCGGGTCGAATAGACCGTCAGTTGTTCGATATTATCCTGCCCGCGTATCTCCCTGAGTAACTTGATTGTAGAAAAATATTTGCAAAGCTTTTGCCAGCGTCTTACAAAAAAGTTCCTGTGTCTTGTTTGCCGATTGAATGGATGAACATACCTTATCCCGTTAATTTCGCCTTCATTAACAGACAGATAATCATTCCTGAATCCTATTACGCAAACATTGATTCCGTTTTCAACAAAGCCCTTGGCATATGTGAATACCCGGTTTGTGGCAGCATCACCATCCGGAAAAGTAAAAGAATCGCCAATAATAATATAAGTCATCTTAAGTTTTATTATCCAAATTCTGTATTATCTTAGTATTTTCAACTATGTTAATGAATTTGCCTTTTCATGTATACGAACCGGTGCCGGTTAATATTTCTTTATAAATCGAATTGTAAGCCAGTACCATTGAATTATAAGAGAAGTTGTCACTTATATAATCAAAGCCATTGTCCACTATCCTGTGATGTTTATTATTCCTTATGAGTTCTATGGCTTCAAGCAGTTTCTCTGTTAACATCTGATCCGTACCATCATAAACAAGTCCGTTAACACCATCTTCAATGAAGTTATCGGAGTTGGCCCCTTCTGACACTACACACAGGCATCTGGAAAGCATTGCTTCCATAAGAGCATTTGGACAACTTTCATTAATTGATGAAAGGACAAAAACATTGAATCTTCTGTAAAATAATTCTATGTCGGCCTGGGAATCCAGAATTTTAACAATTTCTCCAAGCTTGTTTTCAGTCACAAAGCGCTCATTGTCGGTATAACTCTCTTTAGATTTATCTCCAATCAGATAAAAACAAAGAGGCACTGTTCCTGCAATAGGCCTGATTGCCTTCAATATCTGGATCTGATTTTTCAGAATTGTTTGCCTTCCTACTGTACCCAGAACAATTTCTTTTCCCACAACCGGATATTGGTCTGTAGCAAATTTCGATACCTCAATTCCATTATAGATATTCACCGCACGGGCTCGATGATGTTCACCTACCACTGCAACATACTGTTCCAAAACTTTTTTGCTGTTTGTAACAACTTTTGACCTGCCTGCAAGCAGTTTTTCAGCAAGTCTTTCATGAAAAGGAATTTCGTCAATGGTATTTCTTATGGAATAAAGGATTCTTCCGTTATATTTTCCGGGCGCAAGTAATCTTACCCAGAAGCCGTTGTGGTATAACAACGTGTGCAGGATGTCAAAATCATTGATTTTAAGAACCTTTCTCAGAAAAATTCCATGTTTAATATTCCTGAATAGTCTATTTGATTGTGAGGCATTATTGGTAATTAGTTTAATGGGTAATGCAATTACCTCTTTATAAAATATTTCAGAGTTCGCATAAAGAATCAGGGTAATTTCATAGGTGTCGGGATTGAGGCCTTTGATAAGATTAATTGTCTGCCTCTCAGCTCCTCCCTGAGGCAGATGGGAAAGTATAAAGCATAACCTGATTTTGTTCACAACTGCTTTGTTATATTATTAAAAATCTTGTGATTACAGTCCCATATACCTGACAATCTATTATTGATCTTTGACCGGGCAGGCCCCGATTGAAGAACTAATTCATACTTCATCCCTGTTTTCTGAGGCACACCCCTTTTATCCTGATATCAGATTGATCCAATCCTAAAGGGGTAAAAAGTGCAAACATCCAGAAAATCATAAGCAGAGGCAGCAATATTATTCCATAACTGACCGACACGAAGAGTATCATTGCAAGGAAGAGAAACCTGCCCTTAAAGCTGAAGGTCCGGGCATAAAAAGCAGATGACTGATATGAAGCAACGATAAAGAAGATGAAGCCTACCAATCCATGTTGAGCAAGGAGGTTTCCGAGGCCGGTAATGGTTGATACGTTAGCGCCTGCCCGGACTGTCCAGCTAGCCTCTGCGTTACCACCTAAACCAAGTATCGGATGGGCAAGAAAGTCCCTGAAGGCGATCATGAATGAGGCAAACCTTTGGGGAGCAATTGAAGACTCCCGTCCAATGCTGTTTTCAACCATGATATCAATCATCTCTGCTTCCCGGTACAGGCTTACTATTTTGTCACTCATAAATGGAAGCGTAAATGCTGCAATTATTAAGGCTATTACTGCGGGCCAGATAAGTATGACAATTTTCTGTTTTTTGTTGTAATAGAAAAACAGAAGTATGAGAATGAAAATGAGATATCCTGTTGTTGACTGGCTGGAAACAAGCGCTCCTGTAAGGACCCAGAAACGTATCCGGCTGTTTTTGTCGGGTGAGAAAAAGAAAAGATTAATAAACAAGGCTAAAGCAAGAAAAACTGCAAAGCCTCCCGGCTCCCAGGCAAATCCACAATTACGCGGAGGAAGAAAATCATACTGAATTGACATGGAAGTAGGTTGTACCGAATAGATTAGAGCACTGTACCCCCCGCCACTTACATAGGACCATGTATCTATTCCAGGAATCATGCCAAAATAATTGAACAGGGTGTCACCTCCGAGAACAATCTGAATTCCCCAGAATAACAGGCCAATTATAGCAAGCAGATACATAACCGTCTCATATAACCTGAAGAAGTTTATATTCAACGCTTTAATTGCGACATAAACAGTAAAGAAGAGTAAAAGGTAATTAATGAAATATGTAGGTCGAACCTCATTAAATTTAACAGAAATTGCAAAGAAGTAAATGAAGAAACCCAGAACCAGGAGATAAATCTGCTTATTTAAGACTATTTTCCATTTAAGAGCAAGAATAGTGCTGAGGATTACCGGAATCATAACCCAAAATGGATTCTCAAGTACAGAAGTGGAAGCTACCTGCCTGATTGCATGTGCTGCGTAAACAAGCAAAACAAAAACAAAAAAATACTCCAGGAACCCAATTTGCGGAGTTTTATGAGCAGTAACAGTAGGTTTGACAGGCTTTTCGATCTTCATGGCAGAATCAACTGTAGTCTCTGTACTAAACTGAATCAAGATAGGTTTTTCCTGATTTAATCTTGATTGTTTGAATCAGCTTTTTTATCAGCAGCGAACTCAACCTCTTTGAGAGAAACATTACAGGCATTATCCCCAGAAAAATCATCCTGATCAGATTTATCTGCCTGATTCCTTTAAAACCGTAAAGGGCTTGCCGATGTCTTAGTAATTTACCAGCTGCCTCTTTCCTTCTTCCGGTCCAGAGTAACCCATAAACTTCATAAAGCAACGCTATAGTATCATATGGGGAATCTTTATGGCCCTCAGAAGCGATATCTGCAAGCTTCAGATAATTCCCTGTTTCAATTAGCAGAGGCGCCAGCCTGTGTATACAATCTGGTATGGGAAGATACTCAACTGCAGAAATAAATGAACTAACAGCTCTTGTCATATCATTCTTCCGTGCATAGATATATCCTTCCAGTTCAAGTGAAAGGTGCATAAAAGACCTTACCTGATATCCGCTGTCGTTATTATAAACTGACTTCCACATATAATCCGTTATCCTTCTGCCATCACATGCATTTCCCTTCTCAATCACGGGTAATACATACTCCTCCAGTAATTCAGGAGACTTCCTGCCACAATTAATCCCACGCTCCAGTAATTCCAATGCCATATCATATTCCCTATCAGAAAAAGCAATCCTTGCCTTAATATAATATATCCACCCATATTCAGGCAAATGCAATCTCAGCTGGTCAAGGTATCCAAGTGCCAGATCCTTTTTCCCAAGGAGAAATGACAGCCTTGAAGCCTCCACAAGTGGAAGGATTTTATCTTCAGCCCGATGGGCTGATGAGATAGCCTTGTCAATCCTTTCAAAATAAAGCTCCCTCCAGTTTTGCGGAAAATCTTTCCTGTAATCATAGTTGTAAAGTAATGGAGTAGCCGTGCGATAATGACGTATATGAGGTTCAAGTGACAAATTGAAGTCTATCCTGCTGCGGATATTAACTTCCGAATCGTGTGCAACACAGATTCTGTCCCAGGCCATTTCTCCCCACGTTGCCGGCATCCCGTTCATTTTGCTTTTTGCACTGGAGGCAACCTTTGCAGAAAGTTCCGGATTCTCAAGGTATCTCGTGATCAACTCCGGAAGGTTGGTTTCATTGTAAGGAATATATTCTTCCCAGGGCACCCAAAATTGCTTCATTACGGTATTATCCTCATGGCTGAACAAAAGGCAACCATTGAGGGCAGCTTCATAGGAACGATTTGACAAGGTATGAGCCCAGTCTATCACTATTTTGCTCCTCTGGTAATAATTATAAATATCTGATCGTCTGATGCTTCTGAGAAACCTGATGTCATACCTCTTCACTAGAGCCTCAGCCAGCCTGTAGAATACCTTGTGTCGTTCGTGGTAAAATGAATTATCATAATTCGCTATGGCAATTACATCAATGTCTCTCTTCTCCAACTCTGAATTGACTGCACCAGGACCAGGAGTTGAAACAGCGAATCCACGCAATGGCAGCATGTTGACACGATATTGCATATAAGCATTCCTGTCTGCTGTTGATGAATTCAGAAAATCAAAAAACTCAACCAAGCCCCTGTTGAAAACAGTATCTGACCATGAATCCCTGGTAAAAATCAATGTTTTTACAGGGCACAGGTAAATATCCGGGACATAGTTTATCGCAGAGGTGTCACAGGATACAATGTCTGGATACCATCCGGCCGGTAATTGTCTGAATAAATCTTCAACAGTGGTCTCCTCAAATACCCTGAGTATTGGAATCTCCTTTCCATTATAAACAAAGCAAGGGTCTGGAACAGGGCCCCAAAGAATAATATCCTGATCAAACAATGATTTGAATCCGTCAACCTCCCAGCTAAGGACTCTGTGTTCAATGGTTCCCAAATTAAAAAGAAGTATTTTCATCAATTCTGTTTCTTTTTAAGAAATTTGTCAGCAATCAGCATTTTCAGTCCCACACGCCTGTCCAACTCCCTGTAGGATAAATAAACTGATGCTGATATTAAAACTGTTCCAACGAGATATAAGTATGGCGAGCTTAAAAATCTGCTCACCAAAAAACACGAAATTCCCAACAGAAACTGTATGCCAGTAATTCTGACGAATTCCCACAGGAAAGAAAACGAATACTTTGTCCTGACAATCACAAATACCTGGATAAGGTACAGGGCATAGCCAGCCAGGTAAGAAATTCCGAGACCCTCAAGTCCATACCATGAATATCCTAGTATGTTGAATCCAAGCATATAAATATGCACTGCCAGTTCGCTGAGAAAGAACGTTCTGGAGTCTCCTTTGGCAATTATCAGATATGCAATTGGCCAGCTTGCTGCCTTGAAGAATATCGCCAGTGCTGCCCAATGAATCATATTTACAACAGGCAGAAAGCGTGTAGAGTAGAGAAGTATAACTACCCAGGTTATGAAAATAAGAAACACCGCCAGGATAGGAGCAAGTATGAGTATGGCTACCTCTGCCTGCTGATTTATTACTTCACGGGTCTTGCCAATATCATGTGCAACACCCGAAAGCCGTGGGAAATAATCAGTTGACATGGCTGTAAATACCATTCCCACGTATGTATTGATAATGGCGAAGCCTGCATTGTACAGGCCCACCTCATCAACACTGCCTTTATGACTGATGTAAATTCTGATCAGATAAGAGGAAGCCATTGCAATAAGCGAACTGAGGCTGAGCATGAACCCCAGTTTAACCATATCGCTTCCTTCTGCAATCACTGTCTTCTTATCAACCCTTACTCTTTCTATACTGACTTTGGAGCTGAAATACCATGAGATAAGAAGTGCCACTATGGAGCTCACTATAATTGCAGGAACAATGCCGTCAAGCCCCCAGATATAATAAATTGGAACCGAAATAACCAGGCCTGCTACGCTACCGGCGAGATTAGCGCGAGCCAGATAATTTATCTGACGCATCCCCTGTAGCACGACCATCTGGCCAGCAGTTATCTGGGTGATAAGCAGTGTAACCGCGACCCATCTGAACCCAATCGTATAGTCCCGGTTACTGAAGGTCAGGTCACTCAACCATGGTGCGGCAAAAAAAGTAAATAGTGCCCCTGCTATACCGGTGATCCACACCAGGCGCCTCAGAACAGACACTACTGTTCCGATTCTCGACCGGTCTCCCGAAGCATTTGCGGCGGCAACGTTTCTTACTGCGCTTGTACTCAGTCCAAGATTTGTGATCTTCTCTATGAGCCCCGTTGTTGATGTAAAAAGACCGTAAATGCCCATCCCTCCCGGACCCAGTAATACCGCAACAAACTTTGACCTGACAATGGATATAATGATATTGATAACCTGGACACCTCCAAAAATTGAGGTGGCTTTCATTATCTGACGGTAGGAGGTGTTTTCTTCGGACATCAAAAGGGAATGATGTGGCTAAAATGGGATGTTTTTGAGAGTCCCTGATTCAAATCTTGAAACTATTTACAATTCTGACGACCCGCTCTGCTTCATCATCTGACATGACAGGACTTATCGGCAGGCTCAAAACCTGTTCATGTATCTGTTCGGTAACAGGAAGTGATAAATTGCCCCACTCTTTATAGGCCACCTGCCTGTGTGGTGGAATGGGATAATGGATCACAGTCTGGATATCGTTCTCTGCCAGAAACTGCTGCAATCTGTCCCTGTATTGAGTTCGGATAACAAAGAGATGCCATACGTGAGAGGGTTTATTCCGGTCAGGATTGGCAGAGCCCACAACAGGCTTAGTGATCAAATCATTATTAATGTATCTGAGATAAAATCCTGCTATTTTATCTCTTCGGCTATTGTCCTGATCAAGCCTCCTGAGCTTCACACGCAGTATGGCTGCCTGTATTTCATCAAGGCGCGAATTTAATCCCTTGTAGATATTCTCGTACTTGACTATTGATCCATAATTTGCAATTGCCCTGATAATGCCGGCAAGTTCCTCATTATTTGTCGTAATGGCACCTGCATCACCCAGCGCTCCCAGATTCTTTCCGGGATAAAAACTATGGCCGGCCGCATCTGCCAGTGAACCGGTCCGTTTCCCCATGAAGAAACAACCCTGAGCCTGGGCATTATCTTCTATGACAACAAGCTTGTGTCTTGCAGCCAGCTCAGAGATTGAATCAGTCATTGAATTCTGCCCGTACAGATGAACAATCATTATACCTCTCGTGCGGGGTGTGATCAGATGTTCTATGAGAAGCGGGTCAATATTATATGTTTCAATGGAAGGTTCAACCAGAACCGGTTTCAACCTGTTTTCTGTAATAGCCAGAATGGAGGCAATATAAGTATTTGCCGGCACAATTATTTCATCTCCCTCCACCATGTACCCAAGTTCAATGTATGCTCTCAGTATTATCCTTAGTGCATCCAGACCGTTAGCAACGCCTATGCAATGATTGGTTCCGATAAAGTTCGAATATTCCTCCTCAAAAGCACGGGCTTCATCGCCCAGAAGATACCACCCCGAATCAAGTACCCGTCTTACGGCATCCGAAAGTTCAGGTTCAAAACTTTCGTTTATCTTTTTTAAATCCAGAAATTTTATCATATAGCTCTAACCACTCCGTTATCTAGTTTATATTCCTTTCTGCACTGAAGGCAAGTCATTCTGTCGTTCAGCTTGTTTCCGCAATTACAGACATAGCCCCGTTGACGGGCAGGATTTCCTACCCACAGAGTATTTCCGGGTACATCTTTCGTTACAACACTTCCTGCTCCGATCAAAGCATACTCACCTATAGTCACACCGCACAATATTGTAGCATTGGCTCCAACGGAAGCTCCCTTCCTTACAGTGGTTTCCAATAGACTGAATTTATGTTTGGATCTTGGATAAAGGTCATTTGTAAAGGTCACATTGGGCCCAAGGTGGACGTTATCCTCAATAGTAACCCCATCCCACAGGTAGACTCCGCATTTGACAGTTACATTGTCTCCGATTTTTACCTTATTCTCAATGAAGCAGTGGGAGTTAATATTGCAGTTCCTGCCGATTACCGCTCCTGGCAATACTATTGTGAATTGCCAGATCAGTGTGTCTGGTCCGATGTTCCTTGACTGAACACTGGACAGAAGAAGATGATCCATTTTATGATGATAATTAATACATATTAAATGAATATGTCAGCCAAGTGAACGCACTTTGCGAGCCGGAATACCCATAACCATGGTGTTCTTGTCTATACTCCTGGTAACAACAGATCCGGCACCCACCACTGAATTGATCCCGATTCTTACGTTGGGTAAAAGAGTAACTCCGGCACCAATCTTTACATTATCTTCAATTCTCGGGCCCAATATTGCATTCCTGTCATAGCCTTCTGAGCCAAAATTATTGTCATTCACAGAATTAACGCCAACCCCGATCACTACATTCCTGCCAATAACTGAATTTCCGGTGATATGTGAATTAGTCATAATCTTGCTGCCATGCCCGACAGTTACATTATAAAGCAGCGATACATGCCGTCCTATTATACAATTCGCCTCAATAGTGCATCTTTCCCTGATGGCCACAGCATCACCAATCAAGCAGCAAGACCCAATTTTAACATCATAATAAATAATGGAATTTGGACCAATTGAAGTATTTTCTCCGACTTCGACAAATTCTGAAAATTGTGGTTTATGGTGAAGAACTCCCGCCAGTTGAGGCTGTTTTCCTATGATTGCCCCTGGAAAAATTTCTACTCCATCAGCAATCCTCACACCGTCATTGATAACTACATGAGGATGAATAAATACATTATTTCCTATAATAACATCTGCCCGGATTACACAGTATTCCGATATAGTTACATTGTCGCCTATGTCTTTTGCCTGTACAGTTGATTTTATGTTTATCATTATTCGCCCTTAAAATGTTTCCCATGAGTTGCTCACAAAGTAATAAACTGCGGAAATATTCAATTATTTCATTGACCTTTCCTGCACTCATCTTTATACCTTAAAAACGTTGAGTAATCACGGATATAATCTTCCGGATCATATTTTTCCGAGGCAAGAACCAGGCATATAGCACCTGAAGAAAAATTAAATATTTCGCGCCATATTCCAGGTTTGACATGCAATGCAAAATAGGGCCTGTTAAGTTCCACAACTTTCTTATTATTTCCGTCATCGATCATCACATCAAAGCATCCGCTTGCAGCAATAATCAACTGTTCCAGGTTTTTATGTGCATGTCCCCCCCTTTCTGATCCTCCCGGCACATCATAAAGATAATATACTCTCCGCACATCAAACGGGTGTTGTCCACCATTCTGGACTATTGTGATGTTTCCGGCTACGTTGTGGATCCTCGGAAGCTGGATTACATTACAGTTATAAATATCAGATACCAACCTTTTCATTTTTCTTTATCCGGCAAAATTCATTAAAATCACGTATATATTCATTGATGGAGTAATCAGTTGAAGCAATTACCAGGGCAAGTGAGTTAGTGGAGAAGTTCTCTATCAACCGCCACATCATTGACGGTACGTATAGACCATAATATGATCTGTTAAGGGAAAACCTGTATTCCTTTTCCCCGTCGTTCAATACAACATCAAAACTTCCTGACAGGGCAACTATCAGCTCTTCAGTCGATCTGAAGGCATGCCCTCCACGGCTTTCACCACCGGGAACATCATAGATCCAGTAAACTCTCCGAATCCGGAATGGGAGATGTGTATCTTCCTCAATGTAAGATAAATTACCACGATTATCCAGGTATTTTGGAAGATCAATGATAGCTGGTGTTTGTTTTTCTGTTAACATTATCATATTGTTTAACGTAGTTTAAAGGAAAAATAGCATATTTGTAACAAAATCCTTCCTTCGTCGTAGAAGAGGGTACGTTAGTCAAATTATTTTATTCATTCGTCAAAAGGCATTTATTAGATGAGAGTCTCTCTTCTGATTCTTCTACTATCTGCTGTTGCGTCCTTACACGGATCGTCTTTTTACCTGTCGCCACAGGGAAATGATCTGAATGGCGACGGATCCATCAACGCACCATGGTTTACCCTTGAAAAGGCATGGAAGGCAGCTGTTGCCGGTGATACTATCTGGTTAAGAGGAGGTACATTTGAGTACATTACGATGCAGGATCTTACAGGCAAAGACGGGATAAACGGAAAAAGGATAAAAATATGGGCCTTCCCCGGAGAACGCCCTGTTATTACAAAAGGATCTACCTTTGATATGGTTGACCAGTCAAATCTTATCTTCATTGAGGCTGATTATGTGCATCTCAAGGGTCTAGAAATTAGTAACTTCAGCCAGAAACCGGGAATAAGAGCCTCTTCAGCGTTGTTTTGCTATACCAGCTATTCAATATTTGAAAATTTGAATTACCATCATAACGGACTTGGAATGGTGATTCGCGGAAAATCAACTGAAAACCTGATCCTTAACTGTGACTTTCACCATAATTATGACCCCTACAACAATGACCCTTACCATCATTCTGATGGATTGGACATTGCGGAGATGCCTTCAGGCACCCGGAACACTGTAAAAGGCTGCAGGTTTTACCTTAATGGAGATGACGGACTTGACCTTTGGAACAATGAGGGTACTGTAATTATTGACAGCTGCTGGTCATGGCATAACGGATACAGGGAAGACGGGATAACGCCAGGAGGAGACGGTGCGGGGTTTAAACTTGGTCAAACAACAATTATTGATAATTCAACATACAGGAGAATAATAACAAACAGCCTGTCAGTATCTAACAGAAATTTTGGCATTACACAAAATGCTGCAAAATGCAAAATGTTCATTTGCAACAATGTATTTTACGACAATAAATATATGGGGATTTATTTTTCAGCCTCCTGGGGCGACGCATCCCATGTAATAAGAAACAACATATCTTATAAGAATGCAACAGATGCAGCTATTGGGATCAGATTGCCTGTGGTTGATCATAATAGCTGGTTTCCTGAATATATTGTATCAGATGATGACTTTTTAAGTGTTGATACTTCTGAGCTGGAGCATTCCAGAAATGATGACGGAACCCTTCCGAAGATCGATTTTATGCATCTTACACCAGGATCAGATCTTATTGATACCGGGATTGACGTTGGAATACCTTATTGGGGCAATGCACCTGATTTAGGAGCCTTTGAAACAATTACAGGCACATATCACATCAATAAGCCTCCCGTTGTCTCCATTGCTTTCTCTGCCAAGGGATCTTCCTTTACAGCCCCGGCTACAGTAGAAGTAAATATAGAAGCATCTGATCCTGATGGAACTATAAGTAAGGTGGAATTATACAACGGATCAAAGAAAATTGCGGAATCCACAACCGCACCTTATTCTTTCACTATCAAAGATCTACCTGCAGGATCATATTTCTTGCGTGCAATTGCCATAGATGATATGAATGCCTCTTCAGTCTCATCCACTCTTGAAGTTACAGTTGTTGCCTTCAATCAAAAAGGTGAGCATTTCAACCTCTACCCCAATCCCAATGACGGCCGCTTTACAGTGGATTTCTCTTCGCTGGTTGAAGCAAAATCTTTTATGCTTACTGTAGTTGACCTTATCGGAAATACTGTATTTCAGGAGCAGATATCATCAGATGAGCCAACCAGACAATTTGACCTGTCGCATCTTAACAGTGGCATCTACATACTGATAATCACAGCAGGTCAAATCCTCCTTACCCAAAAACTGATTCTGAACTGACCACCTTAGTTAAGAATTATTATTTTTTTAAGATATCGTTCAAGGCCTGCTGCCTCAAGAGTTATCGTATACAACCCTGAGACCATGTGGGCAGGCAGTTCCACAGGATTAAGCCCATTATAGACTGCCTGTGAAAATACAAACCTCCCCAGAGAATCGTAAATCTTAGCAATTGCATATTGCCGGTCAGGATCAGTCAGTAAAATGTAAAACATATCAATAACAGGATTGGGGAAAACAATAGTCTTATTTGCAGGCCATTCCTCCTCCTCTTCCTCATCAGAGGCAGAATAAACCCTGGCACCAACCTGCCAGACTCCGTTCTGAAGAGCCGTCTTTGGCGCAGACCTGTTCCATACTGCATCTACCGCAAGCCCTTCATTGAATGTTTCACCCAAATCCAATCCATAATCAAGCCGCGTTTCCGGCACAAATGAGATAAGATCATGAAAACCAGGATTAATCACAACAGAATGCAAATCATACCCCATAGCCTGCCACATTGCAAAAGTCTTTGTTTTTCCGTCTACCTGAAAGAGTGGATCTCCTGCCTCACACCAGTATACATTATAGTCGCATTCAAACCCTTCCAGGCATTCCTCATCATGGATGTTTATATTGAAAACCCTATTCCTGGTATAAAAAATATTATTGTACACCCTGGTGCCTTTTGAAGGTGCAGACAAACCGTTATCAGTATTTGTATATATGTCAATCAGGCCTCTCCATGTCTGCCCTGAAGTCTTGTCACTGTAAAAAGTATTATTATAGATTTTAATGCCACTAATACCTTTCACAGCAATCCCCAGTTTTGGATTCTTAAGAATGTTATAGGCAATCACACCATTATAGTCAGCCATTCCATTCGACTTCCTCTGAATCCCATTAGGGGTATTCAGAAGATAGTTGTATTTTATTATGACATCCAGGTTATAACCTGTAAACAGAGCGTGGGTCATACTTGTCTCATCAGTCCCGTTCCAGACAAACCTGTTTCCTGTTATAATTTCACCGTCCAGGTTGTTGTTCGAGGATGCCGGATTCTCATCTCCGGCCTGCAGTAAATAACCAAACGAGTTAACAGCCGTCACAGAATTGTTCAGAAACTGAAAAAATGTTTTGGTACTTCTGGGGATATTCACGCCCTGAGAAGTGCCTGTTTCACTATCGATGAACTCCTGTTCCTTTATTATCAGAACTTCCTGAGAAAACAATGCAGCTGTAAAAAGAAGTAATAGAAAAGTTGTCAGTGTATTTTTCATATACTGTCAATAACGAATTAAAAACTTATAATTGCCTGCCTGATATGACTGATTTTAGTAAGAATCATTTA
>MWDJ01000043.1 GCA_002070505.1 Bacteroidetes bacterium ADurb.Bin145 | reverse complement strand
CTTTAGCCAGGTGAATCCCTGTACTTCAAGTCTGTCTTTTAATCTTGCTCGCTGATCAGCTTCATCACTTCCTCCAGGAGTATCTGCATACAGTCTCATCTTATCACGGTATCTCCCGCCCAGCAGTGCCCATACGGGAACTCCGTATGCTTTTCCTGCCAGGTCCCAGCAAGCCATTTCGACGGCACTTACACCGCCACCCTGACGGCCATGGTACCCGAACTGTTTAATGACCTTGAAGATCATTTCTACGTTGCACGGATTAAGGCCGACGATCTTGCTTTTCAGAAATAAAGCAAAACGCTGATCCGTACCATCCCTGATATCACCGATACCTGTAATACCCTGGTTGGTGTAGATCTTGATTATTCGGGTGGGGAATCCGCCATAGCCTTTCTGGGCTACCCGCAGATCGGTAATCCTCAGATCTGACGGACTTGAGGCACGGGACACTTTTTGAGTGGTCTGTGCTACAATGTCTTCCGTCGATAAGTGAATTAATCCTCCGATAGCAATACCCCCGAGGGCTGCTTTCTTGAGGAAATTACGGCGATCGTTAGGGGTTGAGGGATTATCGATCTCTGCCTGTATGGCAGCTCTTTCCGCCCTTTCCTGCTGTTTTGATTTTTCAGCAATTTCCTGTAATACTGTCTTCATAAATAGTTGGTTATTAAAGGGTTATTAAAATAGGTTGAAAATTATAAGTGTTAATTCTAATGGTGCAGGGTTTATGGTGCATAGTGCAAGGTGCAAGGTGTAAGGTGCATGGTGCATCGTGTATGTTGCTGGTTCCAGGTTGCATGGTGCAGGTTGCATGTTGTTTGTTTTCAATCATAAATCAGTAATTTTCACTTTGTACCAAGTACCCTGCATCCTGCACCCTGTAACCTGCACCATTTTTTACCAGTTTCGTTCTTTCATGTATCTCTCGAACTGTTCGGTTGTCATTGGCAGTTTACCGTGGTAATTCTTAACGAAATCCAGGAAGTCCTTCTTTATCTCCTCTGTCCACTGGCTGTCAATCTGACCGGGTCTGTATATTCCTGCTTTTAGCCGAGCCCAACCGAATTCATCGCGTATCTGAGTTACTTCGGCTGTTGTGACAACTTCCTCGACAAGATGAGCGGGGATAAAAAGAACCCCATGACTTTTTGCCAGAACCACATCTCCCGGTAATACTGTTGCATGCCCGATGCGGATTGGAGCGTTAATAGAGGTAAGCATCATCTGCTGTAAGAATGACGCATCAATCCCTTTTGACCAGGAGTTGAATCCCCCGATCATCTTCAATCCTTCCGGATCCCTGACAGTCCCGTATACTATGACTCCTCTCTTTGATTTGGTATAGATAGCTGTTCCGAGGTTATCACCTAAAATAGGACCATCATCTACCTTCCCGTATGAATCGGCTACATAAACATCGCCATTTACAAGTACATCTATTGGCCACGAGTTGGTAGGCGGGTCGGCTCTTTTTTCAAGTTTACCCTGAGCTTTAACCCATTCATCAAGGTCGGGTCGTAAAGGCATGTACTGGGCTGTTACCACCCTGCCGGTCATTGGCTCATCAGGCAGCAATACTGTCCAGTTACCTTCGAACTGATTGGAGTAACCTCTGTTACGAAGGACTGACCAGACACCCTCGATAGGGAGTTTTTTTAGCCTTTCAAGGAGCTCATCGGGTACCTTAGGTCTTCCGTCAGCAAATCGTTCGCCTTTCCACTGGGCGGTAATTGCCTGTATATATTCAGGCGATGATCCAACATTTTGACAATAAGCAGTAAAACCTAAAAAGATAATAAGGAATAGCAGAGACAATTTTTTCATAATATTTTGAATTAATTGAATTGTGAAACGTTCAAATATAAAATGTTTTGCCGGTTTATAAAAAACAAGGGAGGCAGAATTACTCTGACTCCCTGTAAAATTTTATTGTAAATAAAATATAACTGTGTTTCTTTTGAAATAATTATAATTTTTTATCCCAGAAAACCCTGGTAGTCAAAAAATCTCCACCCATTTTGGCAGCAGCAGCTTCAACATTTGCTCGGTTTCTTCTATATTCTTCATCAGTATAACGATATCTGTGAACATATCCATCCCCTCCGTGTTGCAGAAGATAATCGTTATATTTATTGCGCTCTAACTCAGGATAACCGCTTCTTCTCCAGTTATACCAGGCTTCCCTGGGGTCCCATATATTGACAACCCAATATTGAGTATTTATTAGTTTAAGCGCATCGTCAGTATTCCATTCTACTAATGAGTGAGCAAGATAAGTCGCTTTTTCGGCATCAGTAATTTTGAGAGGATATGTTATTCCATTTGCCGGATTTGACGCCGCATAAGTTGCAATTAATTCATACCTGTCCATATCTGCTTTTATGCCATTTTCGTAATATTCCTTAGCTTTTCCATCGCCTCCAGGTATCCATCCTCTATGGGCAGCTTCGGCAAGTAACAGCGAAGTTTGCGCATACGTAATCCAGTACGACGGCGTTAACGTCGACGCACCTGCCTGTACATTCATCTGAGAATAATTCAGCCCGTTGCTGATGGGATGCGGCCCTCTGTATCCTTGTGTAGGATCCACAATCACATCAGCCTGAACTCCTACAGGTACTCCAAACTGATCATCCCAGTCAAGACTTCCGGTTGCATTCTGAACGTTAACAGCGTCATCAAATTTTGCAATAATATATTTGCTCCTCGGATCTCTGGTATTTTTTAGCTGATTTACAAACGGCTCGGCTGCATAATAATAGTACGGATTGGTTGCCGCATTTACAAGATTATTGTGTCTTGTGTTTGAAAAATTTGGTGGCTGGTAAGTAACCATTACATTATCAGTATTAGACTCCATTACTCCGCCATTAAACGCTTCAGTCGCCAGTGCGGCACCTTTTGTCGGATTCAACTTGGAATAACGCAGGGCCATGCGCAACAATAGACTATTGCCAACCTTTTTCCACTTAGCAACCTGTCCTGCAGCATTCGTTGTTTTATTATAACCATTTGGTCCAAAGAATACATCGTATGTCATGAAATCTTTATTTGGATCTAACGCTGCTACTGCTTCCCTGATTTCTTTTTCAAGGTCGGTGTAAATTTCCTGAGCATCGTCATATTTGGGCCTCCAATAATCCGGGCCTTCATCGGCTCTTATTGCATCAAAGTAGGGAATATCACCATGAGTGTCAACTATGTTCATAAACACAAAGGCTCTCCATATCCGGATAACGCTTTTCAAGTTTGTTCTTTCAGGATAGTCTTTATCAATTATTTTTAGAAGATTTTTATATGTTAGAAGACTACCTGTATAATTACCCCATTCCGCATTTTGTTGCGACATGACATCGTAATTAAAATTAAACCCTGCTGTAGCGCCCAAATTATATGCGTTCACAAAATATTGAACTACAGTAGCTTCAGATTCCCAGGAGCCGCCAAAGCCAACACGTTGCGATCCGGCAAAAACTATTCCGGGATCCAAATCTGTTAGTGTATATTTTTGACCTTCAAGTGCTAATTCTTCAAATTCCTGGTCGCATCCCACAAATAAAAGCAGGAAAGCACTTATAAATATTATTAAGTTAAACTTTTTCATAATATTATTTACTTAGTATTAAAGTATTAAAATCTCACATTTAACCCAAAAGAATAATTACGGGTTACTGGTAATGCCCCGCCTTCATAGCCATTGTCTCCTGTTGTTGATATTTGTTCAGGGTCAATATTGGGTATATCTTTGTAAAGAAGTGCCACGTTCCTAACTGATGCTGAAAGTGTTACACCCTTAACAAATTTAAGGGAATAGACTTTACTAACCGCACTTGTCAGGTTATAGCTCAACGAAATGTTCCTTATCTTAATATAATCTGTCTTAAATATAAATGGATCCCCGATTTGAAGGCTTCGGTAGTCAGTATAAAAGGTTTGTAAGTCGGTAACTACTGATTCATTTTTATCTCCTGCTTTGTGTGATACCGTTGCACCAGTCACAGGATCCTTATGTGTTCCATCATAAGCATAAACGCCATCTACTATGAGATAGTGTTTTGCACTTCCGTCTTCGTTCACCATTGGCTTGCCGTTTTCATCAACGCGACCTACGAGCGACAGCTTCGAGAACCCTTGCCTTGTCATATTAAGGTATGTTGATGAAATTACCTTTCCTCCAAATCTGTAAGCTAATAATATGCTGGCTGAAAGATTTTTAAAGGTGAATGAATTGGTCCATCCTCCTATGTGATCCGGATTTCCGGAACCCCAATTGTACATCCCGTTACCATTACTTCCCTCCTTAGGAGCATCTGCATTTCTGTATGTTCCAATCAACCTTCCGTTGTTTTGTACCATTATATTACCGTTGGCATCTCTCATATAAGTCCCCATGAATATTTGGCCTTCCTTCTTCCCTACTACATCATACGACATTCCTGCAAAAGTGTTGGCACCACCGTTAGCCCACCAGTCGGCTGTTTGTGATAGCATAATTGGATTTCCTTCTTCATCAACACCTAAAGAAAGCACTTTACTTGACATCCAGGTATGGTTCCACGAAGTAGTCCATGTAAAATTTCTGGTAAGAATCGGCTTATATTCAATTACCGATTCAAAACCAAAGTATTTTCTCGAACCGACATTGTCACTGATAGAACCGGTTCCTGACATGTTGGAAATTTGAACGCCATATATTTGTTTATCCATACGCTTTTCATATAGTGCAAAGTCAGTATAAAGTCTGTTTTTAAACATCCTCATTTCTAATCCTATTTCCTTTTCGGTAACATTATAAGGCGTAAGATTCAAATTAACTACCGGAGCTGAAATGCTACCAGTTGGAATTCCGTTAAACTGGTTGGTGGCAAGGCTGTATGTAATAAGACCATAGTTTGCACTAATGCCGCCTGCGTTGCCTACCTGTGTCCACCCACCTCTTACTTTACCATAATCAAGCCAGTTCTGTTTTATAAATTCGGAAAATACAATACTACCCGATACCGAAGGATAGAATTGATAGCTTCTCTTGACTTTTACCAGATTCGAGAACCAGTCGGTCCTTCCCGTAACATTAAGATAAAAAGTAGAGTTATACGAAACTTCTGCCATTCCGTAGAGCGAATTGGTCCTGCTGTTGCTATAAGTAGGATTAGTCGAAGTTTTGTTTGTAGCATTACCTATCGAGAAAAAATCACGGACAACAAAATTCGAACCGGTTACGCTTACACCATGGTTCTCACTCCTGCGAGTGTTTCCACCAAAGTTTGCATTTGTCGTAAATTTACCGAACCGTTTGTTATAGCCCAAAAGGAAATCAGCATTTATGTTTTGCGACCAACTGCTGCCTCTGCTGTAGCTTCCCTTATATGTACCGTCAGTATTCGTCGCCACGCTTGTACCTATACCCCCCGGAGTTTTATTTTCGGTAGCGTTAAGTGAACCGGCGTAGTTGTACCTGCCCTGAATGTACAGCCAGTCAGTTATATCGTAACGTACTGTGCCGGTTGCCATTAAATTTTGGGCGTCAGTAATATCTTCAAAACCTGCTAATATCCTATAATATGGATTCAGAATCGTACCCTGAAAGCCCGAAGTTACCCTTTCGGTACCTGTTACTGGGTCGAATGCACTTTCTCTACTTTTGAATTTTTCTAACGGAATACACAAGGACATACGGGTAAGGAAGTTCATAGAACCTTCGCCCTGGCCCCCTGTATTTGGTGGATTAATGCGTTTTTCTTTGGAATAGTTAGTACTCAAAGAAAACACGAGTTTTGGTAAAATTTGATGATTAACATTAAAGTTCACGATGTGTCTCTGGTACTCATTGTTCGGTTCAAGACCTTCGTCAGCAGCATTCGAATAAGAAAACCTGAACCTGTTTTTCGGGTCACTGCCACCAGTGCTACCCGAGAATGCTAAGGTATTCGTAAACGTTTTTCCTAGTCTGTAGTAATCAGAAATCCTTGATCCAACATATGAATAAGGAATTTCGGTGCCATCAAAAATAGGATATGGTTTTCCATCATACGGAGCACCCCACATAAACTGAGCGTTACCTACTGAAGCTCCCACAGTAGCAGGTTTTTTCCCACCACTTCCCTGTCCAAATAAATCCTGGAATTCGAAGTAATCCAGCATTTGTTGTACCTGATAGTTTGAAGTATACTCAAGACCGATTCCCTGTCCTGCCCCCGATTTTGTAGTAATAAGAATAGCACCGTTTGATGCACGCGAACCGTAAAGAGCTGCTGCAGTAGCCCCCCTTAATACTACCATCTCTTCAATGTCATCAGGATTAATGCGGTTGAAATCATTACCTCTGTCGCGGCCGATACCACTATTACCTCCACCTGCCGTACCCATAGGAAGACCGTTAACGATAAGAAGTGGATTACCACTTCCGCGCAATTCAATAGCCACACTACCGCCAGCTCCGGAGGTAGGTACATTGATGTTCAACCCTGCAACCCTTCCATCAAGCGATTGTGCTACACTAAGTGCCTTGCTTTCCAATAAAAGTTTATTGTCTACAGTTGTTACCGCATAACCAAGACTCTTTGATTCTCTTGAAATACCAAGGGCTGTTACAACAACTTCTTCCATTTGGAGAAGAGCTTCTTCCAGAACAACATTAATTGTCGACTGTGAACCAACAGTTATTGATTGTTCTGTAAAGCCGACAAACGAAAAACGAAGGACTGCCTGATCGTTAGGTACTGCAATTGAGTATCTTCCGTCAAGGTCTGTCAGACTCCCGGTAGTTGTACCCTGTACAAGAATGGTTACCCCTGCCAGGGGCGATCCGTCCGTTGATGTAGTAACCCTACCAGTTACAGTCCTTTGAGCAAATGCAACCTGTATTCCCGCGAAGAGCAACAATACAAGCAAAGCTGTTACTTTTCTCATAGTTAATAAGGTTTTAGTTTAAGAAAGGTTTAATTAAAAAAAGATTACAGTTGGTTAATAAAAAGAGTCAATTATATTATGCCATCTCCTAATCTTCCTTCGCAAATTAGGAAAATATATTTAAATGACAAAATCTTAGTACATGACAAAATAAACTTTGCTTTTACTACGTCCTCAAAAAATTCTCTATGGATTAACAGCTCTAATTAGTTGATCCTTATTAAATCGATTTTTTATTTATTCTGTAGGATTGTATATTTACCGGGACCAATACAAGGCTTCGGTAAATCCAGCCATAAATTAAGGTTAATATTTTTTGCTTCTCCAATATCATCCATTTGATCAGAAATTTGATCTTGATTTCAATGGGCTGATCGAACCTACATGAATTAAGCTTTTTATCTATTCGGGATTTCTGTAACATGTGGGTTTTTTCATATTGTATGCTTCAGCAGCTAATAATGTATTGATTTTGTCTCCTGCAGTACCGCTGAGATAGTTCCTAAGCATCCTGTGACCGTGGATCAGTTGAATATCAACGATCGTTTTTTTGATTTTCCTTCCGTCAGTCCCTTTATCTGATCCAACTGTGGTTTTAATGAATGTCCGTCATATGCGTTCCCATCTACTGCCATCGCTCCGACTATTATCACCGCCTTCCTGGTGTACGCAAATGAACTCTTGTTCTCAAACTCATACGGCTTATGTTCTTTCCCCTTAGATATACAAGGTCTGGTTCATGAACACTGTAAACCTTATTTATGTCATCTCTCTTCTGTGTCAGAACTCTGTAAAGAACATCAAACTCCTTCATGTATGATATCGGTATCGGATTAAGCTGACTGACAAGATCATGATAGATCTTCCATGCTATCTTGTGAAGCCTCCTCTGTGCTTTCCTGAGTTTATTCATGTTCTTTGGTTTTCGTGCAAACCTAAGCTGGTGTTTTAGCTTTTTATTTCTCTGCCGTAAGTTCTCTAATTTAATGTCTTCTTCTTCAGATATCCTTCTGCAATGTCCTATTACTTTTTCGATAAGCTTCCGGTCGGTCGGGAAAGTGAAGTTTTTCTCCTGGACCGTAGTGTCTACACGTACTTCTCTTACCTCTTTGCGTACTCTCTCTTCACCAAAAAGATCTATACTCTGCTTAAAGATCACTTTCATCCCTTCTTCTCCGATACGTTTGTGAAAATGCACAAAATCACTCGGGTCAAATGGATAATCATACTGAAAGTAAATCTAACCATCCCGATTATTCGGGAAAAGTACGGACTGTCAATATACCTGTCCAGTACCGTTTCATCTCCCGGATCATATATCTGTTTCAGAAGCAGAAGCCCTAGTATTGTGCTGATCGGTATGAATGGCCTTCCTCCTTTCGCATATAGAGGACTAATTTCCTTTTCAAGTGTATCCCAATTAATCTTTTTTGCCAACAAGCACAGTTCATGTTCCGGGTTTATAAAGCTTACCAGAACTGTTTTGTACATTTCTAACTGAGGCTGGGATGGCAATTTTTTTAACATGATTTTCAGGGTTTTGATCGAATTTAGTCAAAATCCCGACATAAAACAATACCTCAAAGAACATAAGTTATTAACAGTCAGAATATTATCTGTTTGTAAGGATCAACTATTTAGTTCAGAGCAGGATATTTCAAGAATAATGAGGCCGTCTCATAAATTAATTGAGACGGCCTCTTTGATTCAATATTTTTCGAAAATTACCTTATATTATATCAGGTATTAAGGTAATACAGTGTCCCAGAAAATCCTTGTTGTCAGCTCATCGCCTCCTATTGCAGTAGCAGCTTTATTAACATTCTCCTTATTGACTGAATATTCCCTGATCGTATAACATAAACGACGAATGAAACCATCAGTGCTGGCGTGAACCTTAGCATCCTCTTTACTATAATTAATACGATTCAGCTGAGGATAGCCACTCCTTCGGAAGTTACACCAGGCTTCATGCCATGAAAGGAAACATGCCAGCCAGTATTGTTCGTTTATTTGTTTCAGAGCAGTAGCATCAGAAAAAGCTATATTTGGCCGGGCAAGATATGCTGCAACTTCTCCATCGGTTATCGGAGATGCTCCTTCTCTGGTGGTCGCAAACATATCAGGAAGCTGTAAGGCTTGTTTAACGCCGTTTTCATAGTAATCCTTAGCTGTACCTGTCGTAATCCAATTTCTTGAACGTGCTTCAGCCATAAGAAGCTGTGTCTGAGCAGCTGTAACAATAAAATGCCAGGATTCAATCCTCACACACCTCTGTCTGTTGAACTGAGAATACTTATAAACAAAGCTCTTAAATTCTCCCGGATAAAGTGGATCTTGCATAATAGTAGACTCGTCATATCCATGCGGGCAGCCAATCTGATTTGCTCCGATTGTATCAATTGTACCTCCCGTTGCACTTTCAGGGTCGGAATAGCGGCAAATAATATATTTCATCCGGGGATCCTTGTTAGTATATAGGAAGTCAACCAACGGGCGGCTGGCATGCCAGTTATGCTTTGTACCAGAAAGGAATGCGGCACTATTGGGATTATTCTGTGTTCCGTTGTACGGGATAACCACATTTTCGCTATTCGTTGTAATCACGCCTCCCCTTGCCGGATCGGTTGCAATCTTAACTATCGATTCTGCTGTTGCTGGCTTACTCTTTGAATACCTCATACCAAGACGAAGTAACAGGGAATTCCCGAATTTCTTCCATTTGGCTATATCGCCTTTGAAATACATATCACCAGTCTCTATTTTTTTGGTGGCATCAAGTGCGTCAGTAGCTTCCTTCAGTTCAGTAGCCAGGTCGGCATAGATTTCCTCCATATCGTCATAGACCGGATTGAATATGCCTTCAAGACCGAGGCCCGCCTGAGAATAAGGTACGTTGCCATAAGTATCAACAAGGCGCATCATGTTCCATACCTTCAGAATCCTGGCCATATTATAAAGGTTACTTCTTTCAGTATTGCCTTCAAGAGTTTTCATAATATCAAACAGAGGTCTTAAAGCATTATAGGAGGTATTCCACATACTCTGCATCTGATTATCGTTTCGGATGTTATAATTACCGCCGGCTTCCTGACCACCTATTATCAGTGCACATTGCTGAATTATCTGAGCAAAGTAATGATGTTGGTCAGTAAAGGTAGCCTCAGCTGTGACCAGTTCATATACAGGGTCCATAGTTGTTAAAAGGAGTGGGTTCTTGTTCAATTCCTCGAAATCCTTATCACAACTCGCCACACTTATAAGGATAGCAATAAGGCTTGCTACCACATATTTTGTATTTATGATATTAACATACTTTGATTTCATGGTAATGTCATTTAATATTAAAATTTAAGGTTTAATGTCAATCCATAACTACGATTTGTGGGAGGCCCCATCTCTTCAATTCCACCATTGTTATCGCTAACATTTGAGATGCATTCAGGATCAAGGTTCTCAACATATTTAAGGAGAACCAGGACATTGTTTATTGATGCATTGACAGCGAGACCTTTAATAAACCGGCTGTTGACAAATCTCGTAAGGTCAGCGCTTACTGTCAAGTTACGCCATTTTATGAAGCTTGCGTCATAGATAAACGGAGTATAAGGCTTCACACTAGAGTAGTTGGTAAAGAATGTCTGGGCTTCAACAGGAGTAGTATTAGGAATATCATCTTCGGATGTTGCCGGATTCCCATCAACATCAACCACTCCGTCGAAAATAATACCTCCTTCGCGATCCGCAGTAATTTTATGGTAACCTGCGCGAATGAAGTTGTAATTGGATTGTGATATCAGTTTATGACCTGCTTTAAAATCGATCTGAGCAAAAACACGGAACATCTTATAATTAAAAGTGTTCAGCCAGCCTCCGACATGTTTTGGTACAATACTTCCATAAGTCATCTGCTGGGGATCAACCCTGAATTGCCCACCTGATGTTAATATCTGGCCTTTATCATTACGCAGGAAATCATTTCCTCTCAAAGAACCAAGCGGTTTTCCAACTTCATGGGAAACCTTGCCTATCCACATAGGGGCGGCACTTACATCAAAAATCTGAGCCCCTGCAGCTAATTCAATTACCTTACTTATGTTGTAACTATAGTTAAATGAAGTTTCCCAGCTGAAATTCTGTGAACGTACAGGAACAAGTGAAAGCAGAGCTTCAACACCTCTATTTCTAAGTCTGCCAACGTTCACTTTTGTTGAGCTGAAAGTCGATGCACTTGAAATATCGACATTCAATATCTCATCAACAGTATTCTTATTATATCCTGCGATATCGAGACTGATCCTGCGGTTAAGGAAAATTAATTCCAATCCGACTTCCGCCTCTTTCACTTTCAAAGGCCGAAGACTGGGATTCGGAACTGTAGTGCCTGATATCCCGCCATAGGGATATGTCCCATCGAATGCATTTGACTGGAGAGAATAATAAACTGTACTTTCATAAGGATTGGTATCACCTCCCACTTCAGCATAAGATATACGGAGTTTGCCATAATTCCACCAGCTAGGCATCATATTTTTTAATGCTTCTGAGAACAAGAAGCTTGCGCCGACTGAAGGATATAAATAGCTATTGGATTTTGGATTCAAAGTAGAGAACCAGTCATTTCGTGCTGTAGCGTTAAGGAACAGGTAATCATGATATGAGAGACTCAACGTCCCATAAAGGGAATTAACTTTTTTATTTGAGTATCTTTGTGTAGGAGTTTTTGTAACGCCATTCTCAATAGTATAAAGACCACGAGCATAAAAGTTTCTTACGGATGTACTTACTGCTTTATTTAAATTATCCATTGCATTTCCTCCAAATTGAGCATCGATCCCGAATTGTCCGAACTTTTTATTTGCGCCAATAAGGAAGTCAAGGTTTAATTCTCTGAAAGTTGATTTTCCTATAGAGTATTCTCCGTTATATTGTCCTGCAGGTGCAGAGGACAGATATGCCGATCCTGTCGGGACATTGTTTTCACTATCAGCAATGAAGTAATCCTGTCCTACACGACCCTGAACGTAAAGCCATGGCAGAATATCGTATCTCAGAAGTACATTACCAAAAATACGGTTTCGGGTACGATGGTCAAAACGCTTATAAGCAGCCCAGTAAGGATTTGTACGGTAGGCCATATTTGTTATTGTATACTCATTCCCGGTTACCGGATCTTCATACATGTCCTTAACCCATCTCAGGTCACTGCTTACAGCAGTTGTGTAGACAGTATTGGCAATACCCATCTGCTGGAAGCTTGTAGGAGGATTTTGGTTATATTCAATTGAATAATTGATATTTGACTGTAGCGTCAATTTTCCGAATTTCTGATTTATCCCAAAATCGATGATTTTTTTATCAAATTTCGAATTCGGAGTTGTTGCTTTGGCATTATTATCAGCTACAGAGAAATGGAAAGAACCATTTTCATTTCCTCCTGAAAATGCCACTGTGTTATTGAAAGTGAGCCCTGTTTCATAGAAACCCAGGCGGTCTTTGACTGGTGAATATGGATGTTGTTTGCCATCAAAACACCAAACCAGGGCTCCATCCATTTTTTCTCCGAAACATATGCTTGAACTGGATCGGGCATCACCTACGCTTTGTGGACGCACACCTTTTGCTCCTTGCCCATATACATACTGGAAATCTGTAAAATCCAGAGCCTTGTCAATAACAATTCCTGAAGTCACTTCTATTCCAAGTCCTCTGCTTCCGGCTCCTGTCTTCGTTGAAATCATTATTACCCCGTCTTTTGCGCGAAAGCCGTAAAGAGCAGCAGCGGTAGCTCCCTTAAGAACTGTCATTGATTCAATGTCATCAGGATTGATACTCTGCAGACCATCGCCATAGTCGACACCGAAACCGCCAGATTCAGCGCTGTTATTTATCGGCACTCCGTTTATCACTACCAATGGTGCATTATATCCTCCGAACGATGACTGGCCACGAATTCTTAGCTTTGAGGACCCACCGGGGCCAGATGTTGGAGCGGATACGTTAAGCCCGGCAACTTTCCCCATAAGTGCATTTCCCACATTGAGGTTAGGGTTTTCAGCAATTGCAACGGCATTAACCGTAGTAGCTGAATAACCAAGGGTTTTTGCCTGCCTCGTTATACCAAGTGCTGTTACCACTACTTCATCCATTTGTAAAAGGGCTTCCTGAAGAACAACATTAATTGTGGTCTGTGAACCAACAGTAACGGCCTGTTCAGTATAGCCAACAAATGAAAATCGCAAAAACTGACTGATTATTTGGCACAGAAATGGAGTATCTTCCATCAGCGTCTGTCAGACTACCGGTAGTAGTACCCTGCACAAGGACAGTCACGCCCGGCAGGGGCGATCCGTCCGTTGATGTAGTAACCCTACCAGTTACAGTCCTTTGAGCAAATGCAACCTGTATTCCCGCGAAGAGCAGCAATACAAGCAAAGCTGTTACTTTTCTCATAGTTAATAAGGTTTAGTTTAAGAAAGGTTTAATTAAAAAAAGATGACAGTTGGTCAATAAAAAGAGTTAATTTTATTATGCTATTTCCTATTCTACCCAGCCAAATTAGGAAAATATATTTAAATGACAAAATAAACTTTGCTTTTACTACGTCCTCAAAAAAATTCTCTATGGATTAACAGCTCTCATTATTCTCTTGTTTTGTGCGAAAAATACCTAAAGTGAAAGAGCAGCCTCCGATAATAGCAAAGCCAATACGATAATACAACTCACAAAAAAAACATCAGGGCAGTTTGCCCTGATGCATTCAGTAGTTCTGTTGATATATTATACCTTAAAGGCTGGAAGAAACGGGAAACAAAATAAATTTGGGATTACAGGCATTTTACCGGATAACCCTTGCACTTCCACCCTTCATCACTCTTTCAGCTTCAGCACGGGTAGCCCAGTTCCAGTCGCCCATAAAACCATGGCACAGAGCTGAATAAGCAGCTGAGAACTCAATTGCTTCCTGGGGATCCCTGCCTTCAAGGACACTGCAGATAAGTGCAGAGGCAAAACTGTCGCCACCACCCGTTCTGTCGAGTATTTCAAGGTTTTCATATTTTCTTGAAGCATAGAATTTACCTTTATATAGCATTACGGTCTGCCAGTCGTTAAGCAGTGCAGTCTTCACATGCCTGAGAGTTGTTCCTACCATCTGAACATTAGGATAGGTCTTTACAACTTTTTTGGCAACAGCCTTGTAGCTCTCAGGATCAAGATCAGAATACGCTTCAGTTCCGCCTTCGGCTTTGATACCAAGCATCTTTTCAAAATCCTCTTCGTTCCCGATGATCACATCAATATACGGCATGACTTCCTTCATCACTTTTTTGGCTTTGTCAGAGCTCCATAGTGTGGAGCGGAAATTAAGATCGAAACTGGTAGTAACACCAAGTTTCTTGGCCATCTTCAGGGAGGTTATAGCTTCCTGAGCCGCATTGTCGGAAATAGCAGTGGTTATCCCGGTTGTATGGAACCATCTTGTTTCTGACAGGAGTCTCTTCCAGTCAAGGTCGCCCGGTTTGATCAGGCTGATAGCTGAATGCGCTCTGTCGTACATCTGCTTGCTGGCCCTCGGACCTATACCTACTTCAAGATAGCAAAGGCCATTCCTTACAGTTCCTTTTCCATCAAAAGGAAGAAGGATAACTTCCGACATATCCACACCATGCTCGCGGCCTTTATTAATAATGTATTGTCCTGACCAGATATCTACAAGTTTTGATACCCATGCAGTTTTTAATCCGAGTCTTGATACATTCACGCTTACATTCAGCTCGGCAGCTGCTATAGCGATATGCAGATGGCTGCATTGTTCAAGTCTTGCATGATCAGGAGCGGTGAAGCGGATCATCGCTTCACCGAATCCAAGGAGGTCGTATTTTTTTTCTTTACTCATTATCTTATAATTTACAGTTATTTAATATTCAATCCCTTCCTGTTAAAAATTGATCTTGGCAGGCGGCCTTCCAGATAGTCGACGATCCCTGTTGCTGCTTCACAAGCAACTCTTACAGTGCATTCATTTGTAAGTGCAGCGCTGTGAGGACTCACAATGGTTTTTGGATTTTTCAGGAATACTTCATTTTCGACCGGGGGTTCATTTGTCAGAACATCAAATGCAGCTCCTGCCAGCCTGTTCTCATTCAGCATCTTATCAACATAAGCTTCATCAACAATATTTCCCCTGGCTGTATTAATAAGATATGCATTTGGTTTCATGAGAGAAAGGAGTTTTTCATTCACATGCTGTTTGGTCTCAGGTGTCATCGGACAGTGGATGGTAAGTACATCAGCTTCCTTATATACCTGTTCTTCTGAAGTATATCTGACCACACCGGGAGCGACAACGCTGTCATCGATATAAGGGTCATAAATAATAACTTTCATATTGAAAGCGGCCATGCATCTTCTTGCCACCTGTTTACCTATTCTTCCGTAACCGATTATCCCCAGGGTCTTGCCGTCAAGATCAATAGGAAGATATAATCTTCTGGCTGTTTTAAATTTGCCCTCTCTTGTTTCTTTGTCGAGGAACAGCAGATGCTTTGTTATTGCTCCGATGAGGGCAAGAGTATGTTCAGCGACAGTGCCGGTATTGGCATCCGGTGTATGAAGTACCATAATACCTCTCTGAGTAGCAGCTTCAACATCTACGTTATCGACTCCAGTGCCGGTACGGCTGATGACTTTGAGATTCGGAGCGCTATCCATCAGTTCAGGAGTGAATTTGATTGTTGTATCGAGCATGACTGCTGTAACATCCTTTACGAGTCTTTTGAATTCGTCATGATCTCCGGATGGCATATACACTACTTCTCCTGCTTTTTTCAGGATATTCAGAGCATCCGGGCTCACCTTTTCATTTACAAGTACTTTTTTCATATCATTCCTTCTTTTTGTAAGTATTCTTTAATTTTCTTTCTTATATCATCACTCAGAGGCAGAAGAGGAAGTCTCGGATTACCGCCATAAAGACCGGCCAGATCCATCCCATATTTCACGGCAGCTACACCACCTGTACCAGATACTGTCTTATTCATCTGGATTATCTTTTCGTTCAGCTTGAAAGCTTCTTCGTAGTTCTTATTTACAGTAAGTGTATAAAGTTTATGGGTGATCTCAGGGAATACGTTTGCAAGTGAGATAACACCTCCCGGAGCTCCCATAATCAGTCCGTTCATAAAGAAGTTTGCAGAGCCCGGCATTACGTTAAAAGTATCTCTGACTGCGAAGAGAAAGCTTTCAATATTACCTGTGGAGGAATCTTTAACACCTACTATGTTCGGATGTTTAGCCAGGTCTTTCACAAGGCTTACTGAAAGTGTTGTCCCGCCGCAGAACTGTGGTGCGTTGTAGACCAGACATGGAGTGGTCAGACTGCTTGCAACATCTGTAAAATATTTAAGAAGGACCGGATCGGTCATTTCTTTCTTGAAATATGAAGGCGGCAACAATGTGATGAAATCTGTTCCAAGGCTCTGGGCTATCCTGGCAAATTCAATTGTTTCCTTTGTTGATTCGAAGATACAACCGGTCATCACGGTCTGATTGGCACCTTTATTCTTAATTATTATTTCAAGAACTTTTTCTTTCTCCTGATTTGTCAGGCTCTTGTTCTCGCCATTGGAGCCAAGGGCAAGATAACCCTTAAGGCTTGACTTTGCATAGAACTTCATGTTCTCTTTGAGTTTGTCGTATGCAACCTCTCCCTTGTCATCAAAAGGGGTTGTGATAGGTGCAAAAACTCCCATTAATTTTGGATCCATCGCTTTAATTTTTAGTTTATGTTTGAAATTTATTAATATGTTTTTATTTCTGACCTTTTGCTGCATTCATAAACCTTCTCTGGTAGGATATTACCTGCGGAGTCGTCGTAAATTTTGCAAGGTATTCCGGTTCAGAGGTTATTACGACTCTATGAGCCATATCATTGAATTCAGGTTCAGCTAGGAGCTTATCGATAGCCGGATAGTTGTCCTCACCTTCCATACTGCAGATTATAAGACGGGTATCCTCAAGATTTGAATTCCTCAGAACTCTCAGGCTGTGACGGACACTGTCGAGCTCATCACTGCCTTCGTGGTTGTCCCAATTTCTGTACTTTAAAATTCTGTCAGCCATTTTCTTTACCTCAGGAAGAGTCATACTGATCCCTGAAGGGGGAAGGAAATCTTTTTCAATGAAGAAGGTTCTGAGCTCTTCAAGAGCCTTATTATCATTTGAAGAAGCAAACTGATCAAGATATTTTTTTATCGATCTGCTAGCTCCGCCGCGATGCCTTATAAATGCATTGATAAAATATGGTCTTGCCTGTAAGGCCAGCGCAGTCTGGTAAGGCTCGAACATCAGGGTGAAATTGATCCTGAAACCATGTTCGTGAAGCAAAAGCGCAAGATTATGGCCTCTGAACTTGTCTTTTGTAAGGCCGGCATCATATGCCCGCTTGAACTTCTTATCTCCTTCAAGCAGTTCGTGTACATTTTCAGCATTCACCGGTCCTGTATGAGGCACTTTTATTACCACCCTGTATTTTGAGAGCATCTCCCTGAATCTTTCTGCTTCTTCAAGAAGCTCATTTATATTGTCAGAGAACGGATTGTTAAGTTCGACAGATATATCGCAACCCGGGCCCAGGATATTTCCCAGTTCCTGCATTACCTCGTCCCGGGTATTGAATTTGTGATCGATATTCGCTTTGGGGTTGTTTATGAACAGATCGTAAATGATACCGGGATTGCAGGTGAGATTTGCGATCATGTTTTTTATAGAGTCTACTTCATAAGGATTAGCGCTGTCAGCTGAGAAGAGGACTTTTGTAGGTCTTTTAATCCCATTTTTGTCGTATGAGATATCACGAACCAGGTCAACGCTCAGGAGGCCTTCTTCCTCAACAGTATATTGTACTTTAAAACCGGCAGGAGTTTCTTTTGCGGGAACTTTGAAATAATCAATGACCTCGCGGAAGTTCTTCGTCACTCCCACATATTTTACAGCATCTTTCAGAAAATTATATTCATCGGTTGCCAGAGGGGCATCCAGGATCCTGTCAATGTACTTTTTATCTTTTTCTATTAAAGAGGCAACGCTGTTTTTCTCGTTATATGATTTAACAAGAGTTTTGAGAGACAGTTTTATGTTATTCACGTGTGGTTTAAGAATTAATTATTGGTTTGATAAAAATAAGAAAATAATATACAAAGACAATTCATATGTGTTAATGTCTTTAACAATAATGTTATGGACTTATATCAAATGTAAGCAGCTATACTTGATAGCTGCTTACTTTTGATCCAATATATATTTTTTAAAATTATCTCGGCTGTGCCGGTGGCTGTCCTGGCTGCTGACCCGGTTGCTGCGGAGGGCGCTGTTGTCCTCCCGGCATCTGGGAAGGAAGATTCAGCGGATCTTTCCATTCAAGCTGATATGCAGCATTTGAAGGGAGTTTATACTTTAAAATGTGGTCGTCTGGTTTTGCACTACCAATTATATCAATCTTATTATAGTCGATAGTGCCATATCCGGCAGCATCAAGATAAGTCAGGTATCCTACATCTGTGAGCGGTATTCCCATCATTTTGCAGCACAAACTGTCAACAGCAACTGTATCTTCTCCTGCCAGGGCTATTCTGTGGTCGGTAGGGGTTCCGCTTATCGGGCCGTTACCTTCCATTCCTTCA
>MWDJ01000042.1 GCA_002070505.1 Bacteroidetes bacterium ADurb.Bin145 | reverse complement strand
AGATTCCGGGATAAAAAGAGCTATATGAATTGTTCTGGAAACAGGCTTCTATGCTCTCGCTCTTGATTTTTGAATGTCCCGCAGTTTGTAATCAACTTCAGAACGAATTTCTGACAGGGTCGCTCTGGTATCAGCATTAAGCCAGGTCATGATTTGTTCCTTGTTAAACAATACCCTTTTCCCGTTCTTGACATGGGGTATTTTATTCTCGGATACATACTTAAAGATAGTGGATGTTGATTTTTTTATCCACCCTGAACACTCCTCAATATCCCCAAAGATTTCAGTTTCAGGTTTTTCAATATGATCAATTCTGGCCAGCAGGGTAAGTAATAAATCTTCTATGCCATCCAGCCTCTGCTCAATCTGTGCAAAAGGATTTTCCATAATATTTTTTAATATTATATGCACGAAGCGGCGCCGGGGTCTGATTTTTTGAAAATATTTTTCATGGAATGCATTTATTTCCGACAATAGGACAGGAATTTGTAAAGGGCACAACTATTCGTACCATCTTCTCCGTAAAGCTGTATCGATAATGCCGTTAATCCATTCTTCTTTTTTCGGCCCATTCTGACCCTGGGTATATTTTGCCAGGAGTATTCCGAGAAAGCAGATGAATCTTTTATCCGGTTCACTTATGGATCTTATTTTGCCATCAGTCATATCATGTTCAAGCATATAGTTGATGATAATAGTCTGGATGATGTCCAGAATTCTTGTACTATCAACTTGCCCGTTACTGCTCCTGAGAATATGATATAACATAAGATCAGCATCATGATAACTCTCTTTTAATGCTTCGAGAGATGCCTGATTTTTCTTGTTAAGGTCAATAAATGAATTGATAAATTCGCCTACCCTGACCTTTAATTCTTCCTGTGAAAGTGGTTTTAATAATTCCTGTGCCATGAGAAAATGAATTTAGCAAAGAGCTAATATATTCATTTTATGTGAGATAAGAAAATAATTATGACCTGATACACCAGAACATTAGATTGAAATACCTGAAATACTACAGATGGATATATTTAAAAAATGAATACCCGTAAAGAATAATAAGCGTATCAACTCCCTTTTGGAAAGTACATGGTTTTAAACTTCAGAGCCACATTTACAAGTCCTATCATTACCGGAACTTCTACCAAGGGACCAATTACAGCGGAAAATGCCTCACCTGAATTTATCCCGAATACTGCGATCGCAACTGCAATAGCCAGTTCGAAGTTATTGCTGGCAGCAGTAAAGGAAAGTGTAGTTGTCTGCTCATATGTCGCACCTGCCCTTCTGCTCATAAAGAATGAAAACAGAAACATTACTACAAAATATATTATAAGTGGAATAGCTATCAATAAAACATCCAAGGGTAATTTAACTATGTATTCACCCTTGAGTGAGAACATTACGATTATGGTGAATAATAGTGCGATAAGCGTAATAGGACTTATTCTTGGAATAAATTTGGTATTATACCAATCCTTACTCTTAATCCTTATTAGAAAATATCTTGTAAGAAAGCCTGCTATAAAAGGTATTCCAAGATATATAAAAACACTCTTGGCAATTTGTCCTATCGTAATGCTTTCAACAACTGAACTTGTCCGGACACCGAACCATCCCGGCAAAATAGCAATAAATACCCAGGCATAAACTGAGAATAACAATACCTGGAAGATAGAATTAAAGGCCACTAAGCCAGCACAGTATTCTGTGTCTCCTTTTGCCAGATCGTTCCATACAATTACCATGGCAATACAGCGGGCCAGTCCAATCATAATAATTCCATACATATATGGAAGGTTAGCGTTGTCTTTCCCGGGGAAAAGCTTAAAGAATATTATTGCCAATGCAAACATAAGTACAGGTCCTATTATCCAATTCTGCACAAGCGACAGCCCCAGAATCTTAAAATTTCTGAATACACCGCCTAATTCATCATACTTAACTTTTGCCAATGGCGGATACATCATCAGAATTAGGCCGACGGCAATGGGGATATTAGTTGTGCTTTCCGGAGAAGATTTTAATGAATCCCAGAATGTAGCTATTGACGGGAAAAAGAATCCTGAAAATACACCAAAAAACATCGCAAGAAAAATCCAAAGTGTCAGATACCTGTCGAGAAATTTTAATCTGGTTTTCATATAGACAATATTTGAAATTTACAAAGGTTTTTCTGCAGTAACAGTGATACTATAAATACCTTTTTC
Source organism: Bacteroidetes bacterium ADurb.Bin145 (assembly GCA_002070505.1). GTDB lineage: Bacteria > Bacteroidota > Bacteroidia > Bacteroidales > VadinHA17 > LD21. The sequence goes on along the minus strand of MWDJ01000042.1, from coordinate 17,345 downwards.
ACCGGGATGAAATGAATTAATCTCAAAATCATCATAATATTCTGATAGTATTGATTCCGGTAAGGCAATCTCCTTTTGTTTATGCACTTTCACATTCCTGAATCCGGAATTTTCTATATAATTCAGGTATTGTGATATTTCGCTTGCCCCTGATACGCATCCAACATACATCTCAGCATCTTTCTGAAGTTTTTCGGGCAAATTACCCTTAACAACAACATCAGAGACACAAAAATGAGCACCTGGTTTAAGTACCCGGAATATTTCTTTGAAAGCTTTGGATTTATCGGGGACAAGGTTCAGTACACAATTGGAGATAACAACGTCAAATAATTTATCTCCAAACGGCATTGCTTCAATATCTCCGATTACGAATTCAACGTTGCTGTAATTAAGCTTTGTGCAGTTTTCCCGGGCTTTTACCATCATCTGTTCTGTCAGGTCGAGACCTGTCACTTTTCCGGATTCACCAACTAATGCCCTTGCAACAAAACAGTCATTCCCGGCACCACTTCCAAGATCAAGGACGTGGTCTCCCATTTTTATACCGGCATAATCGGTTGGAATTCCACAACTAAGACTCAAATCAGCTTCGGGATTGTAACCTTCCCTGTTGTCATAACTATCACTGAATGTGGATAGATCAGACCCGTCACCACAACATGATGTGCCGCAGCAGGATGATCTATCTCCATTACTTTGTTCTGCTATTTTTCCATATTTCTCCTTAACCAACTCTTTTGCATCTTTCATATAGTCAAAATTTTATTTCTTAATATTGGTTCTATATAACTTCTCAAATTCTGTCCGGATTTCATCTCTCACCCGGCGGAATTCACTCATTATGAATTCTTCTGAACCGGTGGCGTTTGACGGATCTTCAAAACCTATATGCAATCTGTATTTCACTTTGCCCATGAATAGAGGGCATGTCTCTTTTGCATTATCACATACTGTTATTACATAATCCCATTCTTCGTCAAGGTACTGCTCAACCAACCTGGGAGTATGGTGGCTTATATCAATTCCGACTTCCTTCATTACCATTACTGCCCTTCGATTAATCGATAAGGCTGGTTCTGTTCCAGCTGAACGGACAGTGATTTTATCGTCGAAACTCTGCAGGAAGCCATGAGCCATCTGGCTCCGGCAACTGTTACCTGTACAAAGAATTAAGATTTTCATGGTATTTATTGAATTAGTCTACATCAGCATTTAGCATCAGAACTACTTCGGAATTCTTAGGGTCATTTGTATAAACATATATAACTTTTGTAACGTTTCCTTTATATCCGCCAGAATTAAATACTGCTTTAATGGAACTTGATTCTCCCGGCTTGATCCCGATTCCCTGGTTTTCCTGTTGAACAGCCGTACAACCGCAGGTTGACCTTATATGTCTGATAATCAAATCCCGTTTCCCTTCATTAGTAAATTTATACTCGACATCATATTGTGATGAACCTTTTATCTTGCCAAGATTAGCTGTGGTGGTAAGGGGTTTGAAAACCGGGGCACTTGCCAGGTCATCTTTTGTCAGGGAAGAAAAATCTTCCACAAGATTCGCTGAAACATAGTAAAAAGCATTCTCCTGGGTAACACCATTGAGTTTTATTTTTACCATGTCATTAACATATCCCCATCCGTCGGTCTTTGTTGCATCATAAGTTCCTATAACAAGGCCTTTCTGTCCTGGTTTCAATATTTCAGGTTCTGCTTTAATTTTCAAATGAGCTGGTAATGCATCAAATTCAACCTTCACTGGCAATGAAGTTGTATTAATAATCTGCATTTCTTTATTTTTTATTCCCGTTTTTTTAACATTTGTAAAAGCAAGGTTGTTACTCTCAAATCTTATTTTGCCTACCGGGAATGTAAATAATTCTTCAACAGTTTTTTCTCTTGGAGTAACTTCTCCTTTTATTGTCAGTGTAGTTGAAGCAGGTTTCGTATTGGTATATACAGTCAATGTCTTGTTAAATACCCCGGGCAGGTTTACAGGATCATAAATGGCGGTAACTTTTCCTTGACCACCGGGAGGTATCGGAGATTTGGTCCAGGAAGGTGTTGTACATCCACATGAAGCTGTTACCTTCTGAATAACTAATGGTTGACTTCCGGTATTAGCAACGACGAAATCAAATGTCTGCCGCCCTGATTCTTCCCTGAAAACTCCAAAATCATGTTGAGTTTCAGAAAATTTCAAGGTTGTAATTGAATACTGAGATTTTAAGTTCATGCTCACAATAAGCATGGCGACTATCAATACCAGTTTTTTCATATCCTAATAATTATCATAATTTAGACTACAGGCTCAGAGTTTGAACATACTCATTATTATCAATTTCTGACCATCAAGTAATTCCTTCTGCTTCATTTCTGCCCACTTCATTACTTCAGAAACAGGAGGTTCGGGAGAGAATGTGTAAGGAGGACTGTTAATTTCGAGTATTTCTGAATCATGTATATGTTCTTTGGCATCCTGAACCACATAATTAATCAATGTTTTCATGGTTTTTAAATATTATTCAAAACACAAAAGAAAACTAATTATATTGCAAATATAAAAACATTTCGTATATTTGCGAAACATCAAAATAAAAATATTAATAATAATGTCAGACAAATTGGAATTTACTCAGGAAGTACAGGAAATAGCCAGATTTTCAAAGGCGCTGAGTCACCCTGTAAGAGTTTATATTCTCCAGAAACTGTCGAAGATGGACTCATGTTGCTACAGCGGAGATCTGGTTGAAGAACTGCCGGTTGGCAGATCTACGCTTTCACAACATCTGAAAGAGTTGAAATATGCGGGTCTGATACAGGGTGAAATCAATCCCCCGTATATTAAATATTGTATAAACAGGGAAAACTGGGATAATGCGAAGAAGGTACTTGAAGATTTCCTGAATGACAATCAATCAGCTGATTTTTCATGTGACAATGTAAAAACTATTGTTCATACATAATTCTTCATCAATTAATTACGTTTAAACTATAATTAAGGCAATGGAAATAAAAATTTTAGGTCCGGGGTGTCCCAAATGTAAAACACTTGAAAAGGTGACCCGTGAAGCGGTTGCAGAATCTGGTATTACTGCAACAATCGACAAAGTTGAAGATATCGTTAAAATAATGGAGTACAGGGTAATGCATACACCGGGCCTTGTTATTAACGGAAAGGTCGTTCTCAGCGGCCAGGTACCAACTGTGAATCAGGTAAAAGAAATTCTCATTAAAAATCAATAAAGCTGACACTATGAAAACTTTCAGATTAATTATTGCCATTTTATTGTTTGCCCCGGTAGTTGCATGCACGGCACAACCATCAAATAAACAGGCCAAAGCTTCTGACAACAGCTCCGATAAAATTGAAGCCTACTATTTTCACTTCACTGCACGTTGCACAACCTGTAAAACAATTGAAGCCAGTGCCAAAGAAAACCTTGAAACTCTTTACCCAAATCAGTTTAAACAGGGTTTAATTACGTTTCAGTCAGTCAACCTTGAAGAAGCACCCAGTAAGCCTCTTGCAGATAAACTTGGTGTTTCAGGGCAGACTCTGCTTATTGTAAAAGGCGATAAGAAGATCAATCTTACCAACGAAGGTTTCATGTACGCAGTTGTCAAACCTGAGAAATTCAAAGAGATAATCAACGAAAAAGTTGATGGTCTTATGGCCCAATAACAGTATGGAATTTCTAACGAATTTATTGGAAAACAGCACAATGCCGTGGCTAACGGCATTGCTGCTGGGTTTAATGTCTGCAATAAGCCCCTGTCCACTCGCCACAAACATCACTGCAATCGGATTTATTAGTAAAGACATTGAAAACCGCAACAGGGTATTCATTAATGGCCTGGTCTATACTCTTGGCAGGGCAATCACATATACAGGAATAGCACTAATAATCTACTTTGGTGCTGATCAGCTGAAGTTTGGTGGATTCTTTCAACGCTATGGAGAGAAGATTATTGGCCCGCTGCTGATCATAATAGGATTATTCATGCTTGATATAATCAAAATGAAATTCCCGGGATTCAACAGACTTTCATCAGGGATGCAGGATAAAAAGAAATGGGGTTATCTTGATGCATTACTGCTTGGATTGCTTTTTGCTCTTGCCTTTTGTCCCTATAGCGGAGTGCTGTATTTCGGAATGCTTGTACCTCTTACAGTTTCAAGCGCATCAGGACTTTACCTCCCAATCATCTTTGCAGTGGCAACGGGCATACCTGTTATAATTATTGCCTGGGTACTTGCTTATACAGTTTCCGGGATTGGTAATGTCTATAACAGGATCAAAGCGTTTGAACTCTGGTTCAGACGGATCATAGCTGTAATGTTTATTGCTGTCGGGATTTACTATATAATCAGGGTTTATCTGTAATTTTTTTATTAAAATGTTTCGTTATTTCACGAAATAGCAACACTTAATTTTCTTAAATTAATACTATTATACTAATAAAATGGAACTTAAAAAAGAACTAAAAATTCTTGGCTGGATAGTTGTTGTTTTTGCATTTGCATTCTTCTTACCTATAGAGAGTGCCAGATTTAATACAGCAATAGCCGCAACACTTGATTTGGTAAAATGGTATGCTCAGGAACATGTTATTCTATGTCTCCTGCCAGCATTTTTCATTGCAGGAGTGATATCGGTATTTGTAAGCCAGGCATCAGTAATTAAGTATTTTGGAGCACAGGCTAAAAAATGGGTAGCATATACTGTAGCAGCTGTTTCAGGAACAATACTGGCTGTCTGTTCATGTACAATCCTTCCTTTGTTTTCAAGCATCCACAAGAGAGGTGCAGGACTTGGTCCCGCTATTGCATTTCTCTATTCAGGACCCGCAATAAATATTTTGGCAATAATACTAACTGCCAGGATTCTTGGTTTTGAAATGGGAGTTGCCAGGACAATCGGGGCCGTTTCTTTCAGTGTTATAATTGGCTTGATTATGGCATTTATTTACCGCAAGGAAGAAAAAGTAAAAAAGGAAGAACAGATGAATATTACTCCCCTTCCGGAAAAAAGACCTATGTGGCAGACATCGTTCCATTTTTTTACACTTGTTATTATCCTGGTCTTTGCTAACTGGGGTAAGCCTGCAGAAGGAGATACAACAAGTACCTGGTATTCTATATGGTACTATAAATGGTGGATTACCGGATTTTTCAGTCTTGCCCTCGGTTACTCATTGATTAAAATCCTTAAGATCAAATGGGAGTGGGTTCTTGGTGCAGCAGTAGTAGTAATTGCATCAATTATTCTGTCAAATAACCTGATTGAAAGCGATAAGCTGAGGCCTCTCGTACCAATGCTTGTCGGAATAATTGCATTGAGTGTTATCACAATCCTCGACAAGGTGGATGAAGAAAATAAAGCATGGACAATTGCAACATGGGATTTTGCAAAACAAATTCTCCCTTTACTTGCAATTGGAGTTGTAACTGCAGGATTCCTTCTAGGTTCAACCCACGATGGTAAAACTATTGCAGGAGTAATCCCAAATGAATGGATATCTGCTCTTGTTGGTGGTAATTCTGTATTTTCGAACTTCTTTGCATCAGTTGTGGGAGCATTCATGTATTTCGCAACATTGACTGAAGTACCAATTCTGCAGGGTTTGATTGCTTCAGGAATGGGAAAGGGGCCAGCCCTTGCACTTTTACTTGCCGGACCATCACTTTCATTACCTAATATGCTTGTTATAAGGGGCATAATCGGAACTCAAAAAACCGTGGTTTATGTAAGCCTTGTTGTTGTAATGGCTACCATTACTGGTTTGATATATGGTTCAATCTTTTAATCTTTAATATCATTATGTTATGGAAACAAAAAATACACCAATGGAATTGCTGAAGGAGTTCGCACCTGAATTTGCCCAGCACCAGATGAACGATAAAGCTCTTCTTTTTGAAAATGAGAAATACCAGGCTGTTCCGAAGAAGTACAAATTGCTTGCAGGTATAGCAGCTGCCGCCGCTCTCGGATCAGACACCTGCGTCAGAATGTGGGTAAAGCAGGCTAAAGATGCCGGTATCACAAATGGGGAAATAGTTGAAGCAATAATGGTTGCTCGATACATGAAACAGGCAGTTGTAAATGATACCGTTGCAAATACCCTTGCCTTGCTCTCAGAAAACAAATTATAGCACTTCTTCAAATGCTGGAAATTAAAATCCTTGGAACCGGTTGTCCTAACTGCATCAGACTTGAAAATCTGTGCAGGGAGGTGGTTGCTGAAAACAATCTGGATGCTACTATCGAAAAGGTTCCAAATGTCGACGATTTCTGGAAATATGGAGTAATGCTGACACCAGCATTAATAATTAATGGAAGGCTTCTGGTTCAAGGCAAGATGCCAACAAAACATACTCTTGTTCACTGGTTGGTTGATAATCAATAATTTAATTCTGTAAATCATAATAATAAGCTTATGAAAATATCTAAACGATATGAGATGAAAGTTTCCCTCACAATTATGGTTCTCATAATGACCTTAGTTGTAACCTTTGTCAGTGTTTCAGTCAATTTTGGTTATAATCCGGGATTTATTTCAGTCTGGTTCAAGTCATGGGGTCTGGCTTTTATTGTTGCTCTACCGGTGGTAATGATCATAATGCCATATATTAAAAAGTTAGTAGGTAAGTTTGTAAAGGATTAAATAAAGTTCAGGAAATGGAACAATTTAAACATCTTGATCCAAAGACAGTTGAACTTGCCGGGATTGCAGCTTCCATTGCCGGAGGGTGCCGTCCCTGTCTCGATTATCATTTTAAAAAGGGGATTGAAACAGGCTGCACTATTGATGAGGTAAAAGAAGCTATCGAGCTGGGTAAAATGATAAGGCAACGGCCTATAAAAGATATTTACGAGCAGGCCGAAAAACTGATCGTAAATATAAACAAACTATAATGTTATTTACTTTTAATCACATAATTAGGGATAAAATGAAAATACAAAGAAAATTGTTTTTACTCTTCGTAATACTGACTGCAATTGTTTTAAACACAGACTGTTCAGGACAATCTTCAAAAGCAGAAGATAAGACAGGTAACGAAACAGGAAAGTATAAGGTTACGTTTATTGAACTTGGTTCTGTTCGCTGTATTCCCTGCCAGCAAATGCAGCCTATTATGAAATCCGTAGAAGAGAAATACGGTAAAGATGTAAAGGTTGTTTTCCATGATGTGTGGACCGAGGCAGGTGCTCCTTATGCAAAACAATATGGTATTGAAGCGATTCCCACCCAGGTTTTTCTTGACAAGGATGGGAAAGAGTTTTTCAGGCATGTTGGCTACTTCCCGGAAGATGAACTTGTAAAAGTGCTTCAGCAGAAAGGAGTAAAACAATAAAGTTACTCCTAACGAGTGACTTGTTGCTTCTTAAATATTGAATAAGTGAAACTGCTTAGTATATTCACTGGATTATGCCTGATTGTCTCACTGATTGTTAATCGTCAGAAGACCTGGGCAGGCGTTAAGAAAGGAGCGCTAATGTTTCTCAGGCTTCTTCCCACTCTTGTATTAATGCTTGCTTTGGTCAGTGTAGTCCTGTACCTGATCCCTGAGGAGAAACTCTCGAAATATATGGGCGAAGGATCAGGAATTGCCGGCTGGGTAACAGCTGCCTTATTCGGATCGGTTGCTTTGATACCCGGATTCATAGCCTATCCGCTTTGCGGCATTCTAATTAAGAGCGGTGTTGCATATTCCGTTATTGCTGTATTTATTACGACCCTGATGATGACAGGATTTCTTACACTTCCCCTGGAGGCAAAATTCTTTGGATGGAGGGTAAGTATTATAAGAAATCTTGTCAGTCTCGCTGCGGCACTTTTAATAGGATTAATAATGGGATTTTTCTTATGAACAAAGTTCAGAAATATATTTTCCCGATTATTTTTCTGATCCTTATCGGATTATCCTATTTGTTTGACTTTGCTTCAGGAGAACAGATCGGATTGAACTTCTGGATGTTTTTCAAAGAAATGATACTGTTTCTCCCTTTGATGTTCATTCTGATAGGATTGTTTGATGTATGGGTTCCGCGGGAGAATATTGAAAAACATATAGGTAAAGAATCGGGATGGAAAGGAACGGGTCTGGTCATTCTTCTTGCAACTCTTCAGGCAGGACCACTTTACGGAGCATTCCCATTTGCTTACATTCTATGGAAGAAAGGTTGTTCAATCAGAAATGTTTTCATTTACCTGGGTGCTTTTTCCACAATAAAAATTCCAATGCTCACTTTTGAAATAGGCTTTCTTGGTTTGAAGTTCTCGCTGCTCAGGACTCTGATAACTTTACCAATTTTCATACTGATCGGCTATCTGATGGAATGGTATTTAAAGGATAAGGATTTTGAGGTGAAACAACCTTGAAGAATTTGAAAATTTGAAAATGAAATTCAGATAATTTTTATGGAGACTTTTAACATTAAAAAGATTCTGGATTCGCTGGAAAGGAGACCTCTGAACAAACAGGTTTTCAAAACTACCAATCATCTTAAAGCTCAGGTTATGAAACTTGAGACAGGAACCACCATTCCGCCATGTAAAATGGATAACGACGTATTGTTTTACGTCCTGAAAGGGGAAGGAACAATCACTGTTGATAATGAAACTTCTGGTCTTGGCACAGGTGATTGCATAGTTGTCCCCCATCAGGCTGAATCAAGAAGCATTCATGCTGTAACTGACCTGGAAATACTTGCTGTACAGGGAATAAGTAATAAATGAGGAGATTAATCACCCAGATATTATTTTTAATACTGTTTGTTCAGACTCTTTATAGCCAGGAGGATCTGAAGAGATTAAGATTTGACCTGTCCGTCCGCTATCGTTTTGAATTATGGAATGGAATGAATGCCAAAAACTATGGTGATGATAGTCCTGGAGCAATAGGAAACATAAATGATAAGATTCTATTACAAAGGATCATCCCGGGAATAACCTACAAAAACAAAAACCTCACTGCAGCTTTCCATCTGCAGGATTCACGCGCATTCGGCTGGTCATTAAGGAATAATGAATACCCTGACCTTTTTAATATCAGGGAAACGGGAACCGAGTCCCCGTTCTATACAATGAATCCACAGGAAGAATTTTTTGAAATATATGATTTGTATATTGAATACAAGAACCTGTTTAAGAATATGACGATTAAAGCCGGACGTCAGAAAATATTTTATGGTGACAGCAGGATTTTCGGCCCCGGCGATTGGGGTAATACCGGACGCTGGACATGGGATGCTATAAAAATATCATATAAAAAAGGGGAGAATTTCATTGATGTTTTTGGAGGGGGAACAAAGACTCATTATCCTGAAACACCTTCACTGCCATTCACAAACACAGAATATTGGGGTGGTGGTTTATATTCGCATTTCCGGGTCACTGACTGGTTGAATGCTGAACCTTTTTTTGCACATAAAAGCCAGGGATCGGCAGAATATATTAATACTCTTTCCATCAACAGGAACTGGATCGGATTAAGACTTACAAGTCCCGAAAATCTGCATGTAATATATGATCTGATTTATACGCAGGAATTTGGTAAAGAAAACGGGAAAGAGATAAATTCATACGGTTATTTTCTTAAAGCCGGGTATCGGTTTAATTCTCTTCCTGCCGATCCTGTATTAAGTCTGAGATACACTTATGCTTCCGGCGGAAGAAAAGATGATGATGTGATAAGGACTTTCGATCCTGCTTTCGGAGCTACTGATAAGTACTACGGATGGATGAATATTGTTCAGTGGTCGAACCTCAGCGATCCCGAAATAGTTCTGGAATTGAATCCATTTAAAAACAGGATGTGGGTGGAGATAAAGTTTAATCGTTTTAATGTTCCTGTACCTGATGACGTAACTATTCTCGGAACAATGAAAATTCAATCCGGGAAACATCATCTTGGTAATGAGACAGATATTTTTATTCGCTATCAACCCATCGGGAACTGGCAGTTTACGGTTGCATCTGGTTATTTCAACCCCGGAGATATTGAACAGATTAATTTCGAAGATCCTAAAGGTGCATTCTGGCTAGGGATGCAGGTGTTATTAACTTTGAACTGAAATGGCTGATCCTGTATCAAAATTCGAATGTTGTGATATTAGTCTGATCATTAACGAATCATATGATCAGCTACGAGCCTGGCTCATCAAAAAAACGGGTAATATTGAACTATCTGATGATCTCACCCAGGAAGTGATGGTTAAGCTTGTCAATGCATATAATAAGAATATCTTCCTGCATAATCCGAAAGGATGGCTTTTTGAAATAGCACGACATAGCCTTTCAGATCATTACAGAAAGTCGTTCCTGGAAGAAAAATATGATAGTATTGATCTTCAGGATACAATAACCAATGAGGTTGAAGAAGTTGATAATACAGCTGCGGATTTTCTTGTTCCCATCATAAAATTGCTCCCTGCAAAATACAGCGAACCTTTAATCATGAGCGATATTGAAAATATTCCTCTTAAAATAATCGGTGAGAAGCTCGGGATCAGTCTTTCGGCGACAAAAATGAGGGTTCAGCGTGCAAGAAAAATGCTCTTGAATCTTTTTCATGAATGCTGCGAAATAGAATATACAAAAAGCGGCAAATTTTCCCATTGCACTGTCAGAAATAATTGCATACCACTTATTAAAATAGCAGAGAAATCAACTCTCTGACATAATTTTCTTTATAAAAAGCACCTGTATTTTGTGTCTTTTCAGATACAGATTCCGTCTTCAAGTTTAAAGCATATCTTATTTGATAATTATTTTAAACTTCTTTTGTCCGTATGAATACAATGCTTCTAACCTTAAAGTATTTTATAACAATCACTGTTGAACTGGTAGTCTTGTTTATGCTGATCAGTGCCATTATTGACCTTATCCTTCAATACATACCGGAAGAGAAAATTCAGAAGAGGCTAACCGGAAAAGGTATTTTAGGGAATATTGTGGGAGCCGGATTCGGAGCTTTAACACCTTTCTGTGCTTGTTCAACCATCCCAATGACAGTCGGATTCTTAAATGCAAGGGTACCATTCGGTTCTGCCATGTCGTTCCTGATTGCATCTCCGTTACTTAATCCCATAATTATAGGATTGCTTGCAGCCCTCGTTAATCCCAAAGCGGCATTGATTTATTTTATCGTGGCATTTATATGTTCAATAATTTTCGGCGTTCTTCTTGAAAAAGCCGGAGGTGAACGGTTCATTAAAAATCTTAAACCCAAAGCAACTGCATGTTGTTGTGAACCTGCGGGATCGATTGGAATTTCCCTTGTAATGAAACCAAAAAAATTCAAAGACAGGGCGGTTGCTGCCTTAAAAAGCGGATGGGATGGTTTGAAGCCAATAATGGTGTACCTGCTGATCGGTGTTGCACTTGGAGCAGCTATTTACGGTTATATGCCGCAGGATTTTGTAATAAAACTTGCAGGTCCTGATAATCCGTTTGCAATTCCCGTGGCTGCAATAATCGGAATACCTTTATACATCAGGGCAGAAACAGCAATCCCCATAGGAGTTGCATTAATGGGGAAAGGTATGAGTATCGGAGCGGTAATTGCGCTTGTAATTGGCGGCGCAGGTATGGCAATACCTGAAATGAGCATGCTTGCAGGAATATTTAAACCAAAACTGGTTGCTGCAATAGTTGTAACAGTATTCCTGACCGCAGTGATCAGCGGTTATGTTTTTAATATGCTTTATTGATACCTGAGCTAATAAAACTACTGCCCCGGATGACCTACGGGCTGGGACAGAATAACCTGCTGATCCGGTCTAAGTTTCAGAACTTCACGAACCTTTATCTTATCTACCTGTCCGAGAATTATAGTGGCAAGGCTTTCCGACGCACACCAGAGGTAAACATTCTGGGAAATATACCCGACATCAACTGCTGAAAAGAATTTGCGTAATTCATCAGTAGTGTCATTCATCCTGCCAAAATCAGCTACATAGACAAGTATAACAGGTGCAGCTTTAACGAAATCCTGGGTACCACCATAAATCCTCAGATCCTCATTTCCCATCTTGAGTAAGGTATGCTTGCTAACTTCATAAAGAAACCAGCCATCTGATTTCAATACATAAATATCATATTCATACCAGTTTTTTGCTGCAGGTACAGTCCTGAATCCATCCGGCCTGTTTATTCCGTATGCAGCCCAAAGCAAATTTGAAATTTGCTGGGGGGGTTAATTCCTTTGAACTGAATGATCTCTGGGATTTCCGGAGCTGAAAAGCTTCCATCAGAGGCATCCCACCAGTCTTCTGTGCAGGGGGAAGAGGTACAGTCTCAATTACCTGTGCCGAACAAATGGTCCAGCTCAGTAAAACAACAAATGATATAACAGTCTTTTTCATTTCAAATATTGATTATGAAGGTTTTACTTCCTGATTTTATCGACTTAGGGTTTAATCTTTTCAAACAAACCAATGAGTTTCGTTTTATAGATCTCTGTTATCTGCTGTTCATGCTCTCCGATAGGTTTTACTGGGATCAGGTCAATCACTTCGGTAGCCGACAAACCCGATTTGTACATCAGTTCGAGTGATGCAATAATTGTCTCATATATCGATTTTTTGCTCTCATCATCGGAAAGACCGATTTTCCCGCCTATTTCAGCAAGTTCTCTCCACTGAAACCAGAAATATGTGGGAAGCATAGCGGACAATATTGCATAGCTTTCAAGTTTTTCTTCGGAGACTTCAAAAGTGGTTCCGAGGGTACTTAATATTTCCGTAAGCTCTTGCTTCTTAGAATTATCAAATCCTGGAGCAAATGTCACCGGATTATATCCCTCGTTTATGTATGAAGTAGCGTTGGGGATCAATCTGGCCAGGTTCTTAACATGGCCTAATTTTATCGATAACTTAGACAGGTTGATTTTTGGAGCCAGTGAGATTACAATTGTTTCTGCCTTCACATCATTTTTAATAAGTTCCAGCGTATCCATAACAACAGGAGGATGAAGTGCAATAAATACAATATCCTGACTGGCAGCAACTTTTGCTTCTGAAGCTTCAACCTCCGGGAACTGTTTTTTCAGATTTACTAAAACTTCCGGGTTGGTGTCTGTTACGACAATCTTTCGGAACTTCACATTCTTGTTTGTAAAACCTTGCAGAAGGATCTTTGTTACCCTTCCACCACCGATGAAACCAATTGACTTGTTCATAGTACTATTTTTTAATTGTTTGATAATCTATATCATTTCTGTGCTTCAGGATTAAGAATCCTGAACTGATCGTTTATAAAATATACTATTGAAATTAAAACACTCATAACAACTGATATGTCAAATACCGTGTAAGCCACCCTGACTATCTGGTAAATCAGTTCAAACTTGATCATCATCATGATACCCGATACAATGGCCAGTATCAGGGAAATTCCCTGAAGTTTATGTAAAAGAGTGCCTGAAGTGCTTTCTTTATTCATATTAACCCATGTGTATGCTCCGGCAATCAATGCAATAACAGTAATTAAGAAATGATTTGCATCAAGTGTCAGCCTGTCGGGCAGCACGTAGCTGTTAACATCCGGTTTCAAAAAGACAATGGCAACTCCTGCAGCAAGCAAGCCATACAAAATGTAGAGATAATTTGAGTTTACCGGGAAGAATTTCTCTTTCCTGTTCACATAGCATGCAGTTGAAATTAGTATTGTCAGCAGAAGGAAAAGAATTGCCGGGTATGCAAATGATTTGACAACCTGTTCCCTGAATGCCGACATCCCCATCATGAAACCGCTCATGCCAAGCTTTTTATATTGAGGTTCCATTACAGGATTACCATCATCGCCAAACGGATATTTTACCACCTGTCTGAAAAACATGTCGGATCCGTAAGCATGACAATCAATACATCCGTTGGTTCCAAGACCTGCTTTTGCAGGGAAAACATCATGGCTGTATTTGTAAACCGACGCATAGGGTGAGGATTCCCAGTATTCCTTGTCAAGCATTTGATATTCAGTACCTGAAAGATACATCCTGTCGTTATTTACCCAAACAATCTTTCTGCCTGAAAGATCGTATCCCTGATCATTCAAGTATGCTTTTACTGAATTGATGAATGCATCAATCTCTTCTGCCGTGTTAACATCAGGGATTGTATCTGAATTATTATCTGTGATCTTTGCCAGCTCGGGATACTTTGATTTGTCCTTTCTGTGTGCAACCCACATATTATAGATATCCTTCATTTTCGGCTGGTCAAGTCCTTTTTTCCCTTCAGTGTATATTCCCGGCCATGCACTGTGGACAGCATTTACAGGGAATATCTGTCCTTTGTATTTTGCAAATTCCGGTATAAAAGGATCAGATGGCTGATCTTTGGCTGTAAACATAGTCAGTTCGCCGTAATGGTTCCAGTAATTCATGTTCTGGTCGTAGAAGGTCCAGACATATTTTGGAGGAGGAGATATTTTTGTGCCCGGATTATATATGTCACTGTTCTGGACCAGGGCTGATTTAACCTTTCTCTGCGGTATATGGCATGCCTGGCATGAGAGTTTGTCTAGATGAAGATCAGGGAGCCATGTATGTTTTGCTATGGGTGCACTCAGATAACCTGTTATATGGCAATCATTACATGTTCGGATTGAATTATCAAGGTCATTCCTTAACCAACCCGATGGATCATCTCCCTTACCGAACTGATGGATCTCTTTTCCTTTTATCCTCTCATCAACAGCCATTGATCCTGCTGCATGACAGTCAACACATTTAAGCCCTTTGGCAATATGCACATCTGTAAATTCAGTGAAAGATGATCCGCGTTTTTTCCATTGTGGTTTTGAATGACAATTTAGGCATGTTTCATTTCTTGGCTCCCTGACAAGATGCATGGAAATCTTACCGTCCGGGCCAAACTTTGCCAGGTTGTATTTTACCTTTACATCTACAGTATCCTTGATTGATCCTTCAACAGCAGCCAATCCTGAACCTACGGTAGCCATCCATTTAAAGTTGAATTTTGCAAGATGGTCGTTCCTTGTTTTATAATCATATTCAGGCAGGTGACAAAGATTACAATCAGCTTCAATAACACCCGACTTGTTCCAGTGTGCCTGGAAGTAATCTCCATCAAAGTTATTTGTACCACCAGCTGTAAAACCCATCTCTTCCATGTGTTTGTCATACCTGAATCCTTCCCTGTCATACTCAAGAGGCCCGCCCCCCGGATGGCAGGTTGCACATCCGTTTGTTATGAAGGTGAATGAGGTCATATCCATTTCTTTTGCAGAGGTGTTGTTCTTATCCGACAGGTAATTATATAAAGGTGCCGGAGAACACCAGTTACCCCCGTAAAGTCCGGGAGAAGAAACCCATTGATACCTCTCTGCAAAAACTCCTGAAGCCTTTTCATCTTTCCCCTGCTGAAAATGGAATCCCTGGGTTATTTTATCATAATCATGACATTTTCCACAGGTCTGTTTTGGTGAATATGGTTTATCTGCATTAATTTCGTTAACCGGATCAATAATGTTGCCGTCCTCATCATAAAGATTAAATGGAGGACATACACCAGACTGAGTAATTAACTCCCGGTCTGTCAGGAGAATTTTCCTGCTTTCAGTCCTCATTGTAACCAATGATATGATTACCAGTATCACGGCAATCAATAGAATCAAAGCATATAGATTTCTGGACTTCATATTAAAATATATTAGGGTTTAATTTTTTTGTTTTCTCTTGCTCTTAGCTGGCACATACATGATCCTGATAATCTGTTGTTAATGTCAGTGGTCAATGGTAATCCATCTCTTTCCCAGTCAACAATTCCCCCGGCCATATTAAAGGCATTATCATAACCATGTTCATTCATGAAAAGAACACTTTCACGGCTCCTCAAACCGACAGCATCAGCAAATATTAACAGCTTATCGCCCGGGAGGTCCGAATAGGAGCCGGCAAGTTCGCTATATGGCAGGTAAATTACATTCCCGACGTTGAACATTTTAAAATTATTCAGATATGATTCCCTTACATCGACTATAATTGCACCTTCGCCGCATAATTTAAAAGTCTCCTTCGGAGTCAGATTCCTGACGCCATGAGATGCAAAACCTATGTTAGTCCATGTACTCACCTGAAAACTATTTCCTTATCTTTCTCGTATTTAACAATATTGATTTGAGCAAAATCCTTAAAGTGTTTCCGTAGTAACACCCAGTTTTCGAAGTTAATGCAGTACTGAAGTTTTGGAGGGTCGATGCTGCCCTGTATCAATCCGGCCTTTTTAAGTTCGGCCAGATGTTGAGAAATAGTAGAGTTTGCAAGGTGAAATTCGTTCGATATCTCGGTGAACCGGCATGTTTCAAGTGAAGCAAGATGCCGGAGGATTGCTATACGGACAGGGTGTCCGAGAGCTTTTGCAAACCGGGCTATCTTAATGTCATCCTCAGAATAATAGCTTTTATCCCTGATAGCCATGTCATTTTTTATTATGATATATCGATTTAATACATAACTATTCCATTCGTAAATTTACGAAAACTTTAATATAACTCAAGGATTTACAATCCCAGATTTATTTTTTAATGAGGTAAGTCTGTGCAGGTTCATTTATATGCATATCAGTTCAAAAATGAACCAGAATTTATTACTCTAGGATTTCCGACAATAATATCTTGTTGATATACAATTTAATGCATAAATTTAACTTGTTTCACTATTTGTAAAAGTGAAACTATTCATTGTTATTTCATAGGAAAAATTACGATCAAAATGCCGGATTGATTCTAAACAATGGCAACTTCAAATGCTAAGAAGAATTTAAAATAGCATCAGAAGATATCAAATAAAAGCATAATTAACATAAAAATAGCCAGTTTGGCTTCAGCTTTAGAAATTAAAATGAATTAACTCATTTTAATTTTCTTTTTTACGCTTCTCAATTCGTAAATTTGATACCTGTCAATGAATAATGTCCATGTGATGCTCACTTTGAATTACTATTATATGTGATTAATTTTTGAATCTATGGCACGAAAAATAACCAGACCAGCATCTTTGATAAAACAAGGCAATTTGACTCTTTATGCCACCTCCTTAAAGGTATCTGACTTGCTTATGCCCAATTTTTATAGCATCGAACTTCTTGATCCTGAAAATGCGGATATTCGTGGTTACCAAAGACTTCTCAACAAGCAAAGGGCAAAAAAATTAGCTGATTATATTGTATCTGGTCAAGAATCAAGGGATGCTTTTTTGCCAACAAGTATTTTCTTAGCAACAAATAATGCCATAGTGCATACGCCGGACAATCTGACCACATTACGCCGGAGTAAATTGACCACATCAGAGTTGGTGTTTTAAAAAGAGC
>MWDJ01000041.1 GCA_002070505.1 Bacteroidetes bacterium ADurb.Bin145 | reverse complement strand
ACTATCAGCCAAATGTGCGATCCCCGCTTAATTACAGACATTCTTAATTTGGTTTGCTTCAGTAAATTTAGGAAATAAACCTGCATCATGCAACTTACACTTCCACTGGAGCGGAATTTGGCTTCGCCGAGCTCACCGCCACTCGGCGGTTCGGTTCATCTCCGCCAGTTGACTGACCCTCCACCTGCACCCTGCACCCTGCAATCTCTCACCGCTCAACCACTCACCGCTCATTACTCACTACTCACTCCTCACCTCTCACAACTCACCGCTCGCCTTCCGCCTTCCGCCTAAAAGAACGGATCATACATTCCCCCAGTCTGCCCTGTATAAACTATCAGGTCCGTGCTTCTGCAGAGAGCAATAATCCCATTTCCGCCTGTTATATTTCCATTAATATTAACAAGTTCAGCAAAAGGATCGTCACCTTGTATCTTATAAGTATAGAGACTTTTGTAGAAAAAATAAGCCTACTTTGGAATGGACATGAGCTCCACAGCCCGTGTTGCCGGCAGGTTTTTTATTTGTTAAGCAGAGATTCAATTTCTTGCACAAGTTCCTCAACCGGTCCAAAAAATCCCATAGTTTGTTCTCTGTCAGGATCGAAGAAGTCGCCATAATCACCTTTATGTCGTAGATCGAATATTTTTGCATAAGTTTTGCCAAGTGACTTGTCAATTTTACCAGTTGTAATATAGTGTTTAGAAAACTGTCTCTTTGCTCCTGAGTGTGTTGTGACGTTAAGATTATCTTTATAAAGGAGAGCAGAGATTGCGTAGAAGCACACATAATAAAGTCTGTTCATGACAGAGATCCAGTGGCCTTTCTCTGCTAACAATTTTGCAGCCTGCAAAGTTTCCCTGGCAAGGTTAATCCTATATTGGATGTAATCCTCTTTAAGAGGTTTGTTCATAATACCACTCCTTCTTTTTTAATATTTCTGTAAAGTGGAGTTATTTTATGTCTGGATGTCCAATCTTTATTATTATAGACAAACAGTGATATAATTTCTCCTGTATCTAGTTCCAGGTCATATATTTTATCTCTGAATAAATCTTCCTTTTCTCTGATATTTTGACTATCTATCAGTATCAACAGATCCCAATCCGAATCCTTCCTGGCATCTCCCCGGGCTCGTGAGCCAAACAGTATTATTTTTGCTTTAGGATCTATTCTTTTTATTTCAGCCCTTATACGAGTCGCTATATGTGTATCTTTTTCTTTCATATAGCGAATTTACAAAAAAAAGTTTATGTGGCAGCAGGGTGCTTTAAATTACCAATTGACCAAGAATACCGTGTCATTCCGTCCCGATACATCGGGAGAGGAATCTCCTTCTTTAAAACACATTAAACCCCTTCAGGTTTTTATATCATCGGGAGATCAATTTCCCCCAGATTGACTGGGGGTTATTCACATCCGGCTGCCTGTCAGCAGCCTTAAGTGCAATACAAGAGAGATTGACTATTATTCCAAACTAACTATGGGATCATGATTACATATTCCAATGATTCTCTGCTCCCCGCCCCCCGCTCTCCACAAATATAACATCCCCCTAACCCTCCCGCCGGAGCGGGATTTCCGCTGCGCTTCAGCCGCTCACCAATCACTACCCACCACTCACTACTCACCTCTCACAACTCACCGCTCGCCTTCCGCCTTCCGCCTAAAAGTACGGATCATGCATTTTGCCTGTCTGGCTTATAGTAACTATCAGATCTCTGCTCCTGCAAAGAGCTATGATGCCATTTCCACCAACTACATTTCCGTTAATATTTACCAATTCTCGAAACGGATCGTCACTCATTAAATTATAAGTATAGAGACTTTTATAAAAAAGATAAGCTTCCTCTGGTATGGACATGAGCCTGACCTGGAAACAACAAATAGAATCAGGTAGTATATTCCCGTTAGCATATTCTGTCAATAATTTAAGAGTACAAGTCTCAGCAGGTATCTTGCTGCCATCAATAAAATATGCTCTAACTGGATTTTCCATAAATCCTATATAACTAAAGCATTCAGGGCAAAACACCTGAAACGTTCTTCTCCCGTGCAGATCAGAAAAGAAGCCATATGTATTACTTTCTAAAATACTGAAATTTAAAAAGTTTGATCCACGTCCTGGACCCCATTCCCATTTTGAATCACTATAATTCCCGATAAGAAGAACTGCATAATATGAATTTGGATTCAGATTAGGAAAAGAAAACTCAATTTCAGAAGTTCTGGCTACGGTGTCTGGGTCACAACTATTGAGAAACAGTGCATGACAACTTGAGTCAGAAGGATTTTTCAATGTTATCAAATAATCCTTACAAGATAATAAAGTAAGTGGAGGTGGTAGTTCAGGTAGTGTGATCTCTGCCGAAATATCTGGTGCATTCTTTTCGCTTCCATGGAAGAAATATTTTTTGCCTGATTCAAAACTTAAACCAAGTGGAATTTTTACTTCAGGATTCCAGGTTGGCTGCCTGGTATTATAAATGAACATATCTCCATATTCATTTGAAATTCTGAATTTAAAATCTCTTAAAGAATCAGTTAATCCGTCAGAATATTCACGCTGATAAGATCTTTCAAATTGTATGCTCCGTGAAAAAGTTATGGTATCATGATGCCACCAGAAGGTAATATCATAAATAGTTGTATCATCGATATCAATTATACCAATGGCACAGAGTTGTTCAGGTAAATCAGGTCGATAAAATCTTGTTCTGCCTTCGCACTGAAGGATTAATATTGACATAGATATAATAAGGCCAACAGTGGTGATTTTAATGACAGATTTCATTCTGATTGAAAAAATTAAGAAATTAATTTCAGGTTACTAAAGGATAATCACAAATTCTACCCCGGCAATTTTAAATTCGAAATTTGTGATTTTGGAACTTGGACCCCATAATAATAAAACAATATCAAACAGCGCTTTAACAAAAAAATCAAACACTCTTTTTAGAAAACGGCTTCAACTTAAATTAATTTAAAAAATAAACGGTTAATTATCCCCCCAAATGTCATCCCAATAAAATACAGTCCAATCATATCCACAGGTATTAGTTGAAATAAGAAGAAAACTATATTCAGATGGATCTCCAGGGAGATATACCTGAGCCCAACTCTGGTCGCAATACCAGACTTCACCAGGGTAATCAACATCCAATGAGTATTCTGGTTCTGAAATATCATAATATGCAGGCCAGAATGAACAGTCATAGAGGTGTTGGGATGGGTATTTACCCTCATCAACTACATCTTCAATAATCGGTGTTCCAACCCAGACAGTATCATAAGCGTGTTGAGTCCCTCCGCAATAAATTGTAGCTGTAATAATTGCAAGCCCGTTCCCATTTGCTGAAAAAGTACAAGGATTCGATCCCTGTTGTGAGGTCATAGTCAAATTCGAAGTGCAAGACCATGTAATAGAACATTCACAATTTAAATAGTATTGGCCTGATGTACATAAAAGTGATGGCCCTGATATCTCCAATTGAGCATTTAGAATGGGGCCAAAGGCAACACAAAATGAAACTAAAAAGATTAAGTGTAAAATAATTTTAAGCCTTTCACTAGTTGGTCGTAAATCATTATTTTTTTTCATTGTGAACCCCATTATTTAATAACCAGATAATGAAAAACATATTTAACTTTCATATGCAATTTACTACAATAATAAATTAAAGTCAAATATTATCAGGAATTTATCCCGATAGTTCAAATCCACTTCTCATTTGAGAGTATTTTTTGCTGGAAATTCTTATTGAAGGGCATGCTCTTCCTGCCTTTCCACTTTCTCACCCAAGCCTTCCGCCTAAAAGTACGGATCATACATCCCCCCAGTCTGCCCTGTATAAACTATCAGGTCCCTGCTTCTGCACAGAGCAATTACACCATTACCACCAACCACATTTCCATTAATATTTATCAATTCACCGAAAGGATCATCACGTTCCATTTTGTAGGTATTGAGGCTTTTGTAGAAAAGATAGGCTTCTTTTGGAATAGACAGGATTCTAACCCTGAAATACTCTATAAATGATGGTATATACTTCACATTATCCCACTGAACGAAAATCTTCGTAGTGCAATTTCCACCAGGTATTCTATTTCCATCAATAAAATATGCGTTCAACCTATCATATTCAAATTCTATTCCCCATTGATATTGAGGGAATTCAAAGCAGAGATGCTGCATTGTAACAACTCCTTTAAAAGTGTAAAAAAAACCATCGGTATTAGTCTCCAAAACATTATAATTCATAAAGTTCGGATTTGGCCATCTTGGGCCCCAATCCATTTCGTAAGAAGGTGTACCAATAAGAAAAATTGCATAATATGAATCGGAATTAATATTCGTAAATGAAAATTCAATTTCAGCAAATCGTCTGGAATATGTGGAATCCCTAGACCATCCTAAAATTGTGTGATAAAAGCATCCTTCCTTAGGTAAATCAAGAATAGCAATCCCGGTTTTAAGAGATACTAATGAAGGAGTGGGCGGGAGTTCAGGTACTATACACTCTACCGAAATATCAGGAGTCTCCTTTTCGTTTGCATTGAAAAAATATTTCCTTCCAGTTTCAAATTTTAGATCTGCTGGAATTTCAACAATTGGATTTCTTATTGGTGGAACATTTTGATAAACAAAAATATCTTCTTTCTCATCTGAAATCCTAAATATAAACTCGCTTAAAGAATCAGTGGATCCATTAGTAAAATCAGATTGAAATGATTTTTCAAAATAAATTCTTTTCAAAGAAACCATTGTGTCCCCATAGGGGAACCAACAATATTGGCAGAATTCATCATAAGACAGAGTATCATCGATATCAATAAGGCCGACCGCACAGAGTTGCTCGGGTAGATCAGGCCTGTAAAATCTTTCTCTGCCTTCACATTGGAGGATTATTAATGCCACAAATACTACAAAGTAAATGTGCGACCGCCGCTTAAATACAGACATTTTTGATTTTGTTTGCTTCAGTAAATTTAGGAAAAAATCATGCACCCTGCAACATGCAAAAACATCCCCCTAGCCCCCTTCAAAGGGGGAATTAAGAACCATGCACCCTCCATCCTTTCCGCTGACGCGGAATCTCCGCTCCACTTTGTTTCGCTTCGAGCACCGTGAACCGCGCATCCTGCACCCCGCATCCTGCACCATGGGAAATCATAATCCTCTACTAAGGATGGAGATCCCTCACCCGCCATTCGACGGATTCGGGATCACACGATTCTTTTTGTGAAGAATAGGGGGAATGAGGCGGGCGTTTTGTCGGAAGGTCGTTGCAAGAAATAGAATTTGAATCAAAACGCCCCGCCTCATTCCCCCTTAAACCCATCATTTGCAATGTCATCCCGATCGAGTCAATCCTGAGTTTACGAAGGATTGACGAGTGAGGGATCTCCTCCTTTCGGCAGTGAATAAGAGAAAGATGTGTACAAAGATTAGGCCAGCAGCCCGGGGCAGATTATGCCTATTACAGGTTCATCCTTGAAAGGGGTTAACCGTTATAGGAGACCGATTCTGGCTATTCAGCACCTTCGGCGCTGATACAAGACGTGGGAATCCTCAATCCCCGGGCTGTTGGCCCGGGGTTATTAACATTGGACACCGGCAGGTGCCCACATACCATCAGTATAAGTTTATTCCTCAACTCATCGCTCACCTCTCACCTCTCACCTCTCACCTCTCACCTCTCATCTCTCATCTCTCATCGCTCACCGCTCACCGCTCACCGCTCACCGCTCACCTCTCACAACTCATCTCTCCCCTTCAGCCTTCTGCCTTCTGCCGGAAATACAAGCTGATGGCAGTTTCGAATGCATATCCGTAAATAATCTAATCTTATATTTAATTATCAGATAATGAATTAAATAATCTATGTCTATATTTCGAACGTTGTATAAATTTTGATAAAAAGTAGTTTGACTGTGTAGTATAAATTATTATATTTGCCGCCTCAAATAAAAAATAATGAAGGCAGAAGCACTTAAAACACTTCACTTATTTAATAGAAACACTAAATTTAACTAAATGAAAATCCTTGTATGTATTAGTAATGTTCCTGATACGACAACCAGGATCAAATTTACTGAAGGTGATGCATCAATAGATGCTACCGGCATTCAGTGGGTTATAAATCCCTGGGATGAACTGTCTCTTACCCGGGCACTGGAGCTGAAAGATGACCCGGCAACCGGAATAAAATCAGTCACTGTTGCTCATGTAGGACCTGCTTCCTCCGAACCTACCATCCGCAAAGCTCTTGCAATAGGCGCTGATGACGGGATCAGAATAAATTCAGAATCGGCAGATGCATTTTTTGTCGCTGCCCAACTGGCTGATGTTGCAGGGAAAGAAAAATTTGACATAATAATGTGCGGAATTGAATCGAGTGATTACAATGGGTCACTTGTAGGTGGCATGATAGCTGAATTCCTGGGGATACCTTCAGTATCAGCAGTTTCCGGCATTAAGATTGAAAACGGGTCACCTGTAGTGACACGCGAGATTGACGGAGGAAAGGAAATTGTAACGGTCCCTGTACCTTTTGTAGCAATTGTCCAGAAAGGAATAGCCAAAGAGCCAAGAATCGCATCAATGAGAGGTATTATGCTTGCAAGAACAAAACCGATCAAAGTCTTTGAACCGGTTCCCGCAGAACCTCTCACACAGGTAATCTCGCTGGCAAAACCTGCTCCGCGCTCTGCCTGCCGCTTTATCGATGCCGAGAATCCCTCGCAACTTATTGAACTGCTTCAGAACGAGGCAAAAGTAATCTGATAATAAACTTAATTTTAGAAATACATGTCGGTTTTAGTATATACAGAAAACTGGGACGGTAAATTCAAGAAACTGTCTTATGAACTGGTTTCCTATGGTGCCGGAGTAGCCGGGATGATAAATGGTTCTCTCACAGTGCTTTCCATAGGGAAGGTTGATGATGAGGAGCTTAAGACTCTTGGCTCTTACGGAGCACAGAAGATATTGAGCATTGATAATGAGAATCTAAAAGTGTTCGACAGCCAGGCCTATGCATCTGTTATCGCAGAGATAGCTACAAGAGAGAAGACGACTGTCATTATAATTGCCAATAACAACTCTGGGAAGGCTGTTGCTCCCAGACTGTCTGTCCGCCTGAAAGCCGGTATCGGCTCGGGAGTAAACAAGCTTCCTGTTAATGTCAATCCTTTTACTGTCAATAAGAGAGCCTATTCCGGTAATGCTTTTGCCCATCTGGTTATAAAATCTGATGTTAAGATACTTACCCTGGCGCAGAATTCATTTGATCCTGTGACAACACCAAATAATGCAATTATTGAGAAGGCCGATGTATCTGTCGATAAATCTCTTATCCGTACTGAAGTGAAGGAGGTATTAAAGCAATCAGGCAAGCTGTTACTTACGGATGCTGATATAGTTGTATCAGGAGGAAGAGGAATGAAATCGCCCGACAACTGGGCCCCTCTGCTTGAGCTTGCTGAAGCTCTCGGAGCAGCAACTGCATGTTCCCGGCCTGTATCGGATGAAGGCTGGAGACCTCATGAAGAACATACGGGCCAGACAGGAAAGATAATTGCTCCTAACCTTTATATTGCTGTTGGTATATCAGGTGCTACCCAGCACCTTGCCGGAGTAAGCTCCTCAAAATATATAGTGGCAATAAACAACGACAAAAATGCCCCTATCTTTGAAGCTGCCCAGTACGGTATTGTAGGTGATGCAATGAAGATCCTGCCAAAACTGGCAGAGGCAGTAAAAAATAAGTAATAGAATGGGCGTTGCATGCAACGCCCGTACCAGCTACATGAAAATCCTATGTCCCGTCAGATAATATTTGCAGTCACCCTCCTGGTTACGATCGGAGCTTTCGCATTCACGGTTAGCCGGATCATGAAATATTTCAGTTTTACCAGGCCGGCATTTCCCATAAGAGATCCGGGAAAGAGATTCAATCTTATGCTGAAGGTTGCTTTCGGGCAGACAAAGATATTCCGGAGGCCGGTAATCGGCTTTTTTCATGCTTTGGTTTTCTGGGGCTTCTGTGTAATACTCTTCGGCAGCCTCGAAATGGTTATAGATGGACTTTCAGGAAGTGAAAAAGTATTTAAATTCCTTGGTCCTGTCCATAGTTTTTTCATGGCATCCGGAGATGTCTTCGCTGTCCTTGTTGCTGTTTCAATAATCATTTTTCTTTCAAGACGGCTGTTTTTTCACATAAAGCGTTTTGAGGGGCCGGAGATGAAACACAGATCACATATCGATGCTGCCACAGCTCTTACGCTCATATTACTTCTGATGGTGTCGCTTCTGACTATGAACACGGGTTATGTTGGTTCAAAATCAATTTCAGGAGAAGAGATCGCCGGGCTTTACCCCGTGAGTGCAATCTTTGCCGGAGCAGTCAATGGTATGTCTGAAAAGAGCTTTTTACTTATGTCTGAGATTTCGTGGTGGGTACATATATTGCTGATATTTGTTTTTGCCAATTATCTGCCCTATTCTAAGCATTTTCATGTTTTCATGTCGGTGCCGAATGTCTTCCTTTCCCGCCTTGAGCCTCTGGGAAAGATGACGAATATGGACAATATCACAAGGGAGGTAAAGCTGATGCTTAATCCCGATACCGCCTTTAGCGCTCCTGCCGGAGACACTCCGCCAGAGAGATTCGGCATCAGGGATGCTGAAGATGCGACCTGGAAGAATTATTTCGAGTCCCTGTCATGCACGGAGTGCGGACGATGCACATCAGTCTGCCCTGCGAACATAACAGGCAAGAAGCTCTCCCCTCGCAAGATTATGATGGATCTGAGGGCAAGAATGAAAGAGAAGGGTCCTCTTATGGTTGAAAACGGCAGGGATTATTCAGATAACAGGTCCCTCATAAGGGATTATATATCGGAAGAAGAGCTGTGGGCCTGCACAACATGTAATGCATGTACAAAGGAATGCCCTGTCAATATTAACCAGGTATCGCTTATTCTCGATATGAGAAGATATCTTGTTCTTGAAGAGGCTTCTGCTCCCGGTGAACTGAAAGCAGTCTTCAACAATATCGAAAACAACGGAGCTCCCTGGCAGTATTCTTCCGAAGACCGGCTCAACTGGGCTAAGGACCTCGAGATAAACGTAATCTGATAAACATTACCTGAGAAAATGACAACCTTGAAAATCGATATACCTGTCATGGCCGATCTCTTTGCAAGAGGAGAAAGACCTGAATACCTCTTCTGGGTTGGTTGTGCCGGTGCTTTCGACGACAGATACAAAAAAGTGGTACGGGCTTTTGCAAAAATTCTTGTTCATCTGAAAGTAAGTTTTGCCGTTCTCGGAAAAGAAGAAACCTGCACAGGCGATCCTGCAAGGAGGGGAGGAAATGAAATGCTTTACCAGATGCAGGCGCTGCAGTTGATCGAAAGATTGAAAGCTTATGAGGTCAGGAAGATTATCACTATCTGCCCTCACTGCTATAATATCTTTAAGAATGAATATCCTGATCTGGATGGTAAATTTGAAGTTATAAACTACCTTCAGCTGCTGAACAAATATGCTGAAGAAGGTTTGCTTAAGTTTGATCCGGCATCACTTAAGAATATTACTGTGACTTACCATGATCCCTGTTATCTGGGCCGTGCCAACGATATCTATGATGAACCCCGCGAACTGATAGGAAAAATGACCGGGCGCTTCGTTGAAATGAAAAGGAACAGGAGCTTTGCACTATGCTGCGGAGCCGGAGGGGCTCAGATGTTCAAGGAAGCTGAAAAAGGCGATAAGGAGATCTTTATCGAAAGAACCGAAGAAGCTCTTAATACAAATGCAGAAGTGATCGCAACAGCCTGTCCCTTCTGCATGACAATGATCACCGACGGCCTCAAGTATAAAAACAAAGAAGAAGAGATAAAAAACCTTGATATAGCCGAACTTATCGCTATGTCCCTGAATCTCTGATTCTTGCCAATTGTTAATTGTTAATTGCTAATTGTTCATTGCTAATTGTTAATTGCTAATTGTTAATTATCAAACCATGGAAAGCAAAAAGATCCTTAAAAGCGGCGAATTTCTTGTAGCTGAAACTGATTCTGCAGATATTTTTATTCCGGAGGAATTCAATGAAGAGCAGCGCATGATCGCTCAGACATGCCGCGATTTCATTGAGACTGAGGTTTATCCAAAGATTGCAGATCTGGAAAAAGGTGACCGTGACCTTATGAAAGCGACGCTGAAGAAATCGGGAGAGCTTGGACTTATGGGAGTCTCGATACCTGAAGAGCTCGGGGGTTTCGGACAGTCTTTTGTGACCCAGATGCTTGTTGCAGAGGCTACAGGATCAGGCTATTCTTTTTCGGTGGCTTACATGGCTCATTGCGGGATTGGCACCTTGCCGATAATGTATTACGGCAATAATGATCAGCGTGAAAAATATGTCAGAAAGCTTGCCACCGGTGATTATATCGGAGCATATTGTCTTACCGAGCCCGGTGCAGGAAGTGATGCCAATTCAGGAAAAACTTCCGCAAAACTTTCTGAAGACGGGAAGCATTATGTTCTCAACGGACAGAAAATGTGGATAACTAATGCCGGATTCGCCGATACGCAGGTCGTGTTTGCAAAGATAGATAACGACAGGGTCCTCAGTGCTTTTATTGTTGAGAGAAATTTTCCGGGAGTTGTTGTTGGTCCTGATGAACATAAAATGGGAATTAAAGGTTCTTCAACCGCTCAGATATACTATAATGATGTAAAGGTACCTGTTGAGAATCTTCTCGGCAAAAGGGGCGAAGGTTTCAGGATTGCCCTGAGTATCCTTCATATGGGAAGACTGAAGCTTGGAGCAAGCGTTCTTGGTTCAGCAAAGAAAGCTATAAACGATTCGGTAAAGTATGCAAATGAAAGGAAACAGTTCGGAGTATTGATCTCATCGTTCGGCGCAATTAAACATAAGCTGGCCAGCCAGGTAATCAGGTTGTTTGCAGCAGAATCAGCATGCTACAGGGTAAGCAGTGATATTGATGAGCTGATGGCCTCGCTTAAGAAAGAAATGGAAGATACCGGCAGGGCATCAATCGAAGCAATAAGTCATTATGCTGTTGAGGCTGCTATTCTCAAAGTCTATGGGTCAGAGATGCTTGATTATGTTACTGATGAGGCTGTCCAGATACACGGCGGGATGGGTTATTCTGCAGAGATGGATGTTGAAAGAGGCTACAGAGATTCGAGGATAAACAGGATATTTGAAGGAACAAATGAGATCAACCGTTTACTGGTTGTCGATACTGCAATGAAGAGAGCAATGAAAGGCGATTTTGATCTCTTCTCAAGGGCCGAAGCTCTGTACAATGAACTGGAAAATATTGGAGTTAAGGAAGCTTCTAATGGAGATTACTTCACGAAAAAAGCCGGGTATGTTTCAAATTTCAAGAAACTGATATTATTATGCATCAATGAAGCGGTGAAGGCTTTCGGAAAAAATCTTGTGCATGAACAGGAGGTACTGAACAACATTGCGGATATGATGATGGAAACATATGTTTCTGAATCATTGATGCTCAGGGTGAAGAAAATGGAGTCGATGAATATTAATACAGCCGTGTACAAGGATATACTTGATACATATATCCATGACTGCTCCTCAATGATAAGAAAATCAGCCACTGACGCTATCCATTCTACATTACCTGAAGATGCCAGGGAAAAATTCCTCAGGGCATCAGAAAATCTGACCGCTGTTGAAGGGGTGAACGTAAAAGATGCCAGAAGAAGGATTGCTAATAAGCTAATTGAGGACAATTCTTACAGATTCTGATAATCCGTCTGTATTCCGGCAGGATTTTATTAAATTTATTCTGACAAATTAATTCAGTAATTCTGACTTTAAAAAACAGAGTATGTACTTATATCCCTTGTGGATCAGGTTATGGCATCTGATAAATGCACTTGCCGTAGTGATCCTTATCGTTACAGGTCTCAGCATGTTCCTTGCTGGCAATTCAGCTACACAGCTCTTCGATGAAGCATCAAAAGCAGCCAGGTGGCATAATGTTTCTGCAGCCATACTGACAATAAGCTACCTGTTCTTTGTGACAGGCAACATAATATCAGAGAACGGGAAGTACTATAAGATTAGGAAGGGGACTTTCTTCTCCGATCTGACCGGTCAGCTGAAATATTATTTATGTGATATGTTCCGGGGGAAGAAAGATCCGTTCAGGGCTACATTTGAACAAAAATTCAATCCACTTCAGAAGATCACGTATATTGTGACAATGTATATTGCCCTGCCTCTTCTGATAATATCCGGAGTGGGTCTTATGCTTCCTGAAAAAACCCTTAACTCATTGTTTGGACTTAATAGTCTGGTAGTTACAGATATTCTCCATATTATAATCGGATTCTTTATCGTTCTGTTCCTTGCCATACATATTTTCCTGAGCACCCTGGCTCCGGGGAGCCCTTCAGGCCTGAGCGGAATAATAACCGGATATAAAAGAACCAATGAGGAATGATCCTCTGTGTCTGCAACGTATTTTGAATACCTGACAACTGATTACATATAATGAAACTATTTAGATTCCTGTTCTCTCCCGTTTTTATGGGATCACTGTTCATCGTCTTTGCAGTAGCGATGGCAGCAGCCACATTTATTGAGAATGATTACGGCTCGCCAGCTGCATACAGTATGGTCTACGGATCAAAATGGTTTGAGCTTGTACTGCTGCTTCTTGCCCTTAACCTGGCAGGGCAGGTCCTGATCTTTAAATTGCTCAGGAAGAAAAAAATTACAATAGCATTATTCCACCTGTCCTTCATTCTTATCCTTACCGGAGCAGGTATAACGAGGTATTTCGGATGGGAAGGGACTATGCGCATAAGGGAAGGTGAAACATCGGGAGAATGTTATTCCGGCCGGGAATCTGTCAGGTATGCTGTCAGTGATGAAAGCGGCAAAATTCTGAAGGAAGGATCTGAAGAATTTGTTGCAGGGTCTGCTTCATCACGTAAATTCAGTGAGAGTATAACAACAGATGGTCATGATTATACACTGCGGCTGGACAGGACCATCCCAAATGCAACGGAAGATATTACAACCAAAGCCGGAGGCGATCCTTTGATCTCCTTGCTTGTTGTAAGGGAAGGGGGAGAAGGAGAGATCGTTGTTCTTAAGGACGGTGGATCAGCAAACGTCGACAGTCTGTCATTCGGATTTAACAGCGGCTCCGCTGCCGATATACAGATCAGCTTTGAATCAGGTGAATTCTTCATGTCCTCACCGGTCAGTAGCCTGGGAGAAATGAACATGATGACAAAGGAGGCTGCAACTGTTGAACCAGGCGAAAAAGTCAGCCTTAAAGAAATGCAGGTCATTTCAGTCTCAAATTTTAAGATCGTAACCCGGAAAATGGTTCCGGAAGGCATTAATACAGCCGCCCCGGTCAGCGTTGAGGAAATGGTTACCGGGAAGAATGCATTGATATTTGAGATCAGCTCAGGCATGAATGCAGAACAGTTAGTTCTTTGGGATAAGCAATCTGAGGAAGTATCTTCTGCATCGGCCAGTCTTAACGGTCTTAAGTTTGAGATCACTTACGGCGCAGAAATTGTTAATTTACCTTTCAGCCTAAAGCTCAATGATTTCATTCTTGAACGATATCCCGGATCTGACAGTCCTTCCGGCTACAGGAGTGAGGTGACTCTTATCGATAAGGAGAGAAATG
Organism: Bacteroidetes bacterium ADurb.Bin145; assembly: GCA_002070505.1. Classification (GTDB taxonomy): domain Bacteria; phylum Bacteroidota; class Bacteroidia; order Bacteroidales; family VadinHA17; genus LD21. The sequence goes on along the minus strand of MWDJ01000041.1, from coordinate 6,322 downwards.
CTGAAAAACCATACAGCATCTTCATGAACAACATCCTGAAATATGAGGGCTACAGATTATATCAGTCCAGCTTCGATGAAGATGAGAAGGGCACTGTATTATCGGTCAGCCGTGACCAGGCTGGAATTATTGTCACATATTCGGGATATGCATTACTGTTCCTTTTCATAATTCTTTCGCTTGTTAACAGGAATTCATTATTCCACACTATAAGACCTGAGGTGTGGTATTCTTCCCTGAGAAAAACCGCTGTTATATTACCGGTTCTCCTCCTTATAAGTAGCCGGTCGCAGGCTGATGCAAATAAATTTGTTCCATCGCGGGAGGCGTCGGAAGAATTCGGTAAAGTTCTTGTCCAGGATCAGAAAGGAAGAACGGAGCCTCTTTTCACGCTTAGCAATGATATACTGCGGAAAGTCACAGGCTCGAACAGTTTTGAGAAATTTAATTCCATGCAGGTTTTCCTCGGACTTTATTTCGACTTTGAAAACTGGAAAGATATTCCCCTTATCAAAGTAGCAAACAAGAATCTGAGGAAGCAGTTAGGGATCAGTGGTGAAAAAGCAGCGTTCTCCGACCTTGTCGATCTTGAACAGGGCAGATATGCACTGTCAGATAAGATCAATGATGTATATTCAAAATCTCCCGGGGCAAGAAATAAGACTGAGAAGGAAATGCTGAAGCTTGATGAAAGGGTAAATATCGTGTACATGATCAGGCAGGGAACATTTATGAAGATCTTTCCGCTTAGGGACGGCTCTCTTGCATGGGGTCCGGTCCAGGAAGCTCTTAAGACGGCAGCCGGCAGGGAAGATTCAGCTTACCTTGAAGGTATGATGAGTCTTCTGCCTCAGGCTCTTATGGACAGGAGTACGGCTGATATAAAAAATATAACTGCTTCGTTAAGCGAATACCAGAAAAGATTTGCCGGATATACTCTGCCTGCTTCTTCAAAGTTAAAGGCTGAATTATTCTATTACAAGGCAGGGATATTTGAAAAGCTCTTTCCATTCTATGCAACAACCGGCGTATTGCTGATCATAATACTGATCATAATGGTCATCAGGGGCAGCATGAAAACATCATTTATCATTAAACTGCTTAAAGGACTTCTGTTTGCTGCTTTCTTTTTCCACACGGCAGGACTTGGTATAAGATGGTATATATCAGGTCATTCTCCAATGAGCAATGGTTATGAATCATTGATATTCATTTCATGGGTGACAATGCTTGCAGGACTGATCTTCAGCAGGAAGTCGTCATTTACCCTCTCTGCTACTGCTGTACTTTCAGGACTTACGCTTATGGTGGCCCATCTGAGCTTCATGGATCCGGAAATAACAAACCTTGTGCCTGTTCTTCAATCTTACTGGCTAACACTTCATGTCTCGATAATAACAGGCAGTTACGGATTCCTTGGTCTGGGATTTATACTCGGATTGCTTACAATGATCCTTTTATCGTTCCTTAACGGGAATAACAGGGAACGGATATCAGATACCATTGATGAGCTTACAATAATCAATTACAGATCACTTACATTAGGACTTTATTTGCTGACAATAGGCACATTTCTCGGAGCTATTTGGGCCAATGAGTCTTGGGGGAGGTACTGGGGATGGGACCCTAAGGAGACCTGGTCGCTTATTACAATAATAGTTTATTCGCTGGTGATACATTCAAAGCAGATCCCGGGAATGAAGGATATCTACACTTTTAACGTGCTGGCCCTGTTCGCTTTTTCATCTGTTCTTATGACTTATTTCGGAGTAAATTTCTATTTGTCGGGCTTGCATTCCTATGCATCTGGAGATCCTGTCCCAGTGCCGGGATTCGTTTATATTACCGTTATTGCATTGGCAGCGGTTTCGATTGCAGCTTATGTGAAGTACACTGCTGTTTCTAAGAAAAGTTTAAAACCTGAATAAAGTATTTCATCAGGAAGAGTACTTTTTGTTTTCATTTTTATTATTCTAAGGTGAATTCTTGTAATTTTAGAACGGGAACGATCAGTAATATCCGGATTACTAACCTATAAAACTCTTACTTATGGCAATTAAGAATCGAATGACGCGTCGGAAATTTGCCAGGACAACCGCTATGGCAGCAGCTGCCACCGCATTTGTGCCTGGTCTGATCACTTCATGTTCAAAAGCTCCCGCACTCATGAAACGCAGGTTCGGAAGAATCGGGTTCGAGGTTACAACACTCGGGCTCGGCGGACAGGCCTCGCTGCAATGGACACCCTCCAATGCCGATCCGGTAAAGATCATTCTAAAGGCTTTTGATCTGGGAATAAATTATTACGATACTTCCAATATTTATGGTCCAAGCCCAAGCTATTATGGTGAAGCCTTTAAGATAAAAAAGCTGATCCCGGGTTCAGCAGATTATGATGAGAACCTCAGGAAATCAATATTCATCACCTCCAAAACCCACCTTCGTTATGCCAAGGGCGGTGAAGGTGTTCAGGATATCCCGAACTGGACCGACGGGCAGCAGGGCAGTCATACAATTGATGACCTGCACCGGTCATTGTCATTGTTGTTCGGTGACGGCAAGGGAAATTATCCTGAAGGCGCCTACCTTGACATGATGATGATACATAACCTGAACTTTATGAATGAGGTCGATGCTCTCTACGAAGGATATGAAAATACTGATCCTTCTGCAGAACGTATCGGAGCTCTTGCTGCTTTACGCGATTACAGGGATGGTACGAATCGCACTGGATTGAATCCTGAAAATAAGAAGCTTATACGGCATGTAGGTTTTTCGGGTCATCACGATCCTTCAGTCAATATGTACATGATACAACGCGATAAAGACAATCTGCTCGACGCAATGCTGGTTGCACTGAATGCAAACGATAAGCTTTACTTCAGCATGCAGAATAATGTCATTCCTCTTGCTGTTGAGAAAGATATGGGAGTGATAGCAATGAAGGTGTTTGCTGACGGAGCCATGTTCACTAAAGAAGCAACATGGACCCAGACACCAGACATGGTTGTTCAGACTGTCGGTAGCGAAATGATATCAAGTGATAAGCTCGTGAAATACACTCTTACGACTCCCGGTGTACATGTAGCGATTATCGGTACAGGACATATCAGTACTGAGGAAAGTGAATGCCAGCTTACGAATAATCTGACAGCTGCTCAGGTTCTTCCTGACGGGTTAACAGAAGCTGAAAGGGCAGAAATTGAAGAGCTGGCAGCTAAGATAAAAGGCGGCAAAACGAATTATTTTCAGGCTGAGAACCGGCCTCTGACAGCTCCTGAAACTGTAACAGTAGTTCAGAAGAAGGAGGGAAATAAGAGAAATGTTACTGTCAGCTGGAACACTGCATATGCTGGCGATTCACCAATTTCTTCCTATGAGGTCTGGAGGGACGGCACCAGACTGCAACAGATTCCTTTCAAGCCTCAGAGAACTGTAAATCCTTTCACTCTTTTGGAATCACTTGACGATAAGGATGTTCACACTTATGTCCTAAAGGTTGTCGATAGTAAAAACAGGATTGCTGAATCTCTGCCTGTTATTCTTGATAATCTCGCATAGGAGAATAATATCTAAAAAAAGAATTCACCACGGTCCCGATAGTCATCGGGACCACGGAGGGACACGGAGTAAGTCACGGAATAAATTTAATATCTGATCGTTACCGTAAGTGTCGGCATTATCGGGAAAAGAGAAATGCTCTTGAAATAGCTGACGTTGTTGTACCAGTCGAAGACCTCTTTAAAATAGAATGTGTTATTATGATTGTACACATTATACAGGTCGAGATCGATGAACATTGAATATTTCCTTTTTATGATGCGTTGCCTTAGTGAAATATCCATCCGGTGATAATCAAAATACCTGATATTGTTTTTCGTATTATAGTATTTCCCGTACGATGTCTCATGCATGTATATTGTTGCCGGCAGGCCGGAAGCATAAACCCAGTTTAGTCCGAAGCTTGTAGCGTCGTTCAGGTGATATCTCATTGCAAGATTGAAGTTATGCGGTCTGTCGGAGTTTGCAGGTATCCATATCAATCCCTGCGGTCCGCTCCATTCCTGCTTCGATCTTGAATAAGTATAGCTCATAGTGCCTGTCAGCTTGCCTGTTGTTTTTATTATCCCTGTTTCCAGACCATAAGCCCAGCCTTCTATTACATCAAGAATTTCTGCAAAGGTTGTATCATACACAAAACTGGCTCCCGACTTATAGTCAAGCATCCCGTCAATCTTTTTATAGTAAGCATCAATCGACCACACATAATGTTCCTTTATCTGTCCCTGGAAACCTGCAGAAATAACATCCGTTACCTCCGGCTTAAACTCTTTTGATACAGGTATCCACAGCATTGATCTCAATCCGGCATTTGTACCTTCAACAGAATGGTCAAACTGACTCAGTCTCACATATGTAATATGCGGAGAAACAGCCCCTCCGGGATTATATGATAATCTTACCCGTGGCTCAGGAATTATGAAATGAGCATCTTTCAGAAAGGCTCCTGACACCCGCAGCCCGGCATCGAGCTGTAATTTACGGGAGATATGATAAGTAGATGAAAAGAATGCAGCAGGTTCTGCGACCTTTACGCCCTCTCCGAATGAGTGTTCAACGTCTTTTTGCCAGCTTACATGATTAACTGTAATGTTTGGGGAGAAATTTCTTAAGCGGCCTGACAGACCGGCTGACCAGGAGAATTTGTCACTATTACCAGATACTGTTGCAGAATATCCTAAAATGTTCACTGTGGGAGAAAAAGCATAGGCTGTCTGTATCACATCGAAAAGGATCGCACTGACACGTTTTTCAGTCTGATGAAATGCCTCGCGCCTTATTGAAAGCCTGTTATAGTTAAGATCGAACTTCCACTTCAGTTTATTCTTTACAGGCGGTTCCCATTCAAGAGCGTGGATCTGGCTTTTCCAGTCGTTGGATAATCTATCAAGATTGAACAATATTGTATCACCGGTCAAACCGCTTGTCTCGTTTTCCTGCTTGCCTTTATCATAATTTCCGAAAAAAAGATAGTTAATTGTTCCGAGTTTTTCACTGGAATGAGACACTTTCAGGAATCCGTCAAAGAATTTATAAGCGCTGTGTGGGAGGTATTTTACTACATCTTCCGATAGGATCCTGTTGAGGAAGGGGTAATACAGCCAATAATTTGAGTGTTTGAGTCCGGCTGCAATATTCAGATTCAGTTCCGGGACCTGTTTTTCGGCAGTGATCCCCGAGGAAAGCATCCCGAGTCTCAGCTGGGCATGGAGGGTATCTGTTTCTGGTTCTTTGAACCTGAGGCTGATAACTGAACTTGCTCCACCTCCCAGTTCTGCCGGGAAATAATCCTTGAACAGTTCGGAGTTTTCAAGAAAATCAAGGTCAATGGGAGAGATCATACCAAGGAAATGACCCGGAAGGAAAAAATAGCATCCGTTTGAAAGGATTATATTCTGCCCGGCGCTGCCACCTCTCACATAAATATCTGAACTGCCTTCTTTACCGGTTATGACACCCGGCATCAGCTGTAATGATTTCAGCAGATCGGGTTCACTGAAGAGCTTTGGAGTCTCATGCATGGCAGCAGGTGTAACAACCAGGTTACCATGCTGGGTGATCCTTACATTTTTAACCTGTTCTCCGGTTACTGTTACCTCATCCAGCTCGAATGGCAGTACCTGAACGTAAAGATTGATTACAGTATCCGATTTGGCGGAAAACTCTATTGTCAGCTGCCGGTAGCCAAGTATCTGAGTTGATAGTTGTTTTATCCCCGGGCTGCAGTTCAGCAGATACTCCCCGTTCATATCGGTAATTGTTGACCTGTTACCGGGATTGATTGTAATTGCGCCATTACTTATCGCACGTCCGCTTTCTTTGTCAAACAGCTTCCCTCTGACAGAAACAGTCTGGCCGAGAGCAGCAGATCCGGCTGAAAAAATAATAACAAACAAAAAAACAAATCTTTTCTTCATTATTCTAATAAGTGTTTCTACATGCATCCTGCACCCTGCATCCTGGATCAAACTCCCTTCCTCCCTTTCTGTCTTATCTCACATATCTCACCACCCACCTCTCACAACTCATCGCTTGCCTTCTGCCTAAAAGAACGGATCATACATCCACCCTGTCTGACCAGAATAAACAATCAGGTCCCTGCTTCTGCACAATGCAATTATTCCATTTCCACCTACAATATTTCCGTTAATATTTACCAGTTCAGAAAACGGATCATCAGCTCGTATATCATAAGTGTAAAGACTTTTATAGAAGAGATATGCTTCTTTAGGTATGGACATGAGTCGTACCCGGAAATACT
>MWDJ01000040.1 GCA_002070505.1 Bacteroidetes bacterium ADurb.Bin145 | reverse complement strand
AGCGGTCTGCAACGGGTTGGTGGCAGGTTTTGTATATGCCACGGTTACGGCGTCGCCGTTGACGACGGGGCTGGCAAGAGTAAGCAGTACTTTAGTTGCTGAGATTGCCACTGAGCTGACAGTCCTGGTTACGGAGTTTACTTTTACAGTAAATGCCGTAGCTGCAGGTACCACGTTTGCCAGTGTAAGGTTATATGTCATTTCCAGCCTGGCGGGAGTGGCATTCTCAATTACAGAACTAATATAAACCGGGCTGGGTGCGACAACATTGTTTGTCACACTTTGGACCGTCAGTGATGCTGCCTGTCCTCCGGCGGCGGTCTGCAACGGGTTGGTGGCAGGTTTTGTATATGCCACGGTTACGGCGTCGCCGTTGACGACGGGGTTGGCAAGAGTAAGCAGTACTTTAGTTGCTGAGATTGCCACTGAGCTGACAGTCCTGGTTACGGAGTTTACTTTTACGGTAAATGCCGAAGCTGCAGGTACCACGTTTGCCAGTGTAAGGTTATATGTCATTTCCAGCCTGGCGGGAGTGGCATTCTCAACAGATGCACTCAGGAAAACAGGTGATGAAGGAGTAACGACTCCATCAATATATTCAGAGTAACCTATATCCGGAGCTTTCCCTGAATAAGGCAATCCAACATCCACTCCGGCATCAATCAGATCACTGCCTGTTTTAAGTTTCAGGAAAGTGATATCCGGCAAAGATCCGTCTGCTTTCCGGGGTGCAGTCATCTGGGCTATCGCCTGAGTTTTATCTAAGAGGATAAAATCACTATTATCCGGCGAGAAAGTAACCCCATCGGTCCATGTATTATTTATGTCTGTAACGAACGTTCCGCCGGACCATTCATTTTCGTCTATGTTTACGGTATTCGCATAGGCAATATTGTTTCTGTAGTCATTGTTTTTCTTGTTACCTGACAGGAATCCTCCCGTCATGTAGCCAATCTTGTTTTGGAAAGAAGTATTGTTATATATTCTTCCCTCGAGCGCAACAGCGCCAATATTGTTTTCATTGAATCCGCAACCTGTATTACCGGAGTTAAATGCAGCAATATTGTTGGTGAGAACCCTTGTCAGCCCCATGTAGGTTGCATCTTCAGTGGGATTAAGCTTATACCCGCTGCCATCGCCATTCAATAAACCGTTTCCAAATGACCAGCAGTTTTTCATTTCAATTAATCCGGCTCCCCATATATTAAATCCATCATCAGAATTGTTCCAGGCCCTGCAACCATCAAACAGCATGTAGGAACCTTTTTCAACACCTGCATTCCATCCGTCGCCCCAACCTCCCAGTTCATCATTCAAAGGCAGGACATCACCGCAATCATGCACGTCCACATTGATAAAATATGTTGAATCAGGGGCATACCATGGTGAGTAGTAGATTCCCCTGCCTTCAATGTTATGAACAGTAATGTTTTCAAAAATTTGAAAGTTACTGTTTGTAGCAACGATGCCCTGCACAAATACCCTGTCATAAACCATTTTAAAGTTCCTGATTGTAAGGCCTTTCCAGTGGATATAATTAGAACCGTCAATATAAGGCCCTCCGCTATAAGTAAATTGTCCTGAGGCAGGTTTCGGAGGTACAATCTGAGAACCGTCAAGAATCGGCACTTCTCCCGGATAATTGAAAAAATGTATGTATTTGCCGGGTGCCCCATCCTTGTTCATGAGATCTACAGTCTGACCAGGCTTAAGATACCATACACCTCCCCGGAAAAATACAGTATCGCCTGCCTGAGCAACATCAAATGCCCTCTGCCATGTAGCCCAGGGTTGAGTTATTGTCCCGGGATTCAGGTCACTGCCACCTGTGGGGGCCACATAATAGGTCTTGGAGAAAGCATATGTGTATGTTGCAAGAAACAGAAGGGTAAGCAACTTTTTCATGTGTCTGTTAATATTTGACGAATGAAGGAATAATGTTGACAAACATACCCATTTTTACGATTAAAAATCAAAATTGTTTCAGGAATTTTATTGTCATAACATAATGACAACTCCTAAAAGATACGTAATAATCACCAGAATGCCTACAAAATCAAGTTTAAGATTTTGTGAAAAAAAGTCTTCTTTTTATAATTCGAGTGATAAGAAAGGCACAATTATACCTCCTTGTGTGTCTGTGAAGCACTTCAGGGCAATTTTGTCATCTTAACAGGATATGTATTGGTCAACAGCAAAAGAGTATTCATCATTTTTTTCTTTACAGGTTCACAGACAATAGGTAATATTGATTAAATGTCTCGGAAGACAACTATTGATAAGGTATGAGTGTTGTTTCATTAAAATTCGTACTTATTGTACTGGGGAGTCTCGGATTGTTCTATCTGATCAATCCCAGGTATCGCAGTGTTTTTCTTGCTCTCCTGAGTGTCTTATTTATTGCTACTTACACTTATACAGGATTAGTATATGTAGTAATTTTCTCTCTGTTCAATTACTGCTTTGGATTATTGCTTTCAAGGAATAAATCAGTTAAAGCTGTTTTTCGTACAGGTATAGCAGTTAATATTCTTCAGCTGATACTATTGAGATATGCAAGTTTTGCTATTGACCCTTTCATTCATTTGCTGAACAATGACATAAATTTTACCAGAATAGCCGAAGTCATTGGCCCTCTTGGTATTTCTTATTTTACATTACAGGGCATAGGTTACCTTATTAATGTAAAAATGGGTTGGGAGAAATCAGAACGGAATTTCGTAGATTTTTTATTATACATTATCTATTTCCCAAAGTTTCTGTCAGGACCGGTAGAGAGATCAAATCACTTTCTTCCACAAATTAAGGCACCCCTGACATTTGATCCATCGCAGGTAACTGAAGGAATGAAATTAGCCCTGATTGGATTCTTCAAAAAAGTTGCAATTGCTAATCAGCTGGCTCCATATGCCTTGAGTGTATATGACTTTGAACATGCTGGCGGATCCATCTCATGGATACTGTTCATTATACAACCCTTATATCTCTATTTTGATTTTTCCGGATATACAGATATTGCTCTGGGAGTTTCCAAAATGTTTGGCATAAACCTCTTGCCAAATTTTCAACGGCCGTTCTTCGCTGAGAATGTATCTACATTCTGGAAAAGGTTTCACATGTCTTTGTCTTCCTGGTTCAATGACTACATCTTCAGACAGGTAAGTTTCAGATACAGGAAATGGGGGGTTTACGCATCAGTATATGCTGTTTTCATAACATGGATTTTGTTTGGCATCTGGCATGGGGCGGGTTGGAACTTTATGCTGATAGGCTTTCTCCAGGCTCTGGCTATTATTTATGAATTCTTTACAAAGAAAATTCGATCAAAACTTTTTTCAAATATCCCTTCTGTTATAAGTGTCTGGTTTGGTCGAATGGTTACATATTTATTCTACTGCCTTTCTCTTGTTTTCTTCTTTACGCCTGATGTTAAATCGGGAATTGGTTTCCTGAATAATTTAGCAGCAATGAGCGGACCTTCTCCCTTCAATGATATCAGTGTAAAGCCATTTCAGGTACTGATCTACATTCCATTGGTATTGTTTCTGGAACTTTTAAAAAATGATTATCCGGAAACAGGCCGGAGACTGGAGAGAATCTGGTTTGCTGATAACAGGTATGGAAGGCTTTTACGGTGGTCCTTCTATTCACTTATGATAACAATAATTTACATATCCGGGTTTAAATCACAACAGTTCGTTTATGCAAATTTCTGATATGAAAATCCTGATAAGGAAGATATTATTCTTCGTATTATACTTTATTCTTTTTACTGTGATAATCAACACCGTTTTTCTCTTCATAATTGCCTTTACAGACTGGGACTTTATAAAGAGGCGGGAGTCCCTTAATTTTGACGAACCGGGTTATAAAGTTTTGGTACTGGGTACAAGTCTGGCTGAGTATGGGATAGATACTGAGCTGCTTACGGCTAATAATTTAGAATCATACAACTTGTCTTTCGTCGGCAGTTCCATAAAAACAAATTATATTCAGTTGGAAGAATATCTTTCCAGATACCAGGTAAAACCAGATTATGTTTTGCTAGGAATGAATTCATTTCTTGAAAGGTTCGACAACGATGGGATTCAACCAGTTGTTGAATTTACCATGAAAGGACATCGATATGGAATTAAAGATTTGCCGATATCGAAATTCAACTGGGCTGGGATGGAACTGATTAAGAAGTTCTTTAAGAGTAAATACAGGCAAACCTATGTGTCCTTTGGTCAAAAAAAGTGTTCTTACAATGTCCCAGATTTATCTCAAAATAATGAGAGGCTGCTCAACCTGCAAAAATACGAAACTGCACACTGGATAGGAAAGATTTCCGGGCTTTGTTCCGTGAATGGAATTAGGCTTATTTTGATCGAAATGCCTGGCATAAATGAAACTCAAAACATTTCTCCGTTAGGCCCTTATGAGATTAAATACGATATGGGAGGCATTGCTACATTATTCAATTTCAATAACATGGAGTTTTGTGATTTAATAAATGATGACTCTGACTGGGCAGGGTTATCTCATTTTAATATGTATGGTGCCAGGAAATTCACCTCTGAGTTACTGAAAACAGTGTTCAGTAATCAGGATTCTTCATTAGCAGCGAATTAAGACTCAAAAATACTTAAATCAGACTTTAGCGGTTTAACCGGGTTATTCTGTGGAAACGATTTTATCTCCCTTTAGCGTTGTATTATTTCCGTTTGTTTCAATTACATCAATGATCCTGTTGAAAAGAAGTCTGACAGCACCGGATGCAAAGTATCCGTTAGGGTGTGAATCATTGGCAGATGCGGCATAATCTTCTTTCAGATACAGTCCTCCGTCTGTCTCAAGATTGTAAAGATCCCATATATGGATATTGTCACCCGGAGTGTCCCATTCATTTATAACCCAGGTAAAAAACTCTCTTGCTCTTTTGGCTTCATCCTCAGGAATATTAGCCTCTACCTGGGCTGCTCCAGTGAACAGGATGAATTTTGTATCTGGGAAGGAGTGTATTTTGTCCTTTAAGGCCTGGTATTGAAGCTTATAATTGGCAATTGATCGATAATAAGAATTAACATCTGCAGAATCCTGATCAGGTTTGATATTACTTACCGGGTAACAATGCTTAAAAATAATAACCTGATAATCTTTTGTAAGCATCTCAAGAGTTGGCTCCTCCTTGAAAAGTTTGTCTCCTGCATTATAAACCCATATGTTATAATAATCATAGGGATTGTTATTCCATCCGTAGGGGGCTGCCTTGGGAAATTCCTGCTCAGTTATTGAGTAGTTTCTTCCTTGTTCTTTGTTGTATTCTTTTATTAATGCTGGTAACTGAGCCCTCGGGGGAAGCTTATCTGCCAGTGGTTTACTGATCTTTCCAGCTATCTTCTTAATTATTGAAGGTGCCCGGCCGTTATAGATCACCTCACCGGTACTGTGGTGCAGGAACAGGATATTTATATTCGGTTTCTCATCTTGATTCTTACATGACTGTAGGGTCAGCATTGTAATTAAGGCAGTTATGATGAGATAACAGGTCATCTTTTTATTCATGACTTTTAAATTTTAGCATAAAGGTCAGACCAAATATAGTGAATATAGCTTATTATCAGATTTCCGGAAAGCACATATTGATTTATTTTTGATCGAACCGCATTTAGTCATCTAATAAGTTACAACAAGGTAGCATTTAGTTTTCAGTCCGGCTTACCTGGTTCCTTAAAGAGTCTTGTTTTTACAGGAGTTGAAACAGAAAATCAAACAAGTGCACATTTGGTTTTTATTTTATAGTAACTTTACATTTAAGAATTTATAAATTTTAGGAAATGAAGAAGCTGATCCTAATAAGTGCCGTATTGATATTTTGTACAAGCCAAGTGCTTCCGCAACTGAATGGCTCAGGAACATCTACAAGTCCTTACTATGGGACTGTTTCTGGGACCGTAGACTGGTATCCCAATACATACCCGGGAGGCACAATTTATGTACTAAATCTTACCATCGCTTCCGGGGCTACATTATCGATTAAGCCAGGACTCTATTATGGAGGGATCGTTGAATTTAATTCAGGCGGAATTCTTACAATAGAGTCCACGGGCACAGTTTCAATTAATCCAGGTACAGGCTTAACCGTTGATGAAATATATAATGGTGGTACCCTGATCCTGGAATCTGCATCCAATGAATTGGCTGCTGCCTCACTGATTCATTATGGTTACACCAACACAGGAGGAGGAGTTACAATTATCAGGCATTTTTTATCTGGCGGACAAACCACTTCCCAAGACTACAAGTGGCACTACATTGCCTCTCCTGTTAACAGTGTAACTGTCAGTACTTACAACACCCTTAACCTTGCGCAATACATGGAAAACCTTGTCACAGGTTCTGATAATTCTTTTGGATGGGTCGCATATGACGGATATCAATATTCAACAGGAGCTACTCTTGGTAGTACTTTCAATACACTTTCTGTGGGCAAAGGATATAATTACTACGCATCATCAGCCGCAGTTATAACTTATACCGGTGAGATTAATGTTCAGAATAAGGCGCTAACTCTAACGTGCGGAACAGGTTATCCAGACTATCAGGGTTATAATCTCATCGGTAATCCCTTTGCTTCCTGCCTTGACTGGGATATACTACTTAACAATTATCCTAAGCCAGCCTTCGTAAATAATGCGATCTATTTTACTCAAAACGGTAAAGTTGCATCCTATGTAAATGGTATTGGATCAGAAGGGGGAACTGGTACTATACCTCCTTTGCAGGGGTTCTTTATTAAAACCTCAGCCAACACCTCCATGTCCTTGAGAGAAGGAGCTCGTGTTCATAATGTCGAACAACTTCGGTACAAGAAGAAAAGCACGGCAGGTGATTCTGCAATTGATACTATCTCTTTCGTAAGGTTGAAAATGCGAGGTAGCAATGACAGTACTGACCTGGTGGTCCGTTTCAACAAGAATGCAACTAATGCTTTTGATGCAAAGTATGATGCCTATGAATTCAGCAAGACATCCGGTGATATTAATATCTGGACAACCTTCGCAGGTACTGACTACAGTATTAACGGATTGCCATTCCCTGAGACAGGAATTGAGGTGCCTGTCGGGATTAACTTAAAGCTTAACGGCACTTTCAGGCTACTTTTAAGCGAAATGAAAAAACTTGAGAACTACTCAATCCTGTTGAAGGATAGCTACACTAATCAGTTAATCAACCTGCGAAACGGAGAATATGCAGAATTCACTTCATCACCGGGTTCCATAACTGACAGGTATGTGCTTGTCATCAATAAGTCCGCAACTGCGGTAGCAGATATTTCTTCTTCAGGCAGGAGTTTTGCCATATACTCATCACCCGGGAAGATCATCAATATCCGTATGGTCTCTGATATTCCAGTGAGTGACAAAGGGACCATCACAGTCTATGACATGACAGGACGAAAACTTTACCAACAGAAAAATGTTGATTGGCATGGTCCTAACGACACCAAAATGGTTAACATGGATGCCCGCACTTCAGGCCTTGTTCTTGTTGAGGTGCTTACAGGCAACATAAAAGTCGTAGAAAAAGTCCTCCTTCATTGACATGTGATCCAATTCAAATATCAGGGGGCTGTCTCAAGGCATAACGTGGCAGCCTCTTTTTATTTCATCTCTTCGTGTTCCCGGTAAAATCTCTTAATAAATTCGGGAAACCATCCTGACCAGCATCCTCTAACGACTTACCAGAAATCTTCCGGAAGCCTGGAACGAAGGGGATTTTAAATGAATAAAATAAATGCCGTTTGCAAGCTCAGGTAAATCCAATTGATATTCCTGGTCATCAGCGAGGCCACTTATGCTTTTACTGAGCAATACCTGGCCACGGGCATTTGTAACAGTTATGATAATTCGTTCACTATTATTAGTGTTTTCGGGTTTAGTGAACTTTATCGATTCAGTTGTGGGATTGGGATAGGGTGAAATATTCAGATACTCCGTATCAGCATTTTTTGAAGGATCATCTGTTTTAACTCTTAAAGACTTAAGTATTGTTCCGTTATTTCCGATTGCATAAAGGGTGTTACCTGTCACTGCGGCGCCATTGAACCGGGTTGCAGTATTGCTCTCTTCGCATTCCCATTGGTCTCCGTTGTAAGTCAAAATACTACCGTTGTGTCCCACTGCTATCCCCATGTCTTTTTTTGAGAAACTAATAAAATTCAATGAACCAATGCCGTCCGGAGCATCTGCCCGTTCCCATCTTTTACCGTCATAAAAGAAAATTTTTCCGGTATGCCCCACGGCCCAGGCATGTTTTTCAGGTGTCACGGAAATGCTTTTTATTTCAGTAAAGTCAGGATCAAATATTTTCTCAAGCTTACGATTACCATTTTCATTGATCTTCATAACCGGGATATTGCGGCATTCCTGTCCTCCTCCCACAATGAAGAAATCTCCATGGTAGGCTATTGAATAAAAGTTAGCCCTGACATTGGTTTTCATTATATTCCAGCTTCCGCTCCGGTATTCGAGGAGCGTACCGTTGGCACCGGCTGCATATCCGTGATTATCATCTTTGAAGCTTAATGAGTACAGTTTTTCTCTGGTTGGGCTGGCATACGATTTCCAGGCTGAACCTTCCATACGAAGAATGGTCCCCCGGGCTCCAACAGCCCAACCTGTTTCTTCCCCGGTAAGTACAACCGAGTAAAGATTTTCATCGGTTATCTTATCAGATACTATCCATCCTTCATGAGTCCTGGTCAGGATAACTCCATTATCCCCGACAATCCAACCCCTGGTTTCGGAAAAGAGAGCTACAGAATTCAGATTAACTGTAACAGGTGCCTTCTCGGCTATCCACTGTGGTACTGCTTTTCCTGAAAGTAGAATTGAGAATAGGATAGTACAGATCAGTCTGGCATACGTTTTCATCTTTGGGCAGTCTATTTTGATGTACTTACTGTTAATGAACCTGAACTGATGGATGGGAGAGTTACCAGTTTATGCGTTATTCCGGAACCGGATTCAGTAAAAAGGTAACATTTGGTGTTCATGTCATTTTGTCCTGTGAAAGTAATATTGACTATGTTTGTTTCATCAGTTACGTTGGTTATGGTCAGATTATTCCTGGCTCTTATATATTGGACTGCATAATCCATTGATTTATATTGAGGTTCGAATCTTTCCATGGCTGTATGTATTTGCGAAAGGATATTCCGCCAGTTAGACTCGGTAATGCTCAGGTTCTGCTGGTGAGTGAACAATGTGGGAAGAACCATGCTGGTCATTGCCCTGGTCAACTGCCGTACACCCTGTGCAACAGAATTGATTATATCATCATTGCGGGGAACCCACTCATACCCGTCATCATCACGTATTTCTGTGACACAGTTGAAGAATTCGAAGGCTCCTCCGGATACGAAGTCAGCATAGTATACCGGAAGAGGTGAAGAGGACCGTTCAAACATATCACGGTTTGTCCTGTACGGTCCAATTTCCAGCCACCAATCATGGTAAGGAGAGCTGAAGGGCATATGAGTAGCTATAAACTCAATACCCATATTGTGCATTTCCTCCAGCGCGTCAAGATCCAGCTCATAGTAATGAGATGCAACATATTTCGACATAGGAAGCTGATTTGTGAGATAGTAATCTCGGGCCCGGATGACGTTGTACGCTGGATTAAAACCCGATTCTCCGTAGTGATTGTAATATATAAAGGTTTCGTAATCAAATGCATGCGGGGAGGCAGTTGCGCGATTATTATCCAGCAATGATTTAAACGTGCTGACATAAGAAGCCGGTATATTGTCATTAAATGTTCCGCACCAGGGAATAAGATCAAATTCATTAGAGATTTCTATCCATATGAAGTTGTCAATTATATCAGAACCGGCACCGTCAACATCGTCTACCCTCATTGTTATAATAGGAGGAAGACCCTGCATGACAAACGGTTTGCGGGCTGCCCATACAATGCTTCTCCAGAGAATATCATCCATACCGAACACAGGTCCAAGATAGTTCTCATACATCCAGTTACAGGTATTCCACTTAACTACCCTGCCGGTACTGAATTCAGAAGTCTCGAGGATTGCCGCATAATTCTCGCCGTCAGCAATAATGGCAAGGTTTGATCCATTTGTAAGGGTTGTGGTCTGATTAACTGGCATTAAATCTCTAAGAGTTATGATCTCATAATTATTACTATAGGGAGTGGTCCCGTTAATCAGGGGCAGGTCATACGAGTCTGATTGATGATATTCAGTTATAAAATGGCTTGTATTATTGATATCTATTTGATTTGCAGACAGGTATATATCTGCTATGTCTGTGGATATAGTCCCTGTAGTATTCAGGAAAAGAACCGGGTCAAAACTATAAAGTCCTATTCCGCCAATTAATGCATTAATGAGATCTGTTACAGGATAGCCGGAGTAAGAATAAACATTTGGATGTCCGAATATTATCAAGGCATAATTATTAAAGGGAGGATGGCCTGAATGTACAGGGCTGTCAAACTCATCGAACGGAATTCCGAAATTCAGCAGATATGGTTTAATATAATTTGCATAGTCGGGATAGTTAGGTGAATTGGCGTTAATCAGCACAAGTGCTTTGCCTGTAACAGCTGTTGGGGTATAAGTGCCTGAAGCGGTAATTGTAATGGTGCTTCCCAGATCATCAGCCTGACAACCATGTGAGTCTGAAACAGAGATAAGAGTATAAGTATATGTTCCGGAGTTAAGAATACCGGTAGAAATCCCCTCTCCGCTGTAATAATCTGTAACCGGTGTTTGGGGAGTTCCGTTAACCGAGTAAGTAACAGTATAAGGAGGCTTACCTCCGGAAATAGTTACACTGAAATTCGTAGCCGTATTTTCATAGATAGTTAAATTACCGGTTAATTGTGCATTACCTACCTGAGGGAATGTTGAAATCAGTACAGGTGAACAGGCTACAGTCATGTTCCCGCTTGAAACCACTCTTCGGAAATAAGTATTCTCCAAAATTTCGGGCGGAGTATAATCAGAACTGGCTGCTCCTGTAATATCAGTCCAGGTAATACTATCCGCAGAACTCTGCCACTGAAACAAGTATTCCCCTGTGCCTCCTTCAGGGGAAACAGTTTCAGATAAAGTAGCTGGCGTTGAATTATAACAGACAGTCTGAGAGACACCTGCAGAACCCGGGCTAAATGGTATAAATACAACATCCCTGAAATACATTGATTGGTAGTAGTCAAAGAAAGGAATCTGATCAGCAGGTGTAATATGCCGGCCGATAGTATATCTAATATAACCGTTTGAAAGTGCCGGGGTAAAATAATTATTGCTCTGTGAATAATAAAAATTACCGAGGACATTTGTAATACTTATCATGTATCGGTAATCCTCACTTCCTTCCACTCTAACCGGGACTGGCAATTCAAATTCTCTCCACCCTTCCATTCCTCCCTGGAACGTCCAATTAAACGGACCAGCCAACAATGAAAAACCACTGCCTTTATCAATCCACAGTCTTATTACATGAAACCCGGCTTCCATTTCATCAGTGTACAACCTGGCTTTAGTGATAAAGCCGTCTGCAAGAACCTGGAACTCGGTTCCCATATCATAATGAACAGATTCATTATTTATAACATAAGGCGTCTCTGTTGTAAAAAGAGTTATCTGATTGATGGTAATTTTAATTGAATTACTTGCTGATATACCGCATAAACCATCACTGGTCATTCTCCTGAACCAGCGATCAGAGATTAAGGCTGAGGGAGTATAAATATGCTCGTCAGCGCCATCGATATCGGCCCAGGTTTGACCGTCAGATGAACTTTGCCATTGGAATGAATACGATCCGCTACCACCTGAAGCAGGTCTGAATTCTTGTAGGGTGGAAGGGGTGGTCCCTGAATACACAGTCTGATTTCCCTGAATTGCACCCGGATCAAGGCCTGGTGCAACCGTGATTGTAACAATATTTGATGTTACCTGATTACTTAAGGCATCTGATATACGGCATCTGAAGAATGTTGTTCTGGCCAGAACAGGTGGTGAAAATGTTGTCCGGGAACCCGTGGAGCCGGTTATGTCATTCCATGTAGTTCCGTCATTTGAGCGTTGCCATCTGTAAGAGTATGGAGCTAATCCTCCTGATGGTGGTTCAATAAAGTATAGTCCTGCCGGTGCATAACCGTAACAGATTGTCTGACTATTTCCGATAGTGCCACTTCCAATTTGTGCTGTCAGGCCGGAAGATACTGATATAAGTATCAGAAAAGGAATAACATATCGCATTTGTATCAGGTTATGGCATTAGTAAACTATTGGCAATACGAAGAAGTAACAATTTTACCCATTCAAATAACAATCAAACAAAGAACAAGTTCTTAGCGTTCATTTGCAATCATAAATTTGCCGTAGGCTGATTCATTATCTTTGTACCTTAAATGAATAAGGTACATTCCGTTACTCATCGATGATGTATTTATCCGGACTGTACTACCCGCAGTACCGGGTTCGATACTCATCTTAAGGATAACTCTCCCATCTGCGCTAAGTACTGATAAGTCTGAAGCAATTAAATCATCTGTCTCAGGAAGAACGATATCAATATAATCGGATGCAGGATTAGGGTAGGAATCTACCTTTAACAGACTTTTAGAATTACCCTCAAGAGAATCGTCTGTATAGGATATTCTGGATTTTGAAAGGATCGTGCCCATGTTACCTACTGCATAATATGCACTCTCGGAAATAGCTGTTCCGTTAAGAGTTACGTTTGAAGGAGAATCTTCTTTCTCCCATCCGCTTTCATAATATCTAATAAGTGCTCCGCCAAAACCTGCTGCTATACCATCTGTGGAATCATAGAAGCTGATGCTGTTCAGCGTAGGCACTTTCGTGTGTAAGTTACTCCTAATCCATTCAATGCCATTGAAATGTAAGAGAATGCCGGCAGTGCCGACTGCCCAGGCCTGACCATCATCCTGCACAGCTATATCTTTAATAAAATAGTATCCCGGATCAAATGTATTGAAAGATTCTGGTTCATTCATCCGATGTTTGTAAATAGGTACGGATCCACACTCTATGCCCCCTGAGACCAGATTGAAGTCTTTACCGTATGATACAGCATGAAGTATACCTTTTGTAATATAATTAGATATTGACCAGATTCCACCCTCATATGAAAGAATGGTGCCATTTGCGCCAACAGCCATGCCGTGAGACGAATCCAGGAAGGAGATATCATAAAGAGTTGCCCTGGTAGGACTGCTTATATTATACCAGGTTCTGCCTTCCAGCTTAAGTACTGTGCCTTTTGACCCGACGGCCCAGCCGGATTCTTTACCGGTAAGAAATACTGAGTAAAGATCCTCATTGGTAATTTTCGGGTAAAGCAGCCACTTTTCTCCTGATTTGTATAGCATCGCGCCGTTGTTTCCAACGATCCACCCCGTACTGCTATCATAAAAATGTATAGCATTCAAATCTTCCGAGATAACAGAATCTTCCGCTTTCCAGGCTTCCTGTGCTTTAAGTGTCAGACCGGTAAAGGTCAGGATCAGGATTATAAATCTATTTATAGGTCTCATAATCATAGTATTGAGATTATTCGTATACGGTAACAAACGAAGTTCCTGAGGATGCATTTACCTGCGGAAGGTCAACCAGTTCAAACCCTATCTGTCCTTCTGCCTCGGTGAACAGATAGCATTTTGTTCCCAGATCATTATCTCCTGAGAAAAAGATGTTTGTTACACCAGGTTCGGCTCTGACACTTGTAATTTCAATACCCTCCTTAGCCTTGATATAGGTGCATGCATCATCTATGGAGGTGTACTGAAGATTGTATTCGGGATAGTACGCTGATAATCCGGAGGTAATGCCACTCATTGTTTGTCTCCATTCAGGCTCTGTCATCCAGATTCGGTCTTCATGGGTAAACAATGTGGGCAGGGCCATGCTGTTGATAGCCCGTCTGAGATGCCTTACACCGCGATTGATTGCTTCTGTCACATTGAACTCAGGGAACCACTCATATCCTCCGTCATCCTGTATTTCTGTAAGCACATTAAAGAAATTATACTGTTGATTGTCAATTTCCCAGGTAATATCACCTGCGAAAAAGTAAGGTGCGTCGCCTCTCCCTCCAAATCCGTTGCGATCGGTTTTATAGGGACCGCAGTTAATCCAGTTACCAGGGTAACCATCAGGGAAAACAAGGTCATAGGTTGGTATATGAGTGCCTATGAATTCAACACCCCTGGCACTTACCGCAGGAACAGCATCAGCGCTAAATAAGTACCAATGGGTCACAAGATAGTTAGAAACCGGGATGGAATTCGCTGCAAATGTATTCCAGGCATAGGTGATATTTGCGACAGGGTCAAAACCTTGGAGATTTTGCTGATTGCAATAAATAAAATTATCATATGTAAGTGCATGCGGTATTGCAGTAGCCCTTCCTGCATTGACCAGTTCGCTCAGCTTGGTGAAGAAACCAGTGCCAACATTGTCTATGAACGTTCCGCACCATGGTATAAAACCATATTCATTACTTATTTCAAGCCACCTGAGGTTGTCAAGATAATATGATCTGGTGCCATCCACATCGTCAACCCTCATGGTTATCATAGGAGGAAGCCCCTGCATTACGAATGGTTTCCTCGCTGACCATACCATGCTTCTCCATATCAGATCATCCATTCCAAAAACAGGTCCAAGCACTTTGGGCTCATCAAACATCCATTCATATGAAGACCATTTAACAATTCGCCCGGCACCATGTGATGCAACCTGAAGAAGAGGTGAACTTGCCGGCCCGGAGCTCATAGTTGCCAGAGTCACTCCGCCTGCCAGGGTATAATCTGATTGGTTTAGGGTTATTGTTATCGCGACGTTATTTATAACCATCAGAGGTATTTCATCATTTGTTGAATTGAAAGCGTCATTCACATGGAGCCTGGTAATGTAATGTTCAGGGCTTGTTATTATGTCGATCTGATGCGATGTGACAGAAGGAGTATTTCCTGAAACATTGAAGTCACTTGAAAAGTCAAAAAGATGAGGATCAAAACTGTACAGTCCTGATCCTGCAAAAACGGCGTCTTCGATATTATTAACCGGGTAATTATCTGAAAAGACATTACGGTGACCGAAGACAATAACTCCATAGTCAGATAATTCAGGTATCAGCATACTGTTTACATTGCATACTTCGAAAGGAATACCGAACCATTCGATATATGGCAGTACATATTTTGTAAAGTCCTGGTAATAAGATGACGAGGAATTGACAATAAGCAATGCATTATTGCTCCTGGTCCCAAATCCGGGGTCAGCTGCAGTGATTATGATTCCATCTCCAATAGTTTCAGGAACACAACCTCTTGAGTCTGTCACTGAGACGATGTTGATTGCATACCTTCCAGTAACCAGCTGACCGGTGCTGATTTGATTAATCTGATTTGTTGTTAAAATCTGGGGTTGAAGCAAATTATTACATGTATATTCGACTGTATAAGGCGGTGTACCCCCTGAAATGTTCAGTGTGAATGTAGTTGATGTGCTTTTCAGAACGGTGGCTGTTCCCTCCAGGGTGGCAGAAACGAACTGTGGATTGACCGTAATAAAAACCGGGCTACTTGCTGCTTCCAGCCCACCGCTGAATACAAGTCGTCTGAAGTACATAGATTGTGATAATGTGCCAGGTGCGTAGTCCGGAGAATTTGCCCCCTGAATATTTATCCATGTAGAATTATCTGTTGAGGACTGCCATTGATAATTAAACATTCCTGAACCACCATCAGGTGATTCAGTCTGAGTAAGAGATGCAGGAACAATGCCATAACAGATAGTCTGTGAAGAACCAATTGATCCCGGAGAAAACGGTATGAAAACGATGTCACGGAAATAGGAGACGTTATTATAATTGCCTCTTGGGACCTCATCAACAGAACCATAATAACTATTAAGGTAGTCAATATATGGATTGCTTTCAATAGTGTTAAAGTTTGAATTACTCTGAACATACCAGTTATTGCCCAGGCCGTTCGTAACACAGATCATATAGTTACTCCCACCTTCAACCTGAACGGCAACTGGAAGTTTGAAGTCGCGCCAGCCCTGAAAACCTGAGGCAAAGTTCCATTCGAAGGGACCAGCCATGAGTTCATAATTCGTGTCATCCATCTGCCGGTATATCCTTACTAAATGAAGACCCTGCTCATTCAGGTGACTGTAAATCCTTGCATGGGTTATGAAACCGTCAGCCAGCACACTGAACTCAGTGCCCAGGTTATACCTGCTATCATTACTATTGGAAGATGGGGTTTCGGTAGTGAAAAGAGTAATCGGATCAACACTGATCTGCACGGTGTTGCCGGCAACCGAACCACATGTGCCGTCACTGACAATTCTCCTGAACCAGGTGGTGGTAAACATTTGCTGAGGCGCAAATCCCTGTGAATTACTGCCCTCAATATTTGACCACTGAAGGTTATTGGCCGAGCTCTGCCAAATGAAAGAATAGTTGCCGTCTCCTCCTGATGGTGCCTGGATCTGGGTCAAAGGTGCAGGCAATTCATCATAGTTCAATGTTTGTTCAGTTCCGATACTTCCGGCACTCAGGCCAGTAAGCACATTTATGGTAACCGCGTTGGAATAACGTGTTGTAGGAGTGGCATCAGTTACCCTGCAACGGAACATTGTTGGTCTGGCAAGAACAGGAGGAGAGTAAGTCAGGCGTGAGGCAGTGGTTCCGGTGATATCTGCCCATGTGTTCCCTAAGTCATTGGATCTTTGCCAGCGATATGAATAGGGTAACAAACCTCCTGTTGGGGCTGATATGAAATACAAACCTGCCGGGGAGTATCCGTAACAGATCGACTGATCATTCCCGATTGTCCCGGGATTCAATTGTCCGTAAAGCGAATGGCCCGTCAGCAGAAATGCAAGAATAATCAATATTCTTCGCGACATCCGGAGAGGGTATGTTAATGATTCAAAAAATGAGTTCATAAGGCAGGTGTTTTGATGTAAATTTATAAAATTGGTGATATCTGTATATTAGTTTTTGACTATTATACGTTATAAAATGATAAGTGGCAGGATGAGCCTTTTATATTGTTGAAAATAATAGGTCTAGTCTTAACAATATATAATTTAATTTGTTTTGAAATAATTGAAGTGGATGAGTTCTATTATATGTGTTTGTATGAAAGCCAGGTTATTGGTTTTAGGTCTATTGATAAACTCTTATTTGTTTCTGAACTGTTCCGGTGAAGTCCCTTCATTAACCACTTTGGCGGTTACTGAAATCACTTCAAATTCAGCTTTGACCGGAGGAAACATTTCGGATGAAGGCTCTTCCAAAATAGATGAAAGGGGAGTATGCTGGAACACGAATACTGCACCAACCCTAACCTCGGATAGAACTATTAACGGTACAGGCATGGGAGAGTATTCGAGTAGTCTGACAGGATTAATACCTGCAACAAAGTATTATGTAAGAGCATATGCCTCGAACAAATACGGGACTTCTTTTGGAGATGAAGTTACTTTCACTACTTCCATTTCAAATGGCAGTTCTGTTAATCAGATCATAGCTGATCATACAATTGTAGACAGGTACAACGATATACCCCAGTTTTATATTGACGAGGTAAAAAAGATGCTCGTATGGGGAGCCGGAATGTCTCATTCATTGGGATATCAGCATGGTTTGATCCTGTTGGAACAGTACGATCCTAAATACCAGGTAATTACATATCTTGGAGATCCTCCGCCAGCCGTTACATCACAGGCAATGAGATTTGGCCGGATTTTTCAAAGTGGAGACAATACCTGGACTTCAGATGTAAACGCGTATTGTGGTATATTGAAGGACCAGGCATCAAATCTGAATAATCCGTACAATGTTTTTCTTTATGCATGGTGCTGGGACATGACATGGGTAAATTCACCCGGAGGGGGCTTGGATCCTGAGTTCAATGTTCATTGGGCTGGCTCGGCTGGAGGAGGTCGCTGGGGTTTGAACAATGAAGATCAGTCATTGACCGGAACTCCTTTTAGTATGGATAGCTATTTATCGGCAATAGAAACATACAACGCTCATGCCAGAAGCAACAATTACAAAACGTTTACAATATATACAACTGGCCCCGTTGATGATAACTCAGGAACGGAAAATGGTTATCAGCGGGAATTGAAACACACTTACATCAGGGAATATGTCAAGAATCATCCGGAGACGATATTTTTCGACTATGCTGATATTTTAGTTTATAATAATTCAGGGCAGAAGCATATTGTCAATTGGAATGATGGCGGAACTTATCGCCCGCATTCACAGATTCATCCTGATAATCTGAAAGACTACAATTCCTTGTGGCAAATGATCCCGGCTGATGGCCAGGGAGATCCCTTGGGTGATGACCATATCGGGGAGGCAGGTGCTTTACGGATAGCCAAGGCTATGTGGTGGATGCTGGCAAGAATCGCCGGCTGGGATGGCCAATCGAAATGATATTCATCCTGGCGCTGTTTGCTTAAGGTCGTGGTTGTCTTATACCTTCTTTATTTTCTTGCCTGTTGCACTGATCGTCAGGTCGTCTTTAAATTCATAAACCTGCGGTACCTTGAACAGAGACAGATGCTGTGAGCAGTGCTGAATGACCCTGTCTTTGGTCAAGGACCCGATACTGTCTTTTCTGACTGTGACTGTTGCCTTCAGCATCTCACCCTCAATCTCGTCTTCAACACCCTCAATTGTGCAATCAATCACTTCGGGTAATGCTAAAATAACTGCTTCAATTTCCTTGGGACTGATCCGTTTGCCCCGGACTTTAATGATCTCTTTTGAACGCGCAGTGAGGTAGATATAACCATCTTCATCAACAGTGCCGAGGTCACCTGTGTAAAGCCATCCGTTGCGGATGGCATTTTTTGTGCCCTCCTCATCAGCAAAATATCCCATCATTATATTATCGCCCCGGGCAATAACTTCGCCGGTCTCGCCTGGCTTGATTGGTTCTCCCTTTTCATTTACTACCTTTAGTTCCACTCCGGGAATACCTTTGCCCATCGAACCCTTTCTTCTGTCATACACCTCCGGCGGGAGCCAGGAAAGCCTCGCTGTGGCTTCAGTCTGTCCGTACATTACCACAAACCTGACCTCAGGATGCGCTTCCCGGAATTCATCGATGAAAATAGGAGCCAGTTTGCCTCCTGCCTGCGTGACATACTTCAGATCGGGGAATTTGGTCTGTTTAAATGAGTCTGATTTCCGTAAAAGAATCTGAAAATGACTTGGTACCCCCGCAAATCCTGTGCATTTGTAATCGACCAGACTTTTCAACACTCCTCCCAGGAAAATAAAGGAGTTGTTAAATACTATTGATCCTCCAACTCTTAGGTGTGTGTGTAACAGAGACAACCCATAACAGTAGTAGAACGGCAGTACTACCAGCATTCTGTCGTCAAGAGTCAGCTGCAGGTACTCTACAATTGATGATGTGTTGGAAATCAGGTTTTTGTGGGATATCATTACTCCCTTGGGCTTTCCTGTGGAACCGGAGGTAAAGATGATTTCTGCACATTTCTCCCTGTCAAATTCGCCGCCGGGTATCTCATCCATATTTTTCTCTGCTGAAGAAGGCAGGGTGTCAGGGTACCACGCCTGGTCTGAATTCAGCTCCAGTCTTTTTTCCACTTCTCGTGTTAAAAAAACCAGTTTGGGATCCGTAAGGTCATGAATATACTTATAGTTCTCCCTTTCAATCCCGGGATCGAGCGGGATGCAGATGTTTCCAGACTTGATGATAGCCAGATACACCTTAAGAAAGAACAGGTTATTGACCGATAAAAGGATAATATGTTTGTCTGTACCGACCATCTCGTTGATCCATGCGGCAAGCTGAAGAGATGAAGAATACAGATCCTTGTAATTTATTTCCTCCTTACCGACCAGGAACGGTTTATCAAGCCTGTAAGTATTCTCGAAGAAATAATCTATTGCATTCATAATTATAGGTTTATCCGTGATAATAATCCCTTATCGGCGGCATACGCAGGTATTCCGTTGTTTTACGCTTGCGCTCGAAGTTGCGGAACAGGGCTTCAACCCGTTCC
>MWDJ01000039.1 GCA_002070505.1 Bacteroidetes bacterium ADurb.Bin145 | reverse complement strand
AAGCAGAGCTGTGATCCCCGAAAATCATAATGCCTGCTAGCAACAGGAACAATGCCCCACCTGCTATCCAGATAAAATGCTTCTTCTGTAACCCTTTTTTCTTTTCAATTACCCTGTCCATTCCCATATATGGTACAATTTTAGTCCTGATTCTAAAAACCAACAATTATGCCATGATTCTATATAGTTAATTTATAATTATTTAACTTCTCACAGTATTGTTATATAGTAAATTAAATTTACATTATATTGTAAAATATTTTTACATAATATTTGGAAAATTGAAATTATAGCAGTAATTTTATAGAATATAGTTACTCATTCCCGGAGTCAAAATACTACTCACTGTAATAAATCATGCAGCAAAATCAGGGTAATATTCTGGTAGTTGACGACAACAAGAGCATTCTGGCTACTCTTGATATTATGCTTTCCCCTGTCTTCAATAAGGTTACACTTCTTCCCGGACCCAATCAGCTGATCACTACCCTGAAAAAGGAAGAGTATAACCTCGTGATCCTCGATATGAACTTCAGTGCCGGGATAAATACCGGCAACGAAGGTATATACTGGCTTAAAAGGATAAAAGAAACTGATCCCGACATATCAGTCGTTATGATCACTGCTTTCGGTGATATTGAGCTGGCTGTCAATGCTCTTAAAGAAGGTGCTTCAGATTTCATTCTGAAACCCTGGGACAATGAAAAACTTATTGCCACGCTCAAAATGGCGGTCCAGCTGAACATTTCCAAAAAAATGGTCACGGAACTCAGTGAGAGAGAGACAGAACTGAAAAGGGAGATAAACAAGGAACGCAGAGATATTATAGGCTCATCTCCTGGACTGCTGAATATTATGAATATGGTCCGCAAGGTTGCCAGAACCGACGCGAATGTCCTGATTACCGGAGAAAACGGTACAGGGAAAGAACTTATTGCCAGAGAGATCCACAGGTTGTCAGCCAGGACAAAGGAGATCCTTGTGACAGTCGATATGGGAGCAATAAGTGAATCGCTCTTTGAAAGCGAACTTTTCGGACATACGAAAGGATCCTTTACTGACGCTCATGAAAACCGGGCCGGGAAATTTGAGACAGCAAATAAAGGAACCCTGTTCCTTGATGAGATAGGGAACCTGTCATTTCATCTCCAGGCAAAGATCCTTGCAGCTCTGGAAAACAGGCAGATATCACGGATCGGCTCAAACCAGCTTATCCCGATAGATATAAGACTGATCTGCGCCACTAACAAGAATCTTGACAAGATGGTAAGTGAAGGATTGTTCCGCCAGGATCTTCTGTATCGTATCAACACAATTCAGATTGAAATCCCTCCACTGAGGGAACGCGGTAATGATATTACGATCCTGGCTGAATATTTCCTCAATAAGTACTCACGGAAATACAACAAACCAAACCTGAAGATAAACCAACAGGCAAATGAGAAACTCCTTAGATACTCCTGGCCGGGTAATATCAGGGAACTGCAGCATACTTTAGAGAAGGCTGTAATCCTCAGTGAATCAGATATCCTAAGACCGGAGGATTTTTATCTCAAAACAATTGATATCTCTGAAAAAAGCAAGACTCTCCCGACCCTTGAAGAAATGGAAAGACAACTCATTCACCAGGCTCTTGAGATCAATAAAGGTAATTACAGCGCTGCTGCCGAAAAGCTTGGAATAACACGCCAGACCCTCTACAACAAACTTAAAAAGATGGATCAATGATCAACAGGAGTTTCTACCTTGCTCTTGCACTGAGAATTTTACCACTAATAATACTTTCTTCCCTTATTGGCTTCTTCATTGCAACCGACCGATCACCAGTTCTTATTCTGTTATGCTTCGCCGGGGTCATGCTATCCACCATTTCTCTTGTGAAATACCTGAACACTGCCAACGACAGGATCCGTTTCTTTTTCGATGCAATAAGGAATGAGGATTCAACACTTTCTTTCCCGGTTGAATCGGAAAATAAAAGCCTCCGGGAATTATACAGGAGCATGAACCGGGTAAACCAGCAGATACAACAGCTGAAAATTGAAAACAGGCAACAGGAACAATACTTCGCGCGGCTGATAGAGCATCTGGCTACAGGTATTATCACTTTCAACAGGAAGGGCTTTGTGTTTCATGCAAATTCAGCTGCAAAACGATTGCTTTCAACTGATATTCTTACGCACCTGCAGCAGATTGAAAGAATCAACCAGAGGCTCTATCAGGCAATTTCAAATATTAAACCTCCTGAACAGAAACTGGTCTCTGTACCTACTTCACTTGGAGATATCCAGCTTTCACTCAAAGCAACTTCTCTTAAAACCGGAGAAGAGGAGATGGTAATCCTGTCTGTTCAGGATATAAGAAATGAACTTGATGAGAAGGAGCTCGATTCATGGCTTAAGCTTATCAGGGTGCTGATGCATGAGATCATGAACTCCCTCACTCCCATTACTTCGCTATCGGAAAGCCTCGTGCACATTTTCAGTAATAAAGGTCAGCCTGTCAGATCAGAAGAATTGAACGATGCTACAATATCGCTCACTTTGAACGGGCTTAATGTGATCCAGGAACAGGGAAAGGGATTAATGTCTTTTGTTGAGTCATACCGGCGTCTGACAAGGATCCCCGAACCCGATAAAAGGCAATTCAGGATAGACAGCCTGTTTGACAGGGTTCGAATACTATACAGATCTCTCGAGAGAAGTGAAACTGTCGATCTGGCCCTGGATTTGGCTGATCCTGGTATGGAAATCTTTGCTGATGAGAACCTGATTTCCC
Organism: Bacteroidetes bacterium ADurb.Bin145; assembly: GCA_002070505.1. GTDB lineage: Bacteria > Bacteroidota > Bacteroidia > Bacteroidales > VadinHA17 > LD21. The sequence continues at coordinate 19,899 of MWDJ01000039.1, read as the reverse complement.
AGGTGCTTATCAATCTTCTGAAAAATGCACTTGAAGCCAATGAAAAAAATCCTTCAGCCCGGATCTCCATAAAAGCAGGTTATGATACTGATAAGCGGCCTGAGATATGTGTCACGGATAACGGACCGGGGATCCCTGAAAAAAATATCGAGGAGATCTTCGTACCTTTCTTTACGACGCGGAAAGATGGCTCAGGGATCGGGCTGAGCATCTCGAAGCAGATAATGAGGGCACACAGAGGAACGATCAAAGTGAGATCAAAGCCGGGAAAAGAGACAACATTCTGTCTCACTTTCAGTAATTAAAAGTTTTCCGGTAAAATGATTTAAATTTGCCGCCACATTCCGGCGATGAAAGAAAACGAACTTATCGGTCTCTATGATAAACACCCGTCGATCCTCAGTCTGGCTGGATCGATTGAAAATCAGAAATTTCAAAGACTTGGGCTTACAGGTTTATCGGGATCATTAAAAGCTTTGATCCTTGCCCGGATATTCCTTAAGACATCTCTTACCCATCTTGTCATACTGCCTGAAAAAGAAGATGCTGCTTATTTCTATAACGATCTGGTGGCGATGACCGGCGATGATTCCGTTTTCTTCTTCCCATCAACATTTAAAAGATCTGTTCAGTATGAGCAGACTGAACCGGCTAATATTGTTCTCCGGACCGAGGTGCTGAATCATCTCGCATCAGGGAAAAAAAAGGGAATAATAGTCACCTACCCGGAGTCGGTAATGGAAAAGGTCATAAGCCGGCGTAACCTGAAAAAAAACACCTTAAGTATCTCCAAAGGCGATAAGATCTCACTGGAGTTCCTTGAGGAGGTGTTGAGGGAGTATAATTTTGAAAGGGTCGATTTTGTATATGAGCCCGGCCAGTATGCCATAAGAGGAAGCATAGCAGATCTTTTTTCTTATTCTGCTGATCTTCCGTACAGGATCGATTTCTTCGGGGAAGAGGTGGACTCAATTAGGACCTTCAATACAGATGATCAGCTGTCGGTTGCCATTCAGAAACAAATATCAGTCATCCCAAATATTCAGGATATTTCAATTGAGGAGGTAAATGATTCATTTACTGACTTTTTACCACCATCTGCCTTTGTCTGGTTTGATGATTCAGCATTCATCAGGGACAAAATGAACAACATCTTTTTTCAGGTTGTGGAAAGAGAAGAGTCAGGACAGATCTCCGGCAAAAAGGATCTGATCATGACCGGCAACAGGTTCTTCGATGATTGTGCCAGATTCAGAACAGCTGAATTCGGTAAGAGAGGAGTATTTCCCCCGGAGCAAAGCTTTGAATTTCACTCTGAACCCCAGCCAGTATTCAATAAGAATTTTGAACTGCTTTCTGAGAAACTCGTTTCCAACAGTATTTCCGGTCGAAGGACATTCATCATTTCAGAAAGCCAGTCGCAGATCGACAGGCTCAGGGATATTTTCGCTGAGATAAATCCTGATGTGCAGTTCACCCCAATGTTGCTTAACCTGCACAGCGGTTTTACAGATAATGATCTGAATATTTCGGTATATACCGACCATCAGATATTTGACCGATACCATAAATTCAGGATACGAGGTTATTTCACACGCCACGAGAGCATTTCCGTCAAAGAATTAACAGGACTGAATCCGGGAGATTATGTAGTGCATATCGATCATGGTATCGGCAAATTCGGAGGTCTTGAGAAAATAGAGGTGAACGGAAAGATCCAGGAAGCAATCAAACTTGTTTACCGTGATAACGATACACTCTATGTAGGGATCCATTCACTTCACCGTATTTCGAAGTACAAAGGCAAGGATGACGGTGCACCAAAGATCTATAAGCTTGGTTCGGGAGCCTGGCAGAAGCTGAAACAGGCTACCAAAAAAAGGGTAAAGGACATCGCCAGGGATCTTATAATACTGTATGCCAGAAGAATGTCATCTGACGGATATTCCTTTTCACCCGATTCATATATGCAACGGGAGTTGGAATCATCATTCATTTACGAGGACACTCCTGATCAGCTCACCGCTACGAATGCCATTAAAGAGGATATGGAAGCCCCGCATCCCATGGACCGCCTTGTATGCGGGGACGTTGGTTTCGGAAAGACCGAAGTAGCTGTAAGAGCCGCTTTCAAAGCTGCTGCCGACAGCAAGCAGACAGCTGTGCTTGTGCCAACAACAATTCTTGCGCTTCAGCACTATAAAACTTTTACCGATAGATTGAAGGGATTCCCGTGCAATATAGAGTATCTGACGAGATACAAAAAACCTTCCGAACAGAAAAAGATCCTGTCACAACTGGAAGAAGGCAAAATCGATATAATTATCGGAACCCATAAACTTGTGGGACAGGAGGTCCGTTTCAGGGATCTGGGGCTGCTCATCATTGATGAAGAACAACGGTTCGGTGTTTCGGTAAAAGAAAAGCTCAAGAAGCTCAAAACCAATGTCGATACGCTTACTCTTACAGCCACTCCGATACCGCGGACTCTCCAATTCTCGCTGATGGGTGCCCGCGATCTTTCAATAATCAATACCCCGCCGCCCAACAGAATGCCCATCGTTACAGAACTGCACGGATTCAACGAGGAGATCATAATAGAAGGTATTGAATATGAGGTTTCAAGGAACGGACAGGTTTTTATCATTCACAACAGGGTAGAGAACATTAAGGAAATCCAGGCAAAGATCAGCAGGATATGTCCAAATGTAAAATCAGCTGTTGTTCACGGGCAGATGAAAGGAACTGATATCGAAAACGTGATGTTCAATTTTATCCAGGGTGATTACGACGTACTGATAGCTACGACAATCATTGAATCCGGTCTTGACATACCAAATGCCAATACGATATTCATAAATGAAGCGCATAAGTTTGGATTGTCAGAACTACATCAGCTTAGAGGACGGGTGGGGAGATCCAATAAAAAGGCATTCTGCTATCTCCTTGCTCCGCCACCTGACAGCCTCACGCATGAAGCCAGGCGTCGGCTGAAGGCAATCGAGGAGTTTTCAGAGCTGGGCAGCGGATTCAACCTTGCAATGCAGGACCTTGACATAAGAGGATCAGGTAATCTTCTCGGAGGCGAACAGAGCGGATTCATAGCCGATGTTGGATTTGAGACCTATCAAAAAATACTGAACGAGGCAATAACAGAACTTAAAGAAGCAGAACCTGTAACTCAAACTACTGAAACGCCTCTGAAAACCGAACAACCCGCTAAAAAACAATCTAAGACTTATGTTACTGATTTTCAGATCGACACTGACCTTGAAATAATGTTCCCGGATGAATATGTTTCGAATATCCCGGAAAGAATAAGACTTTATAAAGAACTAAATGAGATTAGTAATGAAGAAGCTTTACAGATTTTCGTGAATAAGCTCACCGATCGTTTTGGTCCTTTGCCGCCTCCTGCAGCCGACCTTGTAGATATAGTAAGGATAAAATGGTCGGCCATCCGGCTGGGTATTGAAAAGATACTTCTTAAGAACGACCTTCTGATTGCCAACTTCATATCCGATCCGGGTTCTCAGTTCTATAAAAGTGAGCTCTTCATCTCAATCATGAATTATGTAGGACGAAAACATGGACAGATGTCGGTTAAACAGAAAGAATCGAAACTAAGCCTGACTGTTAAAGACATCCGGTCAGTCAGATCGGCAATCCAGGTATTGAACAGTATACTTCAGGGTATTGGAAATTTAAATTACTCTCCTTAAGGATTCCGTTAAGTCGAAGGAGATTCCTCTTCCGCCAGTCGGCGGAATCGGAATGACACGGTGTTTTCGGTGTGTAGTGGGGAATGAGGCGGGGCTTTTCGCCGGAAAGCAGATATAAAAAATAATAATTTGACTCAAAACGCCCCGCCTCATTCCCCCATTTTCCCTTTATCTGCAGTGTCATTCCGATGGAGTCAATCCTGAGTTTGCGAAGGATTGACGACTGAGGAATCTCCCTCTTGCGTAAGAGAATTAAAGAAAGATGTTTTTAAAGTATAACTGGCGGTTGGGGTAAATAAATTGATTTTCGAGCGATTTTGGAAATCGCATTAATGATTCCTGATATTCATATAAATAAATTATACCGCGACAGATTTTAGCCTTTTTAACTTATTCCTTTCTGACATCCCAGCTTTTTCCTAACTTTGCATTTTATATACTACTATGAACCTGATAATTGATATTGGTAATAATTGCACAAAACTGGCGATCTTCGATGGCCAGAGAAAAGCAGTATCTTTCCGTATCAGGCAATTCACCTCGGAAAGAATGGATAAGATGTGTGAACCATATAAAAATAAGCTCGATAAAGCGATAGTATCTTCAGTCAGAAATATCCCGGAATTCGTTATCGATCTGCTCACACATGGAATACCTTATGTCCATATCTTGTCTTATAAATCCAATCTGCCATTTAAAATTGAATATGAAACCCCCGAAACGCTGGGTCCTGACAGAATAGCTGCCTTAGCAGGAGCATTTTATCACTTTCCCAGGGGAAAAATACTTATTATTGATGCCGGCACAGCCGTTACCTTTGACTTCCTGTCAGGGAAGACCTTTAAGGGCGGGAATATCTCGCCAGGATTGAGCATGAGGTTCAAAGCTCTGCACAGATTCACCGGGAAACTTCCTCTCGGCTCATCGACAATAAAGTATTCATCACCCGCTAAGAATACAATGGAAGCAATAACTGCCGGGGTTGTAAACGGTCTTATTTATGAAATAAATGAGTATATCCGGACGTTTGAAAAAAAATATCCGGGTATAAAAATAATTCTCACAGGCGGCGACAGCGGATACCTGAGAGAAAGGATAGATTACAAGGTTGAATATATGCCCTATATTGTTTTCGAGGGGCTTAATTATATCCTGCAGCATAATCCCGAGTAGAGCCCGGGCGCTTTGTTGTACCATTTCGAATTTTATGATCAGTATATCCAACCGGATTATCAGTTTGAAAGTTTTCATTATAATAGTCTTCTCAATAGGATCAATTTTTATTTTCTCTTGTGAAAGGAAGATTGATACGATCAAGAAGAGTGAGATACTTACCCTTCCTTCGGTTACCGCCAGGGGTGCCAGCACTCTTTTTACCGATTCAGGGAAAATTCAGCTTGTAATGACCTTCCCGATTATGGAAACCTATAACAATGTTGAATCACCTTACTCTGAATTCAGATCCGGTATCATGGTGGAATTTTATGACGGGCAGGCTGAACCTGTCGGATATGCATCTTCAAAATACGCCCGTTACACCGATAAGAAGAAATTATGGGAGCTGAAAGATTCTGTAATAATCGTAAATGAGAATAAAGACAGGCTGGAGACGGATCAGCTTTTCTGGGATCAGGATAAGAACCTCATATACACTGACAGACTTGTAAAGATAACAAATGAGGATCAGACAATTATAGGTACCGGGTTCGAGTCGGATCCGAAACTTGAAAAGCGGAAGATCAAAAATGTATCTGCCACAATCTACCTGAAGGAAGAATAAAAGAATTAATTTTGGAACATGGGGTCAGTAATTATCATTTTGTTGGCAATGATATTCTCCGCCTTTTTTTCGGGAATGGAGATCGCCTTTGTTTCGTCAAACAAGCTTCGTATTGAACTGGATAAGAAACAGGGTGTTTTTGGTTCTGAAATAATAAAGATATTTACAAATAATCCCGGGCAATACATTGCCACAATGCTTGTCGGGAATAATGTAGCGCTTGTTATCTACGGTATGTTCTTCTCAAGGCTGCTTAGTCCTGCACTGACACCCATCCTTGGATCTGACGCGCTCGTTCTGATACTTATAACACTGATATCGACTGCACTTATACTTATTTTCTCTGAATTCCTTCCTAAAACAATATTTATAATTTCACCGAATTTCTTTCTGAAGATATTAAGTATACCGACAATAATCTTCTTCTGGATCTTTTATCCGATAAGCAAACTGACACTCGCAGCTGCAAATCTCTTTATAAGGATTTTCTTTAAAAACAAAACGGGAGAAAAAACAAAGGAGGATGTTGTATTCAGCAAAGTGGATCTCGATCACTTTGTTAATCTGAATACAAAAAACAGTGAAGGAATGGAGCCTGTTCAGCATAATATTAAGATATTCCGCAATGCCCTTGATTTCTCTAACGTCAAGCTGAGGGAATGCATGGTGCCAAGGACTGAAATCGAAGCTGTTGAATGCAACAGCCCGGTCCCGGAACTGAAAGAGAGATTTATCGAGACTCAGCATTCAAGGATCCTGGTATATAAGGATACAATTGATAATATAATAGGTTATTTTGAACTAAAAGATATTTTTAAAAACCCCACAGATATAATTTCCAATATAAGGAAACTGGCTATCGTACCTGAGACAATGGCAGCCAATAAACTGCTTAAGGTATTTGTCGAGGAGAAGAAGAATGTGGCCCTTGTAGTAGATGAATTCGGAGGGACCTCAGGAATGGTCACTATTGAGGATGTTCTTGAAGAGATCTTCGGTGACATTGAAGATGAGCATGATGTAAGCGAGCTCACTGAAAAGGTAATAAGCAGTAATGAATACATTTTTTCGGGCCGTCTTGAAATAGATTACCTGAATGAAAAATATAATCTAAGACTTCCGGAGGAAGATGATTATGAAACTCTTGCCGGTATGATACTTTTTTTTCACGGGAGTATCCCGGGGAATAATGATGTGATCCGTATTAAGAACATAACCTTCAAGGTTCTGAAGGTTACTTCAACAAGGCTTGAGCTCGTTAATATGAAGATCGAATAAAAAAACAGGGTCGCTTTTGCATCGACCCTGTTTAAATTCATTATGACCGGGAAATTATCAGAATTTATCCCAGAATAGTTTAGTGGAAGCTGCATCGCCGCCAATGGCCTGTGATGCCTGCAACCAGTTATCTTTGTTCTGTGTGTCCTCGTTGAAAGGATATGGCATTCTAACCGGAATATCGGCATAAGTCATATTCTGTGGAGGATTCAGAATCGGATAATCAAGTCTTCTCCATTCAGCCCAGCCTTCAATACCTCTGTCAAAAAGGGCTAGCCACTTCTGGGTCCCTATTTTCTGCTTGAAGTCGCCAGCAGCGGTTCCGTAAGAAACAGAAGCCTGAGCAAGATATGCGTTTGCATCAGTTGCTGAAACTCCCCAGTAGTTCATACTTTCCTCAATAGCGGTCCTGTAATGATTTCCCGGGTTTGTCACACCTCCGAGATTTCTTTCAGCAGCTTCGGCAAGAAGGAATTCAACCTCAACATAATCCAGCAGGATCGTCGGAAAATCCGGAGAATAAAGTATATTATCTGCAAAATGAGAAAAACTCCTGTAATTGCTGGATCCTGCTTTTCCGTAAGGTAAGCCCAGATAATTGCCGCTACCGACAGGATACTGTGTGAACCATACTGCCCGGCGGGGATCATTTAAGGTATTCATTAAATTAACAATTGTATTAGTCGGGCAGAAATCCTTCCTTGCATCCAGAACAAATGCCTGGTAATAAGGGCTTATATAAGGAGCTATTCCATAAGGTATCCAGATTGCACTTTCAGCCTGGTCTGTGAAGACTCCTGTTGCCAGAGCCTGTGTAACCAGAGTGCCGGAATTTGCTGCGGGTACATCAGCCAGTCTCAAAGCGATCCTCAGTTTAAGTGAAGCAGCAAACTTGATCCAGGAAGCTACATCACCACCGTAGAGCAGGTCAGCGCTACCGAAGCTGTCATAATCCGGATCCATTTTTGAAATTGCATCATTAAGACGTGCGATCAGATCCTGGTAGATTGTAAGGGCATCATCATATTTGGGACGGCTGTTCTCAGCGCCTTTCAGCGCTTCAGTATAGGGTATGTTACCGAACTGATCAACAAGTACGTGCCATGCATAAACAGCCCAGATATTTATCAGAGCCAGCTGATTGGCTTTTGTCTTGGTGAGCACATCTCCTGCAACAACCTTTGCATCCAGAATTGCTTTTGCATCTCTGAGATTAACTAAAGTACGCCGGTATATTCTATCCGAAAAATTGTCAGGGATCTGCCTGTCATGGAACAGATAACGGCTTTCCGTTGTGTATGTCACCTCAGATTGATACTGGGCAAGTAATCTTGAAATATTCCGGTTTACGTTCATGCTTCCCAGCTGATCTGTCAAACCGATCTGAGCCTGAGTGAACAAGGCATCAGCTGATACTTTCTGCGCATTCTTCGGATCAATATTATCCGGCAGCTCGCAGGAAACGGCCAAAACAGCTATGATCAGAAATAAACCATATATAGTTTTGTTTTTCATATTCTTGTAGTTTATAAATTTTAGAATCCAACTGAAATATTAAAGCCAATTGTCCTGGTTGACGGATATGCACCATCTGAAAATCCCTGAATATTACCTGCACTGAGGCTCAGTTCAGGATCATAGTACGGCATATTCTTGTGTATCAGCCAGAGGTTCCTTCCAACGAGTGAAAGGGTAACCTTTGAGATAGGAGTATTGGCAAGGATCTTTGAAGGAAGACTGTAGCCAAGAGAGATCTCACGAAGTTTTACATAAGATGCGTCATGTACATGATATGCTGTCGGCAGATAGTCATACAGGAATGCTCCGAAGTAGTCATAGCAGTCAACATAGCTTGTATTTGGTGATCCGTCTTCATGAACGGTATTCGGATACAGATATCCGCCACCATCTGCTGCAGGTACACGAACCTCAGTGCCTTTAGCATTCAGTCCGGCAGTCTCTGCGAAAAGTCCGGTAGCAAGACCGTATTTAAGGTCGGTTGAATAAAGATGACCTCCCTTTGAAATATCCACAAGAGCAGAAAGAGATATGCCTTTATAATCGAAAATTGTTGTAATACCTGCATTCCAGTCAGGCAGAACAGAACCTATAAGAACATCGGAAGCATCAGAGATCAGCATCCAGCCATCTGCATCAACAGTCTTCTTTCCACCCGTCCAGACAAAGTCTGTTCCGCGGAGCTGACCGTATGACATACCCTTGACAATATTTACACTGAGATCCCACTCTGAAACAAGCTGAATATTATCCACCCCCTCATAGAGGCTCTTAACAGTATTCTTGTTCCTGAACCAGTTAACCTGCATGTCCCAGGTAAAATCATTTGATCTGACAATAGTAGCATTAAGAGCAAGCTCAATACCTTTATTTTCGATCTCGCCTGAATTGACATAACGCTGTGAAAAACCCGATGAAGGGCTGATTGATACAGGCATAATCTGGTCGATTGAAAGAGTCCTGTACAATGACAGGTCAAAACCAAATCTGTTGTTTAAAAATTTTGTCTCAAGACCTGCTTCCCAGCTCTTCGTTCTTTCAGGTTTCAGGTTAGAGTTTTGCAGTACATCGCTTACACGGAATACACCCTGGGTACCGTTATTAGCCATCTGTGTGTATGTCTGAAGAAGACTGTAAACAGGAGCATCGTTACCTACCTCAGCATAGTTGAGTCTAAGCTTCATAAATGAGAATACATTTGAACCTTTGAGACCCGGAAGTTCAGAAAGGATAAAGCTTGTCGATACTGAAGGATAGAAATAGCTGTTATTGCCTTCGGGAAGAGTTGAAGATTTATCGTTACGTCCTGTCAGATCGAGATATAACATGTTTTTATATCCAAATGATACCTGCCCGAAAACACTGTTAACCCCATAAATATCTTCTGTCTCTGTTGTGGATACAGGAGATGCTGAGTTCATAAGATTATAGAATTCCGGAATAAGCAATCCGCCTACAGTTGTTCCATTTGTAGATGCAACATTATTCCTTCTTCTGTTGACACCAAGAAGTCCATTTATGGAGAAGTTATCAAATGATTTATTGAACCTTGCCATAAGATCAAGGTTGGTTTCGGAGAAACTTCTCAGATATTTTGTATAGTCTGATGTCTGGTTACTGTAGACAGCAATTCGTTCCTCCTGGAATTCCGAATAGTAGTCTGTTGCTGCACGCCCTTCAAGCGTTAACCATGGAGTAAGTTCATAAGATACTTTACCATAACCGAAAACTCTGTCCCTACCGTCATTCTGATAGTTCATATAACGTGTCCAGTAGATATTGTTATGATAGATAGGTATTTCCAGATCATCATAATAAGCATAGTTCCATGTTCTCTGCCTGCGGTCGTCTGTTATCCAGTATTGCTTCAGGTCGTAGATATCAACATTGGGCTGGAACCACTGACCGAGTGATTGCATAGGGTTACCCGGGTCATATCCTGTTCCGTAACGACCTTTATTACGGTCATTTACATAAGTAACATTTGACTCGACAGTCAGTTTATCTGTCAGATTATAAGATCCGGCGAAATTGATAGTATTCTTCTTTAATTCACTGTTTGGAAGGATACCTGTTTCACCAAGTCTTGTATATGACAATCTGAATGTACCTTTATCATTACCTCCATCCATCGCAATATTATAGTTCTGTTTCAGACCGGTCTCGAAAAAGTCACTAAGGTCATGTTCACCTGCGACCCACGGAACTTTCCTGAGGTAATTTTTGGCATCTGTCGGTTCAAATCCGACCCAGTCGATAACCTTGATGTTCGGATCGAATTTACCACCCCATGCAGCGTCTTCTGCGGTCGGGACGATCAGATCCATGCTTCCGTCTCCGTCAAGGTCGTCATACCAGAAATATCCGGACGGATCATCATAGTACTGGCCGTAACCGCCACCATATTCCTTCTGGATCTTTGGCAAGGTATTTTTATCAATTTTACTGACTATCAATCCTGCATTAACGGTTACACCGATACCTTTCCTTGCTGAACCTTTCTTTGTAGTGATCATTATAACACCGTTAGCAGCACGTGATCCGTACAAAGCTGTTGCTGCTGCTCCCTTCAGTACTGACATTGATTCAATATCATCAGGGTTGATGTCGGATGCGGCATTTCCATAATCATATCCACCACCGGCCTGAACCTGGAGATCAGTGTTTGTTATACTGTTATCAATGGGAACACCATCAACAACAAACAGAGCCTGGTTGTTGTTCATAAGAGACTTGTAACCTCTGATAAGAACGTTGGCAGATCCGCCCATTGTGTTCGATTGCATGATCTGAACCCCGGAAATCTTACCCGAAAGTGAGTTCACAAAGTTCGACTCTTTCGTTTTACTGATATTTTCTCCGCCTACTTCCTGAACGGAGTAGCCCAGGGATTTCTTCTCTCTCGAGATACCCAGAGCTGTTACCACTACTTCGTCCAGCCCAAGAAGGTCAGACTCCATAATAGCATTTATGACCGAACGGCCAGCAATCTCAACTTCCTGCTTCTTCATACCGATGTATGAAAATACAAGAGTTGTTGCATTCTGAGGTACAGTAATAGAGAAGTTCCCGTTCTGATCTGTAAGGGTACCAACTGTCGTACCCTTGACCTGGATCGTTACTCCGGGAATTCCGCCTTCACCCTCCACTGCAGAGGTTACTGTACCTGTAATTACTTTTGTCTGTGCCATAAGGGTCGATAAACCCGCAAACACCAACAAAACAATCAACAGAAATTGTTTCTTCATAAATAATCAGTAGTGTCCGATTAAAAAATAAAAAAGAGGGGTACTCCCCGCAGGTTTCCCCCAATGTTGTATCTTAGTTTTCGCACAAAACAATTACAACATGGGTAAAATTACAGAAATAAAATTAGTCGGACAGCCGATTTTCAAACAAATAATGAATTTGGTGGAAAAAGTGGATATAAACGGGTTGATAAGGAAGCACGAGAGTGATTATTATTACAAATCATTCAAGACCCGGACACATCTTTTTACGATGCTGTTCGGGATACTTAGCCGATGTGATTCGATGACCGAGGTATGCGAGGGACTGCGTGCGATGGGCGGCAAGCTTAACCATCTCGGGATGGACCGGGCGCCGGCTAAGAGCACGGCGTGCGACGGTCTGCGGAACAGGAACAGCGAGTTTTTTGAAGATCTGTATTTTCGGCTGGTAAGCCATTACAAGAGTTTTTTGTCGGACAGCCGGACTTATGGATTGACATTTAAAGAGGTCCTTATCATTGATTCCACGACTATCCGGTTGTTCAGCGACGTTTTAAGGGGCGTCGGGCGCAACCCCAAGGGAGACGGCAAGAAAAAAGGGGGAATGAAGGTGCACATGCTCATAGACGCGGTACAATCGGTGGGACGGTTCATCAAAATGACCGAGGCCAAAGTCCATGACAAAAACTTTCTGAAGAGCCTGGACTTGATATCCCACAGCATGATAGTCTTTGACAAGGCGTACAACTATTACCTCCAGTTCGCGCTTTGGACACAGAAGAACATATATTTTGTCACACGGATAAAAAAGAACGCCGTATATACCGTTGTCGAGGTCAAGAGGTCCCATTACCGGAAGAAAGGACAGGCCAAAGTTTTACGGGACGAGATCATAGAGCTTGAATACCATCCCGAGAGAGAAGATGGCGCGAGGGACATGAAAACCAAGCTTAAAATAAAACTGAGAAAGGTCTGTTATCAGGACGAAAAGAACCGTTACTTTGAGTTTTTGACGAACAATTTTGACATATCGGCCGAAGACGTGGCCTTCCTTTACAGGAAAAGATGGGGCATAGAGATACTGTTCAAGAAGATGAAGCAGAACTTCCAGTTGCATTATTTTTACGGAGAGAACGAAAACGCCATTTATACACAGGTCTGGTGCACGTTGATTGCCCAACTGCTGTTGACGGTGACCCAGAAGATCGCCCAAGCAAAGAAAGCCTTCTCCGTTGTGGCCTCGTTGGTACGGATCCATTTGATAAGCATGCTTGATGTAAACGAGTTGCTGAGGAGCACGAAAAGAAGCTTTAAGAGTAAATCGATCCCGCCAGGATTACAATTATCGTTTAATATGTAGGGGGTCAATTTATAAACTGGAAAAAATGATACTTGATAATCAAATATTTACGAACACATATCAAGAATCTAAAATATTAGTCGGACAATAGTGATAAATAATTAGTTTTAGGTTTTAAATAATCGTAAGTCAAAGATATTCGATTTTTGAATTACAGAAAGAATATTTTATTTTTTTTTAGTTCCCTTGCTGCAATACAAAGCTGTTCATATAACTTTTCTCCAAGTGCCCTTATAAGCGGTATCTTTAAGAATTTATATAAGTATAGGCCTTTCTTCTTTCCATTTTCAAGCGCACTTCTGCAAATTGGCAGTTCCTGATAGTTCACAGCCCTGAATCCTGAAAAATTTTTAATTTTAGCCGGGAAAAGATGGCACGATAGAGGTTTTTGAAATTTAGTTTTTCTGTAACTCCATGCTTTTTCTATGCCGCACATATAGATCCCATTATTTATGATGGTATAGGCACATTCCTCATTATTGACCAAAGGAGTCACTCTTTCGTTATCATGATCAATGATACTTGTCCCCTGTTTTTCTATTGCAGAAATACCCTCCTGCCTGAGATATGGTTTTACAGCGGGCCAGATCTTTTCAAGGATCTCCACTTCCTCCGGGGCAAGAGGTGCACCGGAATCGCCATACCTGCAGCAATTACCATTACAGCTGGTAAGATCACATTTGAATTTCTTCTCTATAATATCCATTGAGAAGATAACGTCATCAATGCGGAGCATAAATTATCCGGGAATTAAACAAGAACTTTTCCTGTCATTTCCTTCGGGATGCCGATCCCCATGATTGTAAGCAGAGTCGGAGCCACATCAGCAAGGATACCTTCCTTAATTTCTTTGTAATCATTGCTTACAAGGATACAGGGAACCGGATTCAGTGAATGGGCTGTATTTGGTGTCCCGTCTTCATTAACTGCATAATCTGCATTCCCGTGATCAGAGATTATCAGAACATCATAGTTTTTACCTGTCGCAGCTTTAACGACCTCCCCGACACACTCGTCGACAGTCGTGACTGCTTTCATTATTGCCTTGTAGACTCCTGTATGTCCCACCATGTCGCCATTTGCAAAGTTAAGACAGATGAAATCAAATTTTTCTGTTTCAATGGCTTTTACGACTGCATCTTTTACTGGGTAAGCGCTCATCTCAGGCTGCAGATCATAGGTTGGCACTTTGGGGGAAGCAATGAGTATCCTTTCTTCATTATCAAATGTTTCCTCCCTCCCTCCCGAAAAGAAGAAAGTAACGTGAGCATATTTCTCAGTTTCAGCGATCCTAAGCTGCTTCCTGCCTTCTCTTGCAAGTACTTCTCCGATCGTATTATCGGCATTCTCTTTAGGATAAATAATATGAAGTCCCCTGAACGTGGCATCATAAGGTGTCATCGTGCAGTAATGCAATGGAATTGTTTTCATTCCGTTTTCAGGCATATCCTTCTGCGTAAGTGCAATAGTAAGCTCTTTTGCCCTGTCGTTCCTGAAGTTGAAAAAGACTATAACATCACCCTCCCTGATCGTTCCGACTGGATTCCCGCTTCCATCAGTCACAACTATTGGCTTCATAAACTCATCAGTAATACCGGCGTCATAAGACTTTTGCATCGCCGCAAGGATATCCGTTGTTTTTTCTCCTTTACCATGAACAAGCAGATCATAGGCTTCCCTGATCCTTTCCCATCTCTTATCCCTGTCCATAGCATAGTATCTTCCCACAAAAGAAGCTACTTTAACATCTGATCCCTTCAGGTGATCCAGAAGATTCTTCATATAGCCCTTTCCGCTTCTGGGATCTGTGTCACGGCCATCTCCGAATCCGTGAACAAATACTTTCGTGAGCCCATAATCCTTCGTAATATCGCACAGATAATAGAGATGCTTATCCATGGAATGAACACCTCCGTCAGATAAGAGCCCCATGAAATGGACTTGTGCATTATTATCACGTGCATAGGAGAAGGCCTCAGTAAGTACCTTGTTTTTCTTTATTTCACCGGTCTTGCATTCCATATTGATTTTGACAAGATCCTGGTAAATTATCCTCCCCGCTCCAATATTCAGATGGCCTACTTCAGAGTTCCCCATCTGTCCTTCAGGAAGCCCTACATTTTCACCTGAAGCCATAAGCCTGGAATGAGGGTATTTCCTTATAAGAAGATCAAGATTCGGTGTCGGCACATTGCTTATAACATCCGATTTCGAACCATCACCGATTCCCCACCCGTCGAGTATCATCAATAGTGTTCTTTTAGTCTTCATATTTATTAAGATGTTTTTATTTAAACATAAAACAAAGTACTCTTGTTCAGAGTACCTTGAAAGCTGGCAAATTTAGGGAAAAATCCTGCCCCGGCAACATCAGTGCTATTTAATCTCTTTAACCTTAATTTTATATTCCTTTGCTGGACAGGTTTCTTCAAACGCAATATCCTTGCCTACATAAGCTATCCATTCTTCCAGTGAGAAATTTCTTGTCACTGCTGAGCAGACATCCTGCGCGAGCAGATCAGTATTTGTCGCACGGCCTTTAAGGTTGCCTGATTTACCGGAAGTTCCGGATACTATTACCTGACCATCAGGGCTGAATTCGATTGTTATAACGATCCCTTCATTATCTTCCAGACTTATCGGGAGGGTTGTAAAATCCTTTGAGTTCCAAAGTTTTAAAGATCCGTCGTTGGAAGCTGTTGCTATCTGAGAGAACTTGCTGTTGAACCTGATATCATTGACATCAGCAGTATGCGCCTTCATACCTGATATCTTCGACTTCGATTTGATGTCCCAGAGTTCGAAATACCCGTCAGTGTAACCAACAGCAAGGATGTCTTCATCGGGTTTGAACCTTATTGCTTTTATCCTCTTACCTGCTGCTTCAATCCTGAAATTATCCGAATTTTTTTCAGGATCCCACACAATGACTTTCCCGTCATTATTTAATCCGGCAATATACTTGTTATCCGATGACAGGTCTATTGACGTGACTTCACCCAATCCCGTCGAAATATCAGTCGAAGTTTTTGTCGACAGATCCCATTTCAGCACTTTTCCGTCGAGAGAAGCTGAATATAAATACCGCCCGTCATAAGAAAATATCAGGGATCTGACAGGGCCCGAATGACCTTTCAGTTCATATCCTATCTCATTGCCGCTCAGTGGGATCATTCTGATTCCGGCATTCTGTGTTCCCGATGCAAGCCATTTTTCATCAGGGCTTACTGCAAGAACATTAATGATTTCTGAGCCGGAATAAATTACCTGAAGACTCTGATTCCTTTTATCCAGCCCCCACTTGATTATTTTTCCGTCAGCTCCGGCGGTAAAAAATTCCCTCTGACCAGGGATAAAGGCGATACTCTTTATCTCATCAGTATGGCCGGTAAAGTTCCTGTAATTCTGATTCCCATAAGCTTTTGTGATATTATAAAGGCCCTGATAAATATCTGCATCATTCCTCTCGCCTCCGTTACGGTTGTGGAAAAGATAACCCTGATATGCCAGAAGAGCCTGGAGATCTTTTTGTTCCGGTACAAGCAAAGATTTCAATGCCAGGGATTTCCCGAGTGATACCATCCTTTTTCCTGTGAGTGCTTCCTTTTCATCTATTGCAGCTTTTACAGCTATTTCTGCATTTATGCTCTTTCGTTCTGCAATCAGCCGCCTGTTATCTGAAACAGTTTTCTGCTTTAATGCTTCAGCTTCACCCTGCTTAGCTGACATAATTGCTGAATCGGCCGATGCCAGCTGCATCCTCGACACAATTGCCACTCTTTCCGATGCTGTTGCATATTCCACAGCTGCTGCCTTCTGCTTCAAAGCATCAATCCGATTCTTCTCAGAAACATTTTTCTGGATAAATGCTACCAGCATCAGCCCCAGAAATAATATTGCAACTATTCCCAGTATTGAAGCTATAACCCGTCCGGCCCTGATCTTCTTTTTCTGTTGTGTCGACTTATTTTCCTCTTCCTCTATCCATGCTTTCTCACTTGTCCGCAGATAAACCATAGCTCTCTCAAAAGCGGGATCATATCTTTCGGCCCATTTCACTGTTGGTTTCTGCTTCTCTCTCCAGTTGATTGCAAGCTGGAGGTCTGGATTTTTCAGTAATGTTGTTTCCCCCTGCTGGTACATGGCTGAAGCTTCTGAAAGACGCCTGTACATCCTGACACTTGCAGCTTCATCATCGATCCACTCTTTCAGCCTGCCCCACAGACGCATAATGCTTTCATGAGAGAGATCGATTACTGAATTATCTCTTAAAGGCACGCCATAACGTGGAATGATAAAGGACCTCGCCGGGATCCGGAATTTCTCAATGACGTCCCGGAGGTCCTGTTCACTGCACTGTACAACTGTTTTTAAAGCTCCAAACGTCAGCGGATGCCTGATGCCTCTGTTATCGCTTCCTTTTCCGGTTATGGCTTTAAAAAGCCTTCGGCAGATATCTTTTCCCTCCTCTGAAAGTTCATTATATGCTTCATCTGCATGCCGTGAAATAGCTCCCGTAATTGTACCTACAGCATTATAATCAGTTATATCAATCGGCCGCGTTTCACCGCCATGTTCCTGCCAGAATGTGAATGTCCGCATCATAAGATGCTGCAGCACGGGCAACTGATCAGGCTGATCGCCGAGATCATTAAGGATCGTGACTACAAGCTTTGGATCTATTGTTGCACCGGCAGCTTTAACGGGATTTTCAATAACCGATTTGTAATTCTCCCATGTCATGCGCGGTACAAGGAAATTACTGTTATTCATCATTTCGATAAGACCATGGAACCCTGCACATTCGCCGACAAAATCGGAACGTACAATAATGATAACGTATAGATCGCTGCCCTTCTGTCTAACGGCATTTTCAAGTAGTCCGGCAAATTTAGATGAGTCTTCAGGATTATTGTAACGGACGTCATCGGTGCTGTTTCTGAACAGTTCTTCAAACTGATCCACAACAAGGAGTACTTTTTCCCCCGGACTTAAGAGAAGATTTTTCAGTGATGAGGATATCCAGTCAGGATTCTCTTTAAGATGAGAAATAACTGAATCATCCGACTCACGGAAGCTTTGATTGCCAAGTATGGATCTGGCGAATGCATCAGCAAGGCTCTTTAAAGGATTACTCCCCGGATGTAATGAAATTATCTTCCAGGAATTATCAGTATCATTTTTAAGTAATTCCGGGATGACACCCGAATTCACAAGTGAGGATTTCCCGCTGCCGGAGGTGCCGATAACGGCAATGAACTGGTTTTCAAGCAGTTTCCTGATTACTTCCCTGGTTTCATTTTCCCTGCCGAAAAAAAGCCCGCTCTCTTCCCTGAGAAATGGCCTGAGCCCGGGGAAAGGATTGAACTTGTCTTTCTTTGCTTCTGCTGCCATGTTTTTCCTGATATTTAGAATAAATAAAAAGTCGGATTATCTTATTATTCATTTTCGTCGATGTACTTCATAATTTCAAATACATGCTCGGGAAAATGACGATGAAATTCTTTAACAGATTCAAGTGATAACAGATACATTCCTTTGTTTTTTTCATTTACAGGATTGGGAATAACCTTGTCGTCATTTAATATTATCACACCAGTATGAGTTCCATCCTCTGATAAAAACCATATTATGCATCTATATCCTGAATCACGAACAGTTTCATCCCTGAAATACTTCATTCTTGAAGCCAGCGTAAGCAGTTCATCTTCAGGAATACCCCCGAACAAAGCGGAAAGAAACCGGGTTTTTTCAAACAGTAGTTCCTCTTTATCAAATCCCGGAGAACCGGCCCTTTCAAGTTTATGTAAGGTTTTTTCAGGAATTCTTTGCATAACGGATCCGTAATTCTCAGATCCTGATCTTTCAAGCAGTCTTGCTGCTTCTTCCTGAAGTATTTCATCGGAACCGAAAAGTAGAGCAATTACCGAATCCTCGATATTGGTTTCCCTGACTGAACTCAAATCCCTTAGTATGCATGCCTTAGTCCAGACACTGATAGTATTGTAATTGTAGTTAATGATCTTTTCACAAAGATCGTGATAACCATTAGGTCTGACAGGGAAATAATGACTCAGCTTCTTCAGTTTACCTTCAACATCTGATCTTCCTGGAGAAAAAAGATCAATTAAAGTCCTTTTTCCTCCAAGTATTATGCCGGCTATGCTATGGATCCGCTTTTCAAGATCAGTGATGTCGTCATTTTGTCCGGTTTTCTGATCTGCAATTCCTTCATTAAGTTTAAATAATGAATATGCACCTGAAAAGAAAAGTTTCCATCGCAGGTATTCTTTGTTTAATATTTCAACCTGGTGCCCCTTATTATTTTTTCTGAATACCGAATTTGCAGAGATGATATCGGTAATAATGCCAGCTGTGTCTTGAAGCAGGTGGCCCAGACGCTTCCTTTCCTCCGGGGAAGTTTTATAATTCCTGTCAAGAAGCAATTCCAGGGCAAGTTCCTTTACCTGCCTCGAAGCTGCCCATAACAATTCAAAACTGAAAGAGCTGCTTTTCGATGAGCTGTTCCTGCCCAGTATTCTCAGGATATTCGAACTTACATTAACATTGCCGGAATACTTAAAATAGCATTTTAGTAATTCGTCTTCAGCTTCAGGCCCAAGATAGCGGAGTACTGAAACAGCTTCTTCTTCGAGTCCGGCTACAGTCATTGATTCGCAAACTTCAGGGATCAGTGATGTGATCCTGAATTTACCGACCATGAAAAGTCCGATTCTCCTCATCTCAACTGACCTGTCTTTCAGAACCCGCAGAATTTCAGCTGTCTGAGGTACTCTCATCCCGTTAAGCATCCTTCGTGCTGATAAGATCCTCCTTTTCTCATTGGCATCGGAAAATTTAGCTTCAGCGATAGTTGCACTTATCTCTTCAAGATTCTCCGATATTTCTGATGCACGCTGCCGTAAACCTTCATCAAGGGAGGTATCAGCGACAATCTTTCTGATAACTGACAAAAGATTCAGATCACCTTCGGCTCCCGCTTTAAGGATA
>MWDJ01000038.1 GCA_002070505.1 Bacteroidetes bacterium ADurb.Bin145 | reverse complement strand
GCTGAAACTTGAAAATCAGCTCTGGATCTATTCCCCGTCTACTGACCGCACAATTCAGATATCGGGGCATATGCTCAGACAATCGGTAATGGGGTCGGACTTATCATATGAAGATATGATGGATGACAGAAAAATCAGTGAAGTTTATAGTGCTGAGATTGCAGGAAGCGAAAT
Organism: Bacteroidetes bacterium ADurb.Bin145; assembly: GCA_002070505.1. Lineage (GTDB taxonomy): Bacteria > Bacteroidota > Bacteroidia > Bacteroidales > VadinHA17 > LD21. Next base: position 23,093 of record MWDJ01000038.1, on the reverse strand, counting down.
TGTGGACGGGAGGAGCACATGGATACTCTCTCTAACCGCTAAAGTAAATAATGTCGCTTACTATTCAAGAAAAATGTGGATCGACAAGGAAAGGTTTGTACCTCTTCAGGAGGAATTATATGCAAGAAGCGGCCAACTGCTTAAGCGGACCACCCTGTCAGATGTAAGACTGGTTGAAAGCAGATGGTTCCCAATGAAAATCAAATATAAAGACCTGCTTAAACAGGGAGGCGGAACAGAATTCATTATTACTTCAGTAAAATTCAATCAATCTATACCCGATTATATTTTTACAAAAGCTGCTTTGAAACAATAAAATACTTATAACCAATATATTACGCAATAATTACCTTGTTGATTTCTCTGGCTTTAAAGATGTATTAATCCCGGATATTTAGTAACTTTAATAAGATAATAAACAGGGATTCATTTTAAAAAAGGAGGTCAAAATGAACGATTTTTTATGTCCTAAATGCAAGCAGCACCTTCGTGTCGGCGAACATATAATCTTTAAGGTCAAAGGTGCCGGAAAACAGAGCGCTCTTTTGCTTCTAAGCCCCCACATAGGCAATTATACAAGTATCAAACATCCCTCGTTTGAATTTAAACAGGGAGATACTCTTGAATTCTTCTGCCCTCTCTGTGGTGCCTCCCTTAAATCGGATATACATCCTAACCTGGCTCTGGTCCTTATGAAAGATGAAACAGGAAAAGGATTTGCAGTCTATTTTTCCCAGGTAGCCGGAGAACACAGCACTTATGAAACTGATGGGGATTCGGTTCATATTGAAGGAGAAGATGCCGGACGCTATACTTATTTTAAGATCGGAGAAAAATTTAAAAAGTATTTCTGATCAGGAATCACTTTATAGCTTTAAAATCCCCTGTCAGATCAGTTCTGATCTGAAAAAAATACCTATTTTTCAGGATCCAAGAAATTTTTGAAATGGAAGAGACAATTAAGAAGTGGAGTGAAGCAATTATTCCCTGGCTGCTGGATCACGGAGTGAAAATCGTAATAATTGCATTCGGCGCATGGTTAGTGAATGATATCATAAGCAGAATTATCACAAGGACGGTAAGAATAGCTGTAGTTCGTGATGAGAACATGTCAGCCGAGGCTGAAAAAAAACGTGAAGATACGCTGATAAGGATCTTTACGGGAGCAACCCGTATTGTATTACTTATCCTTGCGATCCTTATGATCCTTCAGGAGGCAGGCCTTCAGATAGGACCCATTCTTGCAGGGGCTGGTATAGCAGGTTTAGCTCTTGGATTTGGTGGTCAGTATCTTATAAAAGATATAATAACCGGATTATTCATTATCCTTGAAAACCAGTATCGTATCGGGGATATTGTGAAAATTGATGGCACAAGCGGATCTGTATCAGATATAAGCTTACGCAAGACAACTTTAAGGGATCTTGATGGTACAGTTCACCATTTCCCCCATGGTTCAATTACTAAAGTATCAAATCTGTCAAAAGATTGGGCCAGAGTCAATCTCGACGTAGGTATTGCATATAATTCCAATCTTGAACATGTTATTGAAGTAGTTAACCGGACAGGGAAGGAACTCGCTGCAGACCCTTATTATAAGGAGTTTATAATCACTCCCCCGCAATTTCTCAGGGTTAATGATTTTGCAGATTCCGCTATTGTTATCAAGATCCTTGGTGATACCAAACCATTGAAGCAATGGGAAATAACAGGCGAATTCCGTAAACGGCTGAAGATCGCATTTGATAAAGAGGGCATCCAAATTCCTTATCCTCAGAGAGTTATCCACCATAGTAATTGAGATATCATTTTACAATCTTTATAAGAAAGTAATCACAAAGCTTACCATGGATCAGCAATTCAGTAATAAACGCTTCGGTACAATCCCGGTTTTTTTCACAGCAATATCGACAATACTTGGAGCCATCCTCTTCCTGCGGTTTGGTTTTGCAGTCGGTACATTAGGATTCTGGGGAACCTTTCTTATAATTATTTTTGGTCACATGATTACCATCCCCACTGCATTTGCCCTTTCGGAAATCGCTACAAATAAACGGGTTGAAGGTGGAGGTGAGTATTTCATCATTTCCAGATCATTCGGACTCAATATAGGGGCCACAATAGGTATAGCGCTATATCTGTCACAGGCAATAAGCGTCGCTTTTTATATTATAGCTTTCACCGAAGCATTTGAATTCATTTTTAAATTCTTTGCTGACTCGCTGAATATCAACCTGCCACGCCAGGTGATAAGTATTCCGTCAATGCTTGTGCTTGGTTTTGTCATTCTTAGGAAAGGTGCCAACATGGGAGTTAAGCTGCTCTATATAGTTGTCGGGGTTTTATTTGTTTCACTCTTGTTCTTCTTCATTGGTAAAACTGAATTCAGCGAAATAAACGGATATAGTATCCCAGCCGGAAATATCAGGGATATGAAGGATTTTTTCATGGTGTTCGCAATTGTATTTCCTGCATTTACAGGTTTGACAGCCGGAGTGGGGCTATCAGGTGATCTTAAGAATCCAGCACGGTCAATACCTCGTGGAACAATAACTGCAACAATCATAGGTATGCTTGTCTACTTCGCTGTAATATACAAGCTGACGATCTCGGTAAGCGCTGAAGATATGCTGGCTAACCAGCTCATAATGTCAAAGATTGCCTTCCTGGGAGTTTTCATAATACCACTTGGACTCGCAGCTTCAACCCTGTCATCAGCTATAGGTTCTGTAATGGTGGCACCCCGGACCCTCCAGGCTCTTGCCCATGATTCTTCCTTCCCCTCAAAAAAGCTGAACAGGTGGCTCTCGATGGGAAGAAAATCAGATAATGAACCTGTTAACGCCTCCCTTATTACAGTGATAATAGCCCTGATCTTCGTGGCTTTGGGAAGCGTAAATGCTGTAGCAGAGATCATATCAATGTTCTTTCTGGTAACTTATGGATCACTTTGTCTGATATCTTTTCTTAACCACTTTGGATCGTCACCTTCATACAGACCCTCTTTCAGATCAAAATGGTACTTCTCACTTCTCGGTTTCCTGGTAGCAATATTCGCGATGTTCAGAATCAATGCCCCTTATGCTATTGCATCGCTTATACTGATGACACTGATATATTCTTACATTAATGCTTATCACCGTGAAAGAGAAGGCCTTGAATCACTGTTTGCCAACGCACTCTTCCAGATGAACAGGAATATTCAGGTCTACCTTCAGAGAACGGCAAATAATAAGAAAGCCAGGGACTGGCGACCAAGTGCGATTTGCATATCAAAAGATTCATTTGCCAGGGTCAGGGCGTTCCAGCTGCTGAACTGGATCTCATACCGCTATGGCTTTGGCACCTATCTGCACAGGATTGACGGATACTATTCGAAAGCAACCCGTATACAGGCAACTGAAGAACTATCAAAACTGATAGAAACTTATGATACTACAAACAACCATGTATATGTCGACACCCTGATATCGCCATCATATACTTCAGCTCTTGCCCAGGCTATCCAGATCCCCGGTATCTCGGGGATGGAGAACAATATGGTGATACTTGAATACGACAAGGAAAAACCTGAAAATCTTCAGGAAATAATTGAGAATACGGGTCTGATCAAGGCAGGTAACTTCGACATTTGCCTTCTGGCTTCAAGCAGAAAAGATATCAATTTCAGGAATGATATTCATATCTGGATAGATACACGTTACCCTGAAAATTCAAGTCTTTTAATCCTGCTTAGCTTTATAATTTCAGGTCACCCTGACTGGAGAAAATCGAATATAAAGATCTTCGAGACATGCAGGCACGAAAACTATGAAGAAACGCGGGCAGGCCTTACTGAACTTGTAAGGACGGGCAGATTGCCTATTACGGAAAAGAATATTGAGATCATAAAAGAAGAAGCGGGATTAACTCTGAAGAATCTTATAAATGAAAAATCCTCGACAGCTGCACTTACTATGATAGGGATTGATATCCAGGTTCTTAAACGCAAGGGGGAATCGGTTTTAACCGGTTATGACGGTATAGGAACGATCCTGTTCATCAACTCCCACAGCCAGAAAGATATAATATGATCAGCTGACTTCAATGGGACTGCCTTTGGTTCTGCCCATCCATCTCAGATCATCAGCAGTTCTAAAATGATCCCGGAAGATCCTGTAGTAGAACAGCTCTTCTTTTGTATTTAAAATCCACCCATCAGATAATATCCTTTCTTTTCTGAAATCGGAGTCGGTAATATGTTCTGATGCATAATCTGAGATCAGGTCTTTTATCCCTGCCCCTTCCCAGAACTTGGCTTTGGGCCTGTTAAGGACCCCTTCAGGAAGAAGACCATCCATTGCTTTTCTCAGGATCCACTTTTCTGTATTCTCAAATATTTTGAACCTGGCTGGTATCATAAAAGCAAATCTTACTACATCCGGATTGGCGAATATCACATGCGCAGTTATTCCATGCGCAGCAGAGCACCTGTCAACACGCTGAAGAGCCGTATTATGAAGATTGCCTGTGATCTTAATAAGTTCCTCCTCAAGAGATGACAACGGAACCGACTTCAGGTAATCATAACCAGCAAACAACTCGTCCCCTCCTTCTCCAGAGAAGACCTCATCGATATGATCTGATGACAGTTTTGCCACCAGATAATTGGTTATGCTTGATCTTACCAGAAGCGCATCAAATGACTCAAGATGATATATTACCTCAGGTAATACCCTGATCAAATCCTCAACACTAACTACAATTTCATGGTGCTCTGATCTGAGGAATTGCGCCATCTCCCTGGCGAATTTTATATCAGGAGCATTTTTCAATCCTGCCGTGAATGTTTTCAATTTTCTAACCTGTTTTGCAGCAAGGGCGCATATTGAACTTGAATCAAGACCTCCCGAAAGCCATGATCCTGCCTCTTCTGACCTGATACATTTCGCGACTGCCGTTCTGAGATATTCCTGAAGCTCTGTTGCTGTTTGAACAGGATCTTTCTCAAGGTACTTCCCTGTATCTATTTTATAAAATGAAGTTAGTCCGGCAGTATCCAGGTAATGTCCGGGAGGCACTTCATTAACATCATTTGTCACTTTTAAGAGACTCTTGACTTCTGATGCAAAACACAAACTCCCCGACCTTTCCTTACCGTAATAAAGCGGGGCTACACCCAGCTCATCACGATATATCCTTATCTTCCCTCCTGCAATTGTTTCTCTCACATAGTGGCCTGGGCCGCAATTGTATCCAATCTCTCCATTTTCCAATGATCTTTTTACAAATGCATCTTCATGCTCATTCCAGATAATCCCTGCTGTAATACCATCTTTTTCAGTTATATGCCTTCTCGATCTGCCCCTGTAATTGATCTCGCCGAGCATCATTTCAACCTCTTTTGCTGCGCCGTGCCTTGCTATTCCTGCTATTCCTGCCATAATCTTAAAATAACTAACAAATTAATCCGTAGGACCTTTATCTTCAAGCCTACTGGTCAGCTTGTAATCGTTTAATCCTCTCTTTTTCAGTCAGCTTTTCGCCGGTCTCCCTTTCAATCGCATACCATGCCCCGTCTATAAGCCTTGTAGTAATATTCCCACACAGGTTAGGATTACCCTGAAAATGAGGTGTGTCGAGCAGTCCTGTTTTAACAGCACCTGCTATCACATGCGGATCGGACCATGGATCTTCACTCTCCTTTTGACCTCTCCGATGAAGTTCCTCAAGTAAGACCTTTGCCTCATATTTCAGCTCTTCTTTCCTGTCTTTTACTTTCTCATTAGCTGTTAGATCCGGCATTCCGTAAAGCGTATTATGAAGCACTCCATGTGCTATTTCGCAGCTCTCAATAAGCTCATCCGGATAAATGGCATGATCACCTTCACTAAAACCTACAACATGGAGAATATGGGGTCTTAGTGCCAGGCTTACAACAGCCGATGCAGCCAGTTGGCCCTTTGCAATTGATGGATTGGAGGAGAAATGGGCGAGTCCTGCCCTGACCTCCCGGAAAACAGTAAATGAATCATCGGAAAGTTCTTCTATCAGATCATTTTTTGCCAGCATTTTAGCTATATCCATTTCCGGTGAGGTCCCCGGAGGATTATTGAACATATACTGCGATACGTAGTTCCTTACACCTGCTTTCTTTGCATCATAGGCAGCCAGGAAAGCCATTGCAACAGCCAGTGAATCATGACCATCGCGTAAGCTCCACTGGTGAGATTCGTTGACTTCGACAGGAATTCCTCTCTCAGCATACCAGCTGATAACCTGTTGATGTTCCCTGATTGCCTCTTCGATTGTACGTTTTGATCGTCCGTCAATAAGGCTGTACCAGCATAATGGAATTGCGCCCCAGGCATTATTGATAGTCCTTACACTCATTTCAGCCCATTTCATAAGATCACGTGTACCGGCATAACATCTTACCAGCGGGTAATTACCACGCCTTGTACTCTGATATATTGCAGCCAGATCTTCCGGTTTTCTGACGGGCACTCCTCCCGCCCCATCCTGGCTGTGATCCATAACCTCAGGATGAAAGAAATGTTCCTGTGCGTTCTGGTCCGGCCCGATAGAAAGAACATCAAGGACCCCGGCTTCGGAGATCTTTACCACACCTTCAATAGTCTCCTCCAGTGTAGGCCTTCCAAAATGATGACGGATCAGCGGATATGGATATTTCTGATCAATCCTTGCAATAAGGCTGTTGGTAAGAGTATATGCTGATTGCTGTCCGGCATCTCCTCTAAGGTAATCTTTTATTGATTCAATCTTTTCTGTTCCATCAAAAACCTTTTCAAATAATCCGCTTCTTGCAGCTTCTGCTGCAACAGGAGGTGTGCCGCCAAATATCATCCGTGTGTTCTGCAACTTTTCCCTTTGAAGTTCCTCTTTCAGATTTTTAAAAAGTTCTGATGCGGTATCAGGAGTGAGCCTGTAACTCAGGGCTGTAATATCCGGTTTTTCCTCTTTTATAATCCTGATTATTCGGTTTACAGGAACGGCTGGTCCAAGTGATATTGTTCTGTAGCCTTCTGCCTCTGCAAGCTTAAGGAAATGATGCAATCCCCCAACATGTACGCAGTTGCCAATAGCTGCCCCAACGATTATTTTCATGGCGAATCTGTTTTATTTGAAACCTGAAATACTCAGGTTGCTGATTTTACTTTACCTGTTCACCGATTGCGAGCAAACGGAGATCTCTGACAGTCATGCCGGAGATGCCAAGATTTTCGACAGTCCTCCCCTCAGCCCAGTAATTACACTCGTTCAGACCACATCCAAGCTCGATAATTGAATCTATCGTGGGAGTTTTAACAGCAAGCATTTTACCGATTGAGGCTATCGGGACAAGACTGAAAGGGATATCTTCTTCTATATATCTGACTCTTAATGATCTTGGAGCTAATATCCCGCTGTAACCAATGTTTTTTCTCATAGCCTCAAACAGAGTGTTCCCTGCAGAGCTGTATGCCATATATAACCATTGCCTGGCAGATATGGCCCTTATTCCTATTGCCTCAGCAACTCTTACACGTTCCTCATCGATCTTCTCAAGTATTTTTGTTACAGCAGGAGTTGCCCCTTCGTGATAGAATTCAAAATCAGTGTCATGCTCTATCCATCCTGCATTGAGGATACAGAGAGCCGGATGAAAAACACTGCCGATATTTTCAAGGCTCGTCTTAAAAACGTTATCTCCCGGAACAAACTGAGGATAGAAATATCGCAGCTTGTCAATCACAACCGGAATGAGATGTGCCCTTATCGATGCAACAGGGATGGAATGTTTTATTCTGAAAATATGAACCTGCGACGGCCCTGTAGCACGTGAGGCATATATAAATGTCTGAGCCTCAGAAACAATAACATCTGCTTTTACTTTCATACGTTCCAGAACCTGCTTGAACTCAATAGCACCGAATGTCCTTCCGGGATGAAGTACAATTATCTGCCCCTCCTTCAGGTATGGAGCCATTTGTTCAGCCATCCAGCGATGGCCGTTTGCCGGAACTACTACCATTATGAGTTCAACTCCGGATATTGCCTCTTTCATAGAAGTTGTGGCCATGTTAAGTTTACCGAAGCCTTCAATTTCACCTGTGAGTTCAATTGTCCCCGAAGACCTGACTCCCCAGAGCCGTTCTTCTCCGCGGTTAAAAAGATTCACTTTGTGACCCATAAGCGCCAGATGGCCAGCCATTGCCAGACCCCCGTGTCCTGCTCCGAGAACTGCTATCTTATATCTGTTCTTAGAATTAGCCATGATTTTTCTGTATTAGAATATTAATATCAAGGATTTGTTAATCCTTCAGTCCAAAAGGCAGCTTATTACAAATATACCGAAATTCAGCCGTAAAAAATAATAAAAAAGCCTGCCGCAGGGACAGGCTTTCCAAACAAAGTATTAAAACAAACAAACCAATCTACTTTAACCTGACCCTGCAATTGCCTATTGTTCTGTCATTGCAGAGTATCTGGATTTTATATTCACCTTTAGCAAGTTTTTCTTTGGAAGCGTATGTAAGCGAAACAGTACGCGATTGTTCAAACTCCCCTGTTACGGATGACAGGCTGGCTGTGAAATTCTTCGGATCAGGAGCAATATCCCATGTCAGAGAAGCATTTTCAGCGGTCAATGTTGTACCTGAGGGAGTTGTAACCTTAAAATTCATGTTTTCCGTCAGGCTCTGGGGTACTTCAAAATTGATATTCAGTTTCTTTGTCCTGAAAGCCCAGAATGTAAGCTTCTCCTTCTTTTTCCCCCGTGATCCGTAAACCATGAAATTATCCGAATCGTAAAGAGTCATTTCTTTAAGCTGGCTTTCAAGATTCGCTTTATCAGCTTCAAGTGCTGATATTGATTTCTGCAGTTCATTGTTCTGTGAAACCTGTCGTTCATAATCAGATTTCAGTGCAGCAAGTTCATTATCGAGTGTTTCTTTTGCCTGCCTTATAGCAGCCAGTTCAGTCTTGTCACTTGTCAGTGTCTTGTTCTGGCGCGAAAGAGATGCAATTCTCTTGTCCTTATCTGAAATAGAAGATCTGAGATCAGCAAGAGTCTTTACATCTGCATCATTTTTTGCCTGCAGTGAAACCAGATCATTCTTTACTTTTTCAAGCTCTTTCTCAACCAGAAGTTTTTCTGACAGCAGGGACTCTGACCGGAGTTTCTCTGCATTAAGATTCTTCTTGTTCTTCGAATTCATAATAAATCCCAGGCCTGCCAGAAGCAGGAAAAGAATAATCAGAGCTATCCCGATTATTGTTTTGTTCTGTGATGATTCCATATCAATAATGATTTACACGGAACAATAATATAACTAAGACATTAATCTGGCATTAACCTGAGATTAAAAAGCGATTAAAAGCCCGTAGCAGGCTCTGTATAAGGCGCAAGAGGCAGCTTCACAATCACTTTTGTTCCGACATTATAATCTGAAGAAATCGTTATTGTGCCTTTATGATTTTGAATGATCTTCTTTACAAGAGAAAGCCCGATCCCATGTCCCGGGATCGTCTTGGAATTATTACCCCTGTAGAATGGTTCAAAGATCTTATCCAGATCCTCGGGAGGAATTCCCATACCGCGGTCAGTAATTGTCAGCGTGACTTTATTATCAATGCAATCAAGCAGGACATCAGCTGAATGATAATCCGAATATTTACATGAATTCTCCACGATATTCAGGACAGCTGTCCTCAGAAGAGATTCATTTCCAAGGACAAGCATTTGCTCAGCATCTACGGTAGCAGAGTCAATCCCTATTTTAATATTAACTGCGAACTCTTTATTTAGTTTCTTAATGTCCTCTGCCACCTGCCAGAGTATTTCGTCCATTCTGATAAAATCAACACTTTTATCTGTGATCCCTGAGCTTGTACGTGCGAGAAGAAGAAGGTTGTTTGACAGATCTGAAAGATTCCTGATATCTTCAAGCACTGAGGCTATTGTTGATTTGTAATCAATTTTTTTCCTTTCCTTAAGCAAAAGTACCTGCAGCTGGCCATAGATTGAAGTAAGGGGGGTCCTTATTTCATGACTCGCATTTGAAATAAAATCTTTCTGCAGGCTGAAAGCATCTTCCAGACGTGTAAGCATATTGTTGAAAGTACGGGCAAGCCTTGCGATCTCATCTGTACCATTACCTTCATCTACCCTCAGGTTCAGACTGTTTATCGATACTTCCTCGACGCTCCTTACAACAGAAGATATTGGTTCAAGAGCTTTCCCGGAGTAAACCCATCCTGCAATGGAAAAGATTAACAGACTGGTAAGACACACAACTATCAGAATGAGCCTGAGGTTCCTCATTTTTAACAGCCCCAGAGGATCTGTTGCAGCTGCAATTACAACGAAACGATCATACTTTTCAGTAAACAGATAGCCAAGGATATCATAAGGTTTCTGTCTGAAGTGTATTTTACCTGTCAATCTTATCTGTGAAAGGATGTCCTCATTTATCCTGATATCTCCTCCTTCATCTGAGGTGTACAGAGTATCATTTTTATAATTGAGTATTATGATTTTTTCATCCGGGAAATTAATGGGATTATCCTTCTCAATTCTTCTAAGCAGGTCAGCGTCTATCTCATCGATCTCAACAAGGATTTTGGCAGTATTTGTGGATTTATTCTCCAGCCTTTGGAAGAAGTCATCTCTCCTGTATCTTGCAGAAGAAAAATATATCGCACATGAGGCTATTATCATAATAGCTCCGCCGATAAACAGAAACAGTAATGTTAAACGGGTCCTTATCTGCATCTTAAGTTTCTCCGAAAGAATAGCCAAGCCCTATTCTGGTATGAATCAGTTTTTTGTCAAAATTTTTATCGATTTTTTTCCTGAGAAAATTAACATATACATCAACGACATTGGTGTCAGTTTCATAGTTTATGTCCCATACCTTTTCAGCAATATCATTTCTCGACAGAACCCTGTTCTTATTTCTCATAAAATACTGGAGCAACAGGAACTCTTTTGCTGTTAGTTTAATAACAACCCCCTGCCGGATTGCGATCTTTTTGTTCAGATCCAGTTCAAGATCTTCTACAACCAGTCGGGCAACCGTATCCAGATCAAGATCGGAGCGTTTGAGAAGCACCTTTATCCGGGCCAGTAATTCTCTGAACTCAAATGGCTTAACAAGGTAATCGTCTGCTCCGGAATCAAAACCCTCGAGCTTGTCCTCGGTGGTGCCAAGTGCTGTAAGAAGTATTACAGGAACTGATGGTCTGGATCTCTTGAGCCTTTTACATAGCTCAAGACCATTTAAATGAGGAATGATTATATCCAGAATGTATAAATGATAGTTGTTCTGCTCAGCCATTTTCTCAGCCATTATACCATCATACGCGACATCCGCTTCATAATAATTCTCCTCCAGACCTTTCTTTATAAAAGAAGCAACCTTTGGTTCATCTTCAACAATCAATATTTTATGCATCAGAGAAAGTATTAGTCAAATCATTTCAGCAGTTTTCTGATATTGTAAAGCTTATTCAGCGCTTCCACCGGTGTCAGGTTGTCGATATCAAGATCAAGTATCTCATCACGGATCTGTTTTAATACGGGGTCGTCAAGCTGGAAAAAGCTTAACTGCAGTCCTTCCCTCTGTCCGGCAATTTCGGCTATTGGTTTTGCAAGTTCCTTTTTCTCATGTCCCTGTTCAAGTTCCTTCAGTATCTCATCTGCTCGGTTTACAACACTCCTTGGCATACCGGCCATTTTTGCAACATGTATCCCGAAACTGTGTTCGCTTCCGCCTCTTTTAAGTTTCCTTAGGAAAATGACTTTATTGTTCATCTCCTTTATTGATACATTATAGTTTCTCACTCTTGAAAAAGAATTCTCCATTTCATTCAGCTCATGATAATGTGTGGCAAATAGTGTTTTCGCCCTCAGCCTGCTCTCATGAAGATATTCCACCATGGCCCAGGCTATTGAAATCCCATCATAGGTGCTTGTGCCTCTGCCTATTTCATCAAGCAGAATGAGGCTGCGTTCTGAAAGATTATTCAATATGCTTGCTGTTTCATTCATCTCGACCATGAATGTCGATTCGCCGAGACTTATATTATCAGATGCTCCAACCCTTGTAAATATTTTATCGACAACACCAATGCTGGCAGCTCTGGCAGGGACAAAACATCCCACCTGAGCCAAAAGAACAATCAGAGCCGTCTGACGCAGCAATGCAGATTTACCCGACATATTAGGCCCAGTAAGGATTATAATCTGTTGATCTTCGGTATCAAGAAAAAGATCGTTTGGCACATATGATTCCCCGGCAGATAACTGCTTCTCGATCACAGGATGACGGCCGTCAGAAATATCAAGAGTCCTTGAATCGTTAAGTATTGGCCTGACATAATTGTTTTCCGAAGAAACTGTCGCAAACGATTGAAGGCAGTCAAGCTTTGCAACAAGCATTGCATTCAGTTGTATAAGCGGGATATATTCAATTATCGCAAGGACAAGATCATTAAACAGTTTCGTCTCCAGGCTGAGGATTTTCTCTTCAGCTCCGAGAATTTTATCCTCGTATTCCTTAAGTTCTTCAGTAATATACCGTTCAGCACTTACCAGCGTCTGTTTCCTGATCCATTCTGAAGGCACTTTATCCTTGTGGGTATTCCTTACTTCAATATAATAACCAAAAATATTATTATACCCTACCTTTAATGAGGATATTCCTGTCCTTGCACTCTCCCTGTCCTGAAGATCAGCAAGATAGTCCTTGCCATTGTAAAGGATGAGCCGCAGTTCATCAAGTTCGGGAGAGACGCCTTCAGCTATGATATTTCCCCTGTTGATCTGTATTGGAGGATCATTATTCAGATCATGTTCAATTTTATCAGCAATGAACTGGCACGGATTAAGCTGTTCGCCAGTCTTTACAAGAGGAAGGCATCCGCTGCCTTCGCATAGCTCCTTAAGCCTGCCGATGGCCCTTAAAGCTTTGTTAAGCTGTCCTGCTTCCCTCGGGTTAATCCTGTTCACCGCTGCTTTTGAAGCAAGCCTTTCCAGATCGCCTATCTGCCTGAGAAGGATTGTTATTTCATCTTTGAAAACGCCCTTCTCAACCATGTGCTGAACTATATCGAGCCTCTCATTTATCGGCTGGATATCCTTAAGAGGAAGAGATATCCATCTTTTGAGAAGCCTCCCACCCATAGGAGACAAAGTGCGGTCAATTATATCTATAAGTGTTTTGGCCCCTTCATAGGGAGAATGAAAAAGCTCAAGGTTCCTTATTGTAAATTTATCAAGCCAGACATATTTATCTTCCTCGATCCGCGACAGTGATGTTATATGTCCAAGTTGTTCATGCTGTGTAATATCCAGATAATAAAGTATAGCTCCGGCAGCAATGATCCCGTACGAAAGACCCTGAATCCCGAATCCCTTTAAAGAACTGGTTTCGAACTGTTTGAGCAAACGGTCATTGGCAGCTTCAGCTGTGAAGATCCAGTCGTCCAGCTTATATGTATAGAATCTGGTGCCAAAGTTCTCCTGGAATAGCTCTTTTTTCTTCTTCTCATACAAGACTTCCTTGGGCTGGAAATTATTGAGCAACTGATCTATATAGTCAATTGTACCTTCTGAAAGAAAGAATTCTCCTGTTGAGATATCAAGAAAAGAAACACCTGCTATCTTTTTGTCGATATGTACTGCGGCAAGGAAGTTATTCTCCTTATGCGTCAAGACATTATCGTTCAGAGATACTCCCGGTGTTATGAGTTCCGTTATACCCCTTTTTACGATCTTCTTGGCAAGCTTTGGATCCTCGAGCTGCTCACATATCGCTACCCTCTGCCCTGCCCTGACAAGTTTTGGCAGGTAGGTGTCAAGAGCATGGTACGGAAATCCTGCCAGCTCTACAAATGAAGCTGATCCGTTTGCCCTTCGCGTAAGAGTAATGCCCAGAATTTCAGAAGCTTTAATGGCGTCTTCTCCGAAGGTCTCATAAAAATCCCCTACCCTGAACAGTAATATAGCGTCCGGATGCTTTGCCTTGACGTTATAATACTGCTTCATCAGCGGTGTTTCTACATATTTCTGGTTCCCGGGCATTTTTTAATAAGCGCAGCAACGGTTTTTCGACCGTTAACAAAGATACAATTTTATGGAAGCAGGAGACCTCTGTAAATACAGATAAATATCATTTTTTATTTCGCTGTTTTTGACTACCTTGTATATTTATGCACCCATGAAAAAGATCCTGATCCTTGGCGCCGGCCTGGTTGTAAAACCGATGGTCGAATATCTACTTCAGCACAACCTCAGGGTAACGATCGCCACAACCACAAAGGAAAAAGCTGACAGGATGATTAATGGCGACCCCCTCGGGACTGCTGTCCGCTGGTCGACGGAAGAGGTTGCTGCACTTGAAGAAATGGTTAATGAAAACCATATCGTTGTATCTTTCCTTCCTTATAAATTCCATGTCCTTGTAGCAAAGAACTGCCTTAAGTATAAAAAACCACTTGTTACAACATCCTATGTATCAGCTGAAATGCAGGCGCTTGACAGGGATGCCAGAGATAACGGCGTCCTGCTGCTTAACGAGATAGGGTTGGATCCTGGTATAGACCACATGACAGCCATGAAGATAATTGATCATATCCATGGCCAGGGAGGAAAGGTAAAGGAATTCTATTCTCTTTGCGGTGCCCTGCCGGCTCCTCAGAATGCTGATAATCCCCTGAGGTATAAATTTTCCTGGAGCCCGAAAGGAGTAATTATGGCAAGCCGCAATGGTGCTAAATATCTGAAGAAAGGCAGGATTATTGAAATTGAACCGATCGATCTCTTCAGGGACAGGTTTACATTTAATTTCCCGCAACTCGGGCTGCTTGAAGTATATCCTAACCGCGACTCGATCAGTTATTTAGATATTTACGGCATCCCTGAAGCCGTAACTATGTACCGCGGAACCTTCAGATACAAAGGCTGGTGCGAAACGCTTGATGCCATGAAGCATCTTAATATGCTTGACGACGCCAGAGCTGATTATAGAGGTATGGATTATTCTGCCTTTCTTTCATCTGTTGCAGGTGTTGAAAAATCAGATCTTAAAAAAGGAATTGCATTAAAACTGGGGATAAATGAGAATTCTGATGCTGTGAGATCATTGGAATGGCTCGGATTTTTCAGTAATAAAATACTGGACTATTCTATAACCTCACCATTTGAAATAACATCCGACATTATGATCAGGAAGATGTCTCTCAGTCCTGAAGACAATGATACAGTAATGATGCAGCATGTTTTCCTGGCTGAATATCCGGACGGTAAAAGGGAAGTCATCAAATCATCAATGATCGACTTCGGATCACCATCAGTTAATACTGCTGTCGCCAGGACAGTAGCATTACCGGCATCAATAGCAGTTAAAATGATCCTCGACGGTAAATTAAACCTTACCGGAGTCCACAGGCCGGTTGTTCCTCAGGTTTATGAGCCTGTTATCGAAGAATTGAAAAAACTGAACATTGCGATGAATGAGGAATATGGATTACCGGAAAGTGAAATGATCCGGTAATTAAGAAATTCTAGAATTTCAGATAAAAATCCTTTGTCAGGTTCTTATACTCATCGGTAAACTCGTGACGCCTCCCATGTTCTATTGTAAGAAACTGCTTCACTGCTTCCTGTCTTGTCCTGGAAAAAGTAAGGATCAGCCTTCTGATATCACTCGTCGGTAAAGATTTGATCTTTATTATCTTAATGCAGAATAACCCGAAATCTGACGCCTCAGCAATAAATATATTTCCCTCGGCATAAGGCATTATTACCTGTAGCTTCCCAGTGTCCTCCAATAACCTTGAAACTCCTTTAAGCAACTCATTTTCAGACAGGTTTATGTTATGTCTCGATGCTGCTTTTGCCGGATCAGGGTTTTTTAACGAATCTCTGAAGTATGGTGGATTGCTTACGATAAGGTCGTATTTCAAATTTCCAGGATTGAAATCCTGCAAAGATGAATTATGGATGTTAATCCGTTTTTGCCATTTACTGTTTCTGACATTTTCGCAAGCTTGTCCAAATGAATCCTTATCAGGTTCAATTGCAGTTATTTCCGCCTGACACCTCTGGGCAAGCATAAGCGCTATGAGTCCCGTCCCGGTGCCGATATCCAGTATCTTCTGCGCTCCGCCTGTATCTGCTGAAGCTCCAAGCAGGACACCATCAGTCCCGACTTTAAATGCACAGCGGTCCTGCCGGATCGTAAATTGTTTGAAGCTGAAATAGCTGTTTGACATAGGACAGATCAGAATTCTTCATTTAACACAAATCCCAAAAGAGCAAAATTATATTATATAGGTTCCCGTGATACGAAAATTCATTTTCACAGGAAGTCTTTCGAGACTCGTGTCCTGTTGTTGCTTTTAATTTTCCTACATTATATTTAAGAATATCGGCATCGTGAAAAGCAATTGCAGCAACCTCATTCTTAGAGATAATACAGCCCGGTGCAGTCCAGACTGACCGCCCTTTTCCTCGCGGTCCTAATGGCAGTTGCTCCTCAATCAGATTTATAACCTGCTTTAATTCTGGGCTGTCGTTCCAGATCAGGGAAACTTTATCCTTAAGAGGCTTGACAATTTCTTTTGCCTTTTGATATTCCTCTTCATTAGCCTGATCAAGAGCTATTTAAACACGTTTTACATATTTTAACCCCCTTAAGGACTTCAATGATTTTTGCATACTAACATATGAAAGTAATAAACATATACTTTAAACTCAAATTATAATTATATTTGCCAGCTGGCGATGGAGTTTGCCATTAACCGCGAAGGCTGATAACTCCTGTAAATATTAATTGATAGGAGTTTTATGACAGGTATTTACTTAGTTGCAGCTTTTTGGTTTTTATCCGCACTCGTTTCTACAATCTTGGCAAATCGTCTGAAAATCTCAAATGCACTTATGGAAATTATCATAGGTGCTATTATCGGCTTTGTTGCATTTAAAATTGGATTCACAAGCAAGCTGGCACTTGACGATGAGTGGATGAAATTTATTGCAGGACTTGCTGCCATAATGCTTACGTTCCTTGCCGGAGCAGAATTAAATCCCGATTCTCTCAAATCAAAATTCAGGGAAATCACGATTGTCGGTCTTGTCGGTTTCTTTGCTCCATTCATTGGTGCATCACTGATTGCATATTTTATTCTGGACTGGGGACTTAAAGCCAGTTTACTGACTGGCATAGCTTTGTCAACAACATCGATGGCGGTTGTATATGCTGTAATGATTGAATATGGTTTCAATAAAACATCATTTGGTAAAAGCATCCTTGGTGCATGTTTTGTAAATGACCTGGGAACTGTGATAGGACTGGGTCTTATATTCGCTCCTTTTACATTCAGAACACTGATATTTATTGCTGTTACACTTATCCTCATATTCATATTGCCAACAATCACAAATTTCCTGATTAAGCGTTTCGCTTTTAAAACAGCTGCAATTCGTACTAAATGGCTTTTATTTGTTCTGTTATCAATGGGTGTCCTGGCATTGTGGTCAGGCAGTGAACCCGTTCTGCCAGCTTATATAATAGGAATGATACTCGCAAAGACAATCGAGAAAGATAACTTCTTTGTCAGGAGATTGCGTACCATGACCATTGGTTTTCTTACTCCAATATATTTCCTTAGAGCAGGAGCTTTGGTATCACTGCAAGCAGTTATTGGAGCATTTATGGTTTTCATCCTTCTTTTTGGAGGTAAAATCTTGTTCAAAATATTCGGACTTTATCCGGTTATTAGCAGGTTTAAAAAGCACCAGAAGGAAAAATGGTATTATACACTGCTAATGTCAACCGGGCTTACATTCGGTACTATTTCAGCATTGTATGGTCTTACTAATGACATAATCAATACTGAACAATATTCAATCATAGTAGGAGTTGTTATAGCAAGCGCAGTAGTTCCTACACTTATAGCGAACAAATTCTTTCTGCCTGACCATCTCCTTGAGAAGCCAATTCTCGATGACCAGCTGCCAGATACTGTAAAGAGAAAGAAATAAGAAATGTTATTTTAATTACTTTATCTACAACAATTTCAGGTTTTAAAATAAATGAGCAGGAAAATTCAGTTGTCGGAAAATCATACACGGTCACTTTCATCAAGTTTGATAGTTATTGAAAAATCTCTTGTAGAACTTGAAGAAATACTGATGAGACAAAGTAGTTCCTGTTGCAGCGAACTAATAAAAGATGTTAACGATGAAATTATTTCAGGAAATATTTCTTCGATTCAGGAAGCAAAGAGATATATATCTGAACTTGCAGAGAAATATGGTACATCGAAAGAAAAAATAAGCCTTCAGAGACTCATTAATGCAAAACGAGCCAAAATATGGGAGATACTGACTGACATACTGTCAAAAAAAAGTAAGGGCTATGGTACATTCCCAAAGAAGTATGCTGAGGAATATGATGCCGATATAAATAAACTCATAGAAATAACAAATAAAATAATTTGCTGATAATTTAAATTCATTAAAAAATAAATTGCATTGGAAATACTGGATTCCCTCGGGAATCCAACGGTTGAAGTCAATTTAATGCTTGAAGACGGACTGGCACAAAATGACTGGACCGGCTGGGCAAACATGACCAGAACACTTGGTAAAAAGATTGAAATTGCAGGAGATGACCTGTTCTGCACAAATAAGGAATCCTTACTGAAGGTATAAAGAAAGGCGTTCTCAATGCGGTACTGATCAAACTGAACCAGATTGGAACGGTCACTGAAACACTTGAAACAATTGAACTGGCATACAAGAATTCTTACAACTGTTTTGTTTCACACCGCATTTTTATAGATCAATTTCAGCAATCCCGGTAATATAAAAAGCAGCACAAGCTCGATTCCTGATATTTTAAAGGCTGAGTTTTATGCAAATCTCAATCCTTCTCCGTCAATGAATATTGTTTTACTATTTTGTCAATATTTTCCTGTTCAGATCTCAGACTTTTTAGTGTTGTGTCTAAGTTCTCATGTATCGATGATTTAGTCCTGATACTTTCTTCTATCATATTCTTAAGACTTTGGAGCAGGTCGTAAAGCTTCTGATCAAAGTGATATCTGAACTTGCGATATGATTCACTGATCTTGTAATCAATGTCCCCCCGTATTCTGCCGGAATTAGGATTAATGAGTTCAAGACAATTTGAATAGATCTGTTTAAGTACCATTGATCTGACTATTTTGTCTGGCAGTATCTTATAAAATATATTGGTCCTGATTGACGGGATTGAATATTTTGTATCCGTTTTAAAGTAAAATGATGTATAAACATCCAGATCGAATGAAGAAATAATTCCTTCGATGTTGATCCCGAGTATTTCTTTCATCTGTGTAATTATTTCAGAAAGAAATGACCGGGAAAGTGTGCTGTACTGAAGAAGGATGTTGCTGAATTCTTCTCTGACAGATTGTTCAAGACTTGTTTTCAATTCATCAAATTCCTTTAAAATATGATTGGCCAGTTTCCTGAAATAATCATCTGCATCCGTTTTTTTCAGCTCAGTCCAGGTTTGTACTCTATTCTCAACCAAAAGATTGTAATAATAAAGGGAGAGATCTTTCTGTTTTTGTTCAGTCTGTTCCGTAATCTTGTCAATAAGTTGTTTTACGCGGCCTTTTACTACTGCATCAAAATCAACCTTCCCTGAAGCAACAAAATCGATTGATTGCTGCATCGATTCGCGCTTTTTCTCAAGTTCATTTACAGGTAATTGTAAAGAGTCTGATTTTACCTTAAGCAGTGTCTGAAGCTGGTCGGCATTGGAAAGCAGCATTCTTATGCTCCGTGATAGAAGTATCTGGTCCTTCGATCCTACAATTTTCTGATTAATCTTGTTTCGAAGGTATCCGATGTTACCCGGATCCTGTACTTCATTCCGGCCAACAGACTTGAAAAAGTCTCTTGTTGAAACAGGGATAAGCTCAATATTTTTAGTTTCATCCTTATAAATTTCCTTAAGCATCTGATTATTATAACTGATCATTTTATCAAGCTCATCCCGGGTAAGAAGGTCGGACTTATTCAACACGAAAAGGACATCAGGTATTAAATCCTTTATTTTTTTCAGGAATTCCTCATCCGCCTTACTTATAGGAACATCTGCACTCAGTACAAACAAGGCGGCATCGATACGAGGCAGGAATTCAATTGTTGTATTGGTGTTATGGCTGAAGACAGACCCCAGGCCGGGTGTATCCACCAGAATAATATTTTCAAGGATTTCAGCCTTGGTGCAGATTTTAACATATTCTACATCCTTAACGTTTCTTGGATTGTTCTCTTCAGATATGAAAAGAAAAATATCGTGCAGATCAATAGGTACATGATTGCCATTCTTAAAATATACTTCAGCAGCTGTAACTGAGCCATATTGAAAAAAAGTTATGACTGAAGTCAGCGGTGTCACTGCAACAGGAGCCAGCTCCCTGCCAATCAGCGAATTGATAATAGAAGATTTGCCGCGTTTGAATAACCCGACGATGACGAGGTAGAACTGGTTATATATCAATTTACCTGAAAGTTCATTAAGCGAAGTTAATACCGGCTGATCATTAACATTTCTTGCTATTGTCTTTAATCGTTCAATATCGGATTTTATGGATGGAATATTTTTCATTAATAATAGTTTAAAGATTGGAAACAGGTTTATTTCCCTTTAAGGTCACATTAAGTATATGTAATTGATTGATTTCATAAATGACTCTTAAATTAAGCAGGAGTTATCAGTCATTTATGACAGTTACAGTGAACTCCATCACTCTGGGTTCAAATATAATAAAATTGTTATTGTTATTGACTTTTATGACGAGAAAACTGGAGAGAGGTCAATAGCCGGAACTTGATCCCTGGTGGTGGTTAATAGTTGTCCGGATATCTTTTAATCGACAGGTACTTTATGTCAAATTTAGAAAAAAAGTCAGAATTTTTCGAAAACACCCAGACCGAATAATGCAAAATCATACTTAACAGGATCTTTTTCATCAAAACTTCTTAACATTCTATCCAATTCAGCAACGGCTCTACTATCGTTTTGTTTGCGCTTTAAAAGGCCAAGTTTCCTGGCTACATTTCCAGAATGCACATCAAGCGGGCATGATAAGATTGATGGAGATATTGAATCCCAGATGCCAAAATCGACTCCATTTTTGTCTTTTCGGATCATCCATCTCAAATACATGTTGAGACGGGTAATTAAGGTAGCGTAGGAAACCCTTGCCATTATTAGTATTTTTGCCATGCATAAAGATAGTTGCATGGGACAAGACTTAAAAGAACTGAAGGATTTTCTTGATGAAAAGGTTGCTCTATACAACAACCCGACATTTATTGAACTCGACCCAATACAAATACCACATTCGTACACGAGAAAGGAAGATATCGAAATATCAGGATTTCTTTCTGCAACAATCTCATGGGGTAATCGGACTTCCATTGTAAAAAATGCAAAACGAATGCTTGCATACATGGGAGATTCCCCATATGATTTCATTCTCAACCACAATGAACAACATCTGAAGAAGATGGACGGTTTTGTACACCGCACTTTTAATTTAGTTGACCTGCTGACATTCATTGAAGGTCTGAAGCATCTGTATAAACATAAAAATGGACTGGAAGGGATATTTATGAAATATCAGACCAATGAATCACTGCAACCAGCGATACATGAATTTAAAAAAGAATTTTTCAACATACCACATCTTGAGAGAACCCGAAAGCACCTTCCTGACCCGATGACTGGCTCTGCTGCGAAAAAAATCAATATATTCATTCGGATAATTAAGGTAGCATTTAATCGAAATATATTAATTCATCCGGGTTCAGTTCAATAATTGACTCCCCTTTACCTCCTCCATAGGCTTCAAATCCCACAAAATCTTTTGGCACCTGAATTTTCTTACCACTGGCTTTAATAAAGTACTTCAGTAGATCAACATCGTCTTGCAAATCTTCTTTTGTTATTGCTCGTGACCTGTAATAACCAACCTGATACCATTTTAATGCAGCCCAATCGGTCATAAACATTATACTTTCTTCAAATCCTCTGTATTCAATTTTTATCAAGAAATAACCACCCCTGGAGTCAGGTTTATTATTGTGCTGGATAGTAATTTTTTTAATCAATGAGTGTACCAATTCCTTTGTTTCATCAAAACCAGTAGTAAGTTTATACTTACCAATTGTATTTTTAATCCGTTTTGTTCGGTTTTTCTGATCTCTTTCGATTAACCTGTTTTCCAATTCAGTTATAGCGATATCGTTGTCCTGAATTTTCTTTTTTACAGTCTTTAATCGTTCTTTTATGAT
Organism: Bacteroidetes bacterium ADurb.Bin145; assembly: GCA_002070505.1. Classification (GTDB taxonomy): domain Bacteria; phylum Bacteroidota; class Bacteroidia; order Bacteroidales; family VadinHA17; genus LD21. The sequence goes on along the minus strand of MWDJ01000038.1, from coordinate 748 downwards.
TTCATCATCGGAAAAATCGGGATCCAACAAACGATCGTAAGCTTTCTTTTCAATTGCTTTATTCCGCTCATTTTCCATACACAGTGAGGAAAGCTTGGTTGTAATACCATCAATATCTTTTTTATCGCCTGATAACCCTGAAAGATATTCTTCCAAATCTTTCGAGAGGAATAGGTGTTTTATAATAAATGTTTCCAACTTTGGTATACTCAATGCCCGTGAAGTGCAAGACTGAGCATTACGCATCTTGCTTTTGCATTTGTATGCGTTATCCCGGCCTTTCAATCTTTTCTTACCTCTGTATTCTTTTCCACACGTTCCACAAAACACCAAACCATTAAGTAGATAATGATATTCATCCCTTTTCCCAACATTTTTCTTATTCAATTTTAAGTTTGCATTTACCCGATCCCAGGTGATTTCATCAATAATTGCTGGAACTTTGGTTTCATTTAAACCATTGTTCCACTTGCGAGAACCTTTATAAATGGTATTCTTTAAGAGAAGGTGCACCACATTTCCACGCCATCGCACATCACTCTTGTTGTGACTGGTAATTTGATTTGTGTAATTATCCTTGCGTTTAAATGTTCCATCATAATAATTGAATTTTGTAGGTACTCCGTCAGCATTAAGTTGCCGGGCAATTGTGTACACTCCAATGCCTTCTTCAGACAATTTAAATATTCTTCTGACAATTTCGGCCTGATCTTCTCTTATTTGGAGATACCCATTTTCATCTCTTGTA
>MWDJ01000037.1 GCA_002070505.1 Bacteroidetes bacterium ADurb.Bin145 | reverse complement strand
CTGTTGAGCCTGGCAACGAATGCTGAAAGTCAGATAAAAGTCGATCTCAAGAAGAAAGTTGAGAACGCAGTGAACAGAAGAGCAAATCAACGGACCGATCAGGCTATAAATAAAGGCCTTGATGCTGTTGAGAATGCCGTGAAGGAGGACATTAAGAATGCCGGGCAGGATCAGCCGGCTGACACTCAAAAAGATCAGAATGCTCAATCCGGAGGACAAACAGATGCCGGTTCCGGAAAGCAGGCAACAGGTCAGCAAGCTACTTCCCTGCAGGCCTACTCGAGATATGATTTTGTCCCGGGTGATAAAATCATATTATATGAAGATTTCAGCCAGGATGCAGTAGGAGATTTTCCTGCATTATGGACAACTGATGCCTCCGGAGAGATCAACTCACTCAATATTGCAACTGGTAACTGGTTAAACCTGAACAGTGGAGAAGGAACCTACTGGTTCATGAAAGACATTGAATTCCCGCAGAATTTCATCATCGAAATGGATATAGTTCCGAAACCTGGTGGATTAAGGATCGCTGCTGACATGGTCCTTTTTGGAGAGGACAGTCACAGCGAAATGAATAAGGATAATAATCCCGGAACAGGAGGAATTCATATTCAGATGGAGAAACAGAACTGGATCACAAGGGGATACAGGAAAGGGTCAAACGAATATCTGTCAGGATCTTCACAGGTGAACACTGTTGAAGCTGAAAAAGTAAACCATGTTATCGTCTGGGTTCAGAACCGGAGAGTGCGTATATATAATAAAGGTGCAAAAGTGCTTGATATGCCAACCAATATCTACGAAGGAACAAAATTCAAACGTTTATGCTTCAAGCTGTACAGAGGTGCTTCATCAGGTTCATACATTTCAAATATCAAGATCACCACGGCAGCTCCCGATATGAGAAGCAAACTGCTTACTGAAGGCAAACTGGTAAGTTACGGTATATATTTCGATGTTAATAAGGATGTTGTTAAACCCGAATCTTACGGTACACTGAAGGAAGTAGCGACAGTAATGACTGAAAATCCCGATCTCCGTGTTAAGATTGCAGGCCACACCGATGCTGATGGTGCCGATGCCTCAAACCTTGACCTGTCAAAACGTCGAGGGGCAGCGGTCAAGAACGAGTTGGTGAAAACCTTTGGAATAGATGCGTCAAGGCTTGAATCTGATGGATTGGGCGAGAACCAGCCAGTAGCACCGAATGATACGCCGTCAAACAAAGCGCTTAACCGCAGGGTAGAGTTCATAAAACTGTAAGGATGCCTTTTCAGGTTTCACAATAATTTACATAATGAACAATTAAAAGCTAAGCAAACAGATGAAACGGATATTATTTATAATTCTGGCTGCCAGTCTTGTTCTTAACGGAGCTGCACAGACACGGGCACAGGTATATATGAAGAGGATACCGGCCCTTCCTAAAGATTCATGCAATGTGACAAGGGCATCGGTTGAGAACTTTGTCAGCGGAGTAAGCGCTATTCGGGACGAGCTGGAGAATGAGATCGAAGGGATCAGGGAATCTGTTGAATCGAACATGGAATCCAATGCTGATGTGGCAGAGGAGAATGTGATGAAACAGATGTCACAGATGTATGGTATTTCACAGGCTGACATCGACAAGATGAAAAATGCGAAGAACATGTCGGAGGCTGATAAACAGGCACTTGCCAACAAAATGCTTTCTCAGCAGGCCAACATGACTATGGATGAGGTAAAGAACCTTTCGAAAATGAGTGAGGCCGGCAAGCAGGCCTATACGGAAGCCTATGCAACTGAAGCCATGGCAAATGCAAAGAATAATCCAGGCCAGGCAGCAAGGAACAACTACGCCGGTAACCTGTACAAGACCAATGTTTCTCAACAGGCGGCTTTGTCAAAGATCAATGAGATCAACAGCCGGATAGCAGGCCTTTACAGTTCTATTCAAAATGACCCGGAAATGAAGAAGATGCTTGATCGGATTCAGGCCTGGAACAGTAAGCTTACATCCATGATGGGTATAGTTTCTGACAGGGAGGCACGCGTTATGGACTCCCTAAGTCTGAAGATAAAAAATGAACAGATAGCCTACTGTAACAGGTTCACTCCTCAGTACAGGGCTGCCCTTCGAAAACATATTCAAATAGTCAGGGTATCTATGCCCGACTTCAGAAATTTTGGTGAGATAAGTGCAGAAACAACAAAGGCACAGACAGGCATAGAAATGCCGGTAGAAGGGAAGGAACTGGCATCTCTGGAAGCAATAGCGGAGTACCTTAAAGCTCTGCAGGGGGCCTACAGGTATAAACTTTACTATTCGGAAGACAACTGATTGTCTTTTTTACAGGAATACAGATCTGTGCATATATCTAAAAATGTGATTGCATGAGATACTTGCTTATGGTTTTGATGCTGTCTGTGTCTGTTCTGATGAACGGTCAGAGCGGCCAGTCTCCGGAACAGATCAGGCAGAGGATGGCTGAAATCAGGAGAACGACAAATTGGGACGATCCGGCTGCAGCTGCGAAGGCCAACGCCGAGATAAAAAAACTGGCAACACAGCTCGGCGGGAGTCAGCCACCTGTAAGCTTCGGCAGCAGCCAGGCGAAGAAGGAGGAAAGCAGCAAGCCTGTAACTATAAGTGTTAAATCATCAGAAATTTCAAAAGAGAATGTCATTGCTATCGCTGAAAGATATTTTAACAGATCTTACAAAGCCCTTGATGCGGTCTCTAAAGCACAATTTGACCTTGACCTGAAAACAGCAAATGAAGGCGGATTTAAACTTGACGAGGTACGGACTCTCACAACCACCGGCGGACTCAAACTGACATTCGGGACTGACCATGATATTGCATGTGTTTACCTGGCATCTGCGGTAAGGGCATTGCCGAACGATACCCTTAGTGTTAACAACTTCGGTGCATACCTTAGAAATATCGACTCAGTTGCGATGTCTCTTCCGGTCCTGCTTTATGCAAACCAGCTCTTCTCACAGAGCCCCTTGGTTCTTACTCAGATCGGGAACAGCTACTTCGAGCTTAATGACATGGTAAAGGCTGAATCGTATTATAAGCAGGCGCTCAAGATAAATCCCGACTTCAGCCAGGCACACACATCGCTCTGTGATCTTTATATAAAGCAGAACCGTCTGCAGGATGCCATTCTTGAACTCTTTGCAGGTGTCAAGGGTATGGGAGCGTCATATAGCCAGCTCTCGAATAATTTCGCATATCTCCAGTCGCAGGCAGAAAACTCCCCCGGAGGGGAAAGTGAAAAGGAAAAATTCTGGAATGAAACCCGTAACCAGATGAATCCTCCTGATGCCCTGGCCCCGTTAGAGCGTTCGGTGGAGAGGGTGAAAATGCCCACCTTCCCAAACTGTACAATGGTCGCCGACTGGAATGAGGGAGGTGCATATTCGGCGGCAGTCCAGGCATTTACGAGGTATCACTCCCTTATGAAGGAGTTTGTCGATGAGATGTTGGAGGTTCATATGGAAGTGCCGGATCTTCCGCCAAATACTGCTCTCCGTGACTATCCTAATGAAAGGTTTGCCCTTGATTGCCTTACTGAGTACTTCTTCAATGAGTCAAAAGATGAGGCTGATGACTTTTCAGAGGTTGAGGAGTCTATAAGGGAAGAGATCAGCGAGGAAGCCGATGCTTACTTTGAAACAAGAGAAGCTTATACTAATGAAATGGTTAAGTGTGCCGAGGGTTGCGGATCAGAATCACGGTGCATCGAAGAGTGCCACCGGGTATATTGCACAAAAGAATGTCCGGCCGCCAATATTTTCAATAAAAAGCTGCAGTCACACTGGGATGATTACATAAATGAATTCAATGAAACTGTAGACAGGCAAAAGGAGATACTTGACGATATGTACGAATTCACTGCGCAGTGGTACTCAAAGATAGAAAGTCCGTACTGGAGCAGAATTTACGCTTATGAGATACAGAGAGTTGCACTTACAATAATCGGTAATGCCTACGCTGCCTATGTGATACCATTTATGGGTCCGGTACACAATGATTGCGGTGCAGACTGTTCGGTATATGCCAATCCTGCTTCATACCCCCCTGAAGAGGTAAAAAAGACTACACCCCAGGCGATGCCTTGTCCTGACATAGTTAAGGGCAAAATTTCCTTTGGGCCCTGTGACCTTGGACTTGATTGTGAGAGCATTGAGTTCGGATGTGCTGCCGGAGTCGCAGCTTCATTAAAAAGGAATTTTGTAAAGAAAACGACAACCGGATTCGTCGGGGTTGGCGCAAAGACGGGAGCAGGATTTATCGGGGCAGGATTTAAGGCCGGACTGGAAGTAACCGTTACAGATAATAATGAGGTCAAGGATGTCGGAGCAAAATTCGATGCCTCTGCATCATTCGGTCCCGGAGTCACAAAGGCTGGTGTGAGCACCTCCGGAAGCTATTCATTAATGACAGGTTTAAGCTCCGCAAAGACTGGTTTCAGTGTCGGAGGGAAAGCAAAGTAAAAATATGAAATCAAAAGTAGTCACAATCACATTCTTTTTATTCTTTTTCGTTCGGGGCCAGGCTCAGGATCAGGTCAATCTTACTGATCGCCCCGGCACCTTCGAAATTCTTAGCAGGACAGACTACGCTTCATCGGAATGCGGATTCACAAAAACTGATATGACTGCAAATTTTGAAAGGATAAAGGACATTGTAGCCGTTGTCAGACAGAATCCTGTCCTAAGTGATATCAAAGGATTCAACGGAAGAGCGAGAATTCACACGATGTCAATGACATGTAAACGACCTGTATGGTATGGAGTACCGGCAAGGATAGCCTTTGAGTTTTCGTCATTCTTCCTGAACAAAGAAGGGAAAGTTACATTCAATACGATCGAGCCGCCTTCATGGTCACTATATACCAATGATTTAATTCCAGGATGGTCAGATATCTTTGACAGCAAGTACGGGTATTTCACCGTACCCCTGAAAAAAGAAACAATTGATCCCGGGATTGACGTCTATGACGGCGAACGATGGATTCTTTATGATCCTGAACGACCTCCATACTGGGTGCCTGTTACTGTTGAAGAAGCTTTTAATGCTGCAAAAGAATTTATTTCCAGGGAAAAGGATCAGTTTACAGCATCTTTAAATAAACAATTCCTTGATCAGGAATGGGCCGCGATACCGGCTTCTGATCGCAATAAACCGGCATATTTTGGCGGAGGGCTTTCACGGGTGGCTTCTTCACATGGATTTGAAGGACAGGATAGTATCTTCCCGATGATCATGAAGGTAAATCCTGAATATCTAAACAGAAACCTTCCGAAATCAGCCATCCAGTTCATGTGGTTCAGCTCGGTCCGGAACAAGCAGTACATGAAGAAGCAGCTTGATGAATGCATCGAATACAGGAAGAAAGGCAGCGGAAGCGGTTGTGATCTCGCAAGGTTTGAGCTCTCTTTCGGAATGACCGATATCCGGAACATTTCGACTTTGATCGGAAAGTAATACCTTATGTAACTAAAGACAATATAATAATGAAAAAGGGGATAATCTTCGCCTTCTTTTTTCTATTTCTTGCAAAAGCTTCTACTGCCCAGGAAACCAGATTCCTGACTGATAAGCAGGGAGAATATATCGTTAAGAACCAGCTCAATAAATGCCCCGGATTTGATTTTGCTACCTACTCCGGGAATCTGAAAGTTATTACCGACTGGTTCCATATCAATAATCCGGTTCTCAACCCGATAAAAGGATTTGATGCCATTGTCATCATGGGCGGAAATCTTTGTGATGATGACAGGCATTCATTTTATTACGGGGTCATGAGCTATATCCATTTTGCATTCTATTACTTCTATATGCAGAATGGCGAAATGAAACAGGCAACAGGGTGGTCGGCTCATGGAACCGAGATAAACATTAACAATCCAATACATAATATCGGACAAATTATGGATGAGAGCGAATTTAAAACCGGAGATCCGCCGGCTCTGAAACAACCGCTCGAAAAGGCACTAGCAAACCTGAAGCAGTTTTACCTCACCAATCCCGTTGAAAGGGAAATATCACCGGGCGTGATATTGTTCAAGGGAGGATATATACTCGTCTTCAACCCTGATCGTCCCTGGATCTGGAAACCTGTGACTGTAAGGGAGATCGTGGATGCAGAACTGGCCTACTACAGGGTAAAGAAAGAGATTGACAGCATCAACTACCAAAAGACCCTGGAAAAATGGGCAAAACTGAATTTCAAACCGCCGGAAATGGCAAACACATCGGTTTATGATGTGCTAAAAAAGGAATACAGTGCTCTTTCATCTGAAGAATTGAATAAACCGGCATCTGTAAGCAGAGACGACGGAGATATCTCAGGGATCAGGGCTGATGGCGTGGGAATGCCAGTCATGAGGTTCAATCCGGATTGCTGGGACCGCGCCCTCCCGCCAACGGCTATACAGTTTATATCATTTGAATACAAGCCAGCCTCATATGAAGAGCTTCAGCAGTTTATAAAGAGAAATGACGGGCTTACCGACTATGTCAGTTTGTTCATGAACAAACTACCTTTCAAAGAATTAGGAGCATTGATAAACAAAAAATGATCGATATAAGTAATCTTGCACGGTAGATTGGCAAATAATCATTATCTGTTATTAAACTTGCAAATTCACCCTGAAACTTCAGACTGACCTATGAAACATCTTATTCTGTTAACGATTGCCTTACTGACAGGATACTCACAGTTTGTATCCGGGCAGAGTGATGACTGTGCGAAATGTGGTCAGCGTATGATCAAATGCTGGGACCTGAATATTTATACCACAAAACCTGTCACTAGTGCAGATAGTACACTGTGGAAGCAGCTTCATTACGCTTCCGAAGGATACATAGGACGTTTCACTACAGTGGAATCCTCACAATGCCTGGCCTTTCTTCCTGCGTGCAGGATTGGAGACAGTACCCCTCCATGGCTTCACCCCTGTCCGTTTAACGGGCAGGAAGCGGGAGGAGACTATGACTATGAGCTTTTCGGTGATATTTCAGGGTCTGAAGGTGCCTATACCCTTAAACTGACACTTGTAACGCTAAAGCGCGAAACCGTTGCTCAGACGATCAAACATTTCGAAAAAGCTTCCGATGCAAAATGGCAGGGTGAGCTTGCCTCACTTGATCTGGGAGGAACAGAAGCCGGATCCCGACGTTTGTACGAAACAATCCACGAATTTGAGCTCAAAAAGCGTGATGCAGCCCAGGGAATAAGATATAACCAGGTGGCGATGAACGCTTCTGTTACGATGATTTCAGCCAGGAAACAGGTCAATCTGAAAGAGAACCTGCCACTTGAGTTTGAACTGAAGGATTGTGATGGTGAGCCACTGAAGGCAGCGAAACTGATACTTCATACGGCAAAAGGCAGCTTCGTGAAAAACGAGATAGAAACTGACGAGAATGGCAAAGCAAAAGCAGTGTTCGTTGCTCCGGATGAGCAATGCAAGACTGACATTAAAGTAGAGTATAATTATCACCGTCCGGGTGAGAAGCTGGGATTTGCTTCTGATTTTACCACTATTGAAGTCACCGGAGATCGTTTAGTGCAATTTGAAAGAAGGTATTATGGCATCGAAGCTAAAGGAACCGTTCCGGTAATAATAAAACTATCGGGCTGTGAATCAAAAGCCATGGCAACTGCCACCCTGCAACTGAGCGCACAATACGGCTCCTTTGGCAACTCTAGCGTTAAACCTGATATTACAGGCACTGCCCGGGCTTTATACAAGGCTCCTGACAAGGGCGTTGATGATCAGCTTAAGGTAGTCCACCGCTACACGGCATCAGACGGTTCCTCAGTTGAAATTTCAGACAAATGCACAGTTAGAGTACTGAAACCTGCAGACTCGGTTTATGCCGATATCAGCTTATTCCTGTTTGACAGAGAGGTTAAAGTTGACGGAGAAGGCAAAAAGGAATCAGATCATATAACAGATTGCATCTATTCAACAACACTTGAGTGCCTTGTGAGCCATGATGTCATCCGGATGCTGAGATCACTTGGCCGGCCTCTGACGACTGACGAACGTAAGTCACGTATCACCGTACTGTCAGGTAGCTCAATGGTAGATGTTTACAGTCCTGACTACTCAGCAAAATTATATTCAAAAAAGTATCCTTTTAAGATATCGCGGCATGAGACCAGAGAGGACTACAGGCAGATCAAGGGTGAAAAAAAGTGGGTAAAATCATATGAGATGATTTGCACTGGCGTTTCAAAAAATGACGGTCTCCAGATAACAGTTGAAAAGTTGAGGAATCCCGGAGCAACGGAAAACGCTCCGGAAAACAGCTATGCATTATTGATAAACGGAGTGGGATCGGATGCTGCCGAAGGGAACGGGAAAACCAGGTGCTGGGATGATGAGGAAGAAAAGCTTAAAGAATGCAACCCGGAGTGCAATCTGAACAATCCCGGAAAAACTGCTTTTTCCGATCAGGAATATTATGAAAATGAAAAAGCTGAACCGATAATTATAAGGGCAACTGGAACCGATGACCAGAAGCCTAAAGAGGGAGACGAGGATCCTGTCGCTAAAAGCGAAGGTGATCCGCTTGCTCCTCTCGTGTCAACCGGCTTTGAGGACTATCTGCTTGGACCTGTTGGTGATCTCACCCTTTTTCTGGAAGGCTCCTCTTATCTTTATGAAGATGGGTACAAATACCTTTGGAGATATGCTCATGTGACCATGAGGTTATATCCTAAAGGCACAAAATCACTTAACCCTGAAGCTGACAATCAGACTGAGGAAAGTGACATTTTCAACGAGACGGATCCGGAAGCTGAAAAACTGAGGGAAAAGGCGCTTGACCGGCTGAAAAAATATATACAGGAACATCCCGGAAGTATGTTCGATCCCAAATTGTAGTAACAAATTGTATCACTTATGATGGAAATATATAAAATCATCTTGAGGACACTATCAGCATATCTTATGCTGACTGTGCTAATCTTCCAGCCGCTGTCAGCACAGGACAAAACTCTTCTCACAGAAAAACCCGGGACATTTAAGTTCAGAAGGGATATGCTTAACGGTCTTGGTCCTGACTACCAGTACAGAAAAACCTGCAATTTTACAAATACAGAGTCGGAGGTAGCCCTGAATGCACTGGAAAAGCTTGTTCAGGTCTTCCGAAATTGCCCGGTACTGAAGGAAAACAAAGGCTTCGATGCAATATACGATCTTGGCATAGGACGTTGCAATTCAAAATATGGATACCCTGTGCCTTCGACAATTGCATTCTATCTCAGTACATGGAGCCTTTACAAAGGGAAGGAGGTGCAATGGACGATTGAACCGCCTCAATGGAGGTTGGAGGTTAATATGACTGATAAATACAAGGATAACGGTTTTAATGAGACTGATTTCAGCAATGCTTCTGGTCCCACTAATCCTGCCTTCAGTGAAGAGGCTATGAGCCGGGCTACAGCAGAGGTAAATGAGCTTTTCTACCAGCCTGGAGTGAAGGAGGCTATTAAGCCGGGAATTGACAGGTATGGTGAAATTTACGTTATTTATAACCCTGATCGTCCACCCTACTGGCAACAGGTGACTATCCGTGAAGCGTATCGTCTCCTGATCAATTACTGGAAATGCATACCTGAGAAGGCAGAGTCTGATGTGATGGTATCGGCAGTTCAAAGTGAATTTAACCGGTTCTCTGAGGCTGAAAAAGACAGGTACGCCTATTTCGGCGACCCCGAAAGTGTATACAGAATAGGTTACGTGAAGAATGATACGCCTGTACTTCGGCCGAATCCTGAATACTGGAACAAAACCCTGCCACGTTCCGCAATCCAGATAATGGTACTTGAAATCCCTGGTGCTGAAGTCGTTAAGAACAAAATGAATAATTGTCTCCAGGTAGGTGATGGTTATTACTACATATACAGACTGCTTGATGAAATTAATATAAGTTCACTTCTACCTGTAATTGGTAAATAATGTGGATAATAAAAATATCCATTATGTATAAATTTCTACTTTTATCTGTACTTGGTCTTTTGGTCCTTGCTTCTTCCGCCCATCCGCGCTTACCGGAAAATCCAATTTCATTTGGTCCCTATAAGGAGAAGGAGAACAACTCTTCAAATCCCGGCAGAGAAGGAAATCAGTCTCGCGGTCTATGGATCCTTACGGCTAAAATTTCACAAAGCAGTACACTGCAACTTGACACACTGATAAGTATTGATGCCGGGAATCTCAAATGGACTCAGGAAAGGCATGTCAGCTTAAAAACAGTGACCCGTGGAGAGGTAACGGCTGTCTTTGAAAATCAGGCAGAGAATCCGGCAAGGGAATTCCAGTATGATACAGATTCGGGCGATCCGGGAACCATAACAGTTTCAGGGGATGGTATGCACACTTCACATTCAAGCTACGAGGAAATAATAGGCGGCAAACTGGTGGATGCAAATATCAGTGATATAAATGTTTCAGGATCTGCTTACCCCGGTGCTACAATAATGTTCTATTACTCTCCTGACAGTAAAAATATCTCTGTCGGTATTACGATAAACGCCAAAGGGACGGACAAGAGGCGGAGGTTTCACGACGAATGGAAAGATTCCAGCAGTGAACTTGACAAATACGGTCTTTCATGTTCCGGAGGCTGTGACATGTCCGACGGCAGGAATTGTAATATTACTAAAACATCTTCAGGATACCAGGCAACCTGGAGAGAAACCGAAAACAGACAAAGACATACTGCTAATGGTACAGAATTTATTACCAGTGAAAAAACCCTGGAACTGACAATCAAACCTTATAAGCCCACGGACAAACCTGAAGTAACTCTTTATGGCTGTTCGGAGCTATGCGTAGGGGAAAAGAGTGAAATTATAGCTTCAGGAAAGCCGGCAGGAGGGAAATTCCGGTTCTGGGTAGAACCAGGCAATCTGATGAAGGTAGAACCAGACGGCGAGTCCTCATCCATACTTACAGGCTCAACACCCGGGAGAGGAATGCTGTATGTAGAATATACAAGCCCTGAGGGAAAGACAAATACAAAATCCCAACCAGCTTCATGCGTTAAAATTGAAAGTTACAATGGCGGGCAGGAAATCCCGCAGATAGGTCTCTTTGATATCGATGGCAATAAGAAGTCAGGCAAGTTGACAATACCCTATAGTTCAATGCCTGATGAAGCACAGGAACTGGTTGATTTCGTGTCAGGCAATCCAACCGTGTTTACTGCAACCGCTACGGCAAAGAACATTGATCTTCAGGGTATTAAACCAGGAAAGGCAAGCCTTGAAGCGAAGGACAATTGCGGCAACACAACTGGACCGACTGTTGAAGTGGAAGTCGTCAACTGCGATAAGGAGACTGTTGAAGCTCTTGAGAAGATGAGAAAGGCGGCTATCGAAATTCTCCAGGATAAAGCTGAAAAGCTGCAGGAAGTTGCCGGCTCGGAGGAATTTGAAGAAGCTAGGGATGAGATTGTGGAATCAACAGTTGAACTTCTTGCCAAGGCAGGTCTTACAATATTAGGAAGCGGAGAGACACATGGCGCGGTTGAGACTGCAATTGAAATTGCCGAAGCAGGCGAATCATACTCGGAATTGATAGCCAGCGCCACGAACGCAGAATTTGCTGAAAGATCAGCCACAACGATCTTAAAAGCACTCGGAACACATGTCACAAAAGCAGTGGTGGGAGCGATAGGGGTTCATGAGGCTGCCAAAAAGTTCGGAGATAATCTCGGCCAGATTATTCTTCACGAAAGTGAGTTGAAAGACGCTAATGAAAGCTGGGATAAAGCCAACAGGGATTTGCAGCGAATTGAACGGATTCAGCAGACCTGCAAAGGCGATAAAACCGAACCTGAGAAACAGGAAAAACCCAAGGCAGATCAGACACCTCAGCCAACCAAGCCAACCCCACCGAAAGAACCGAAACCCAAGACCGATACTCCGCCTGCAAAGGAGCAACCGGTTGAGGAGCCCACACCTCCGGAGCCTGGTGAGGAGGAACCTCCTGTCTCACCCCCGCCGCCGACAACTGAACCCCGGCAGGTCGGACTCCCGTATTCTCCGGAAGATTGCGGCTGCGGAAAGACTAAAAGTATAATTGTAAGCACCAAAGGTATTTCAGACATCATGGCAGGGGCCAGAAATCTTGGTGACTGTGTCGACAGGTTCGACAAGACATCAGCGGCAGATTATTTAAAGGCTTTGAATGAGTTGTCAGAACTGACAAAATCACTTGAAGCCAGGGCTTCTGACAAACCGGAACTATTCATCAAACAGGCAAAGGAGGCAAAACCAAAGCTTGACTCATTGATAAAAAGGATAAAAGAATATGATAAGGCGGGTAAAGCTTTCATGGGTGAATTTGAAAAATGCCCTGAATCGGTGAAATCAGGAATGGAAGTACTTGAATCTGCAATTACAGTAACCATCGATTCAATAAAGACCAAATACTGGTAGGCTTCAGCTTACCAAATAATAAGAAATGCCGGAAAGATCATCACCTTTCCGGCATTTCTCTTAATTGTTGGCTAATTATTTATGGTAATTATATAACTGCTCAACTTCTGCCGGAGAAAGAACTTTATTATAAATGAACAGTTCATCAACACTTCCGCTCCAGAATTCGTTGAAGAACATCCCGATTTTAAAGGTCTCGTCGAGATCAGCTATATTTCCGGGCCATGGTTTAGTCTCTGCAAGTACACCGTTAATGTAAGCTTTTATGTTTGTACCATCATATGTCCCGGCAAGATGTGTCCATACATCCTTTGTCAAGCTCCCGTGTGCATTTGTTGTACCAGGTATTGATATAGCCATACCTGCATAGCCATCTGCATGAGTGAACATTGCAAAATCATTGCTGAAAATAAAGTATAATCCGGCATTTCCGGTCCTCTTAACCCATACCGATGTGCTTATGTTGTTTCCGCTCTTAAAGGTCCTCTCGCCAAAATCAATATACTGGTTTGAACCATTGAAAGTGATTGCCTTTCCGGCCTGTCCTGCTGTAAAAGTTGCACCTCCGTTATTTGTCCCTGCAGGGATGTAACCCATCTGATCAGACAGGTTATCGTCGAAATTGAAATATGAGACCAGACCGCTGGTGGGATAGGTGTTTTCTTCTTCCTGTTCTTTTGAACATGACAAGGTAAGTGCTGCAAGCACTAAAACGAGAAAATAAATTCTGCTTTTCATAAAAGTCTTTATTGGTTTATAAAATAATTCTTAATAACATTTCAAAAATACCCTTAAGCAAAGGCATCTTTATCCCCTAAAAAAGGGATTTTAAAATACGGCCTGAAAGTAAGGCAGTCGATCAGTTTATGTGCGGAAATGATTATTGATTTAAGTAACCTTTGTTAATTCAGTTTTTCGTAACTTTATAATTTATACCTGTTAAAAAATAAAGAGATGAAAACAAGGATTATTCTTTTGTCAGCAACACTCATTTTATTGATGCCTTCAACTTCTTTTTGCCAGGTAGGAAATATTCTCCGGAACAGGGTTAACAAGGCAATAAACAAGAGAATAGAAGACAAAGTTGATACAGCGATTAATAAAAGAGTGGAGGAAGCGACTCAGGAGCAGAATGCCGGCACTCAGCCTCAGGGAGCTGAAACACCTCAGAGACAGGGAGCGGAAAACATAAACCTGGGTAATCTGCTTGGCGGTAAAATTACTGCCAAATATAGTGAAGCTTATAACTTCAACAACCGCATCTATATGGTTACCGAAATGTATGATAAGAAGGACGTCGTAAGGAGCGATATGTACGTATACTTCAACGACTCTTCCACTGATGGGGGGTTCGAAGCTAAATTAAAAGGTACTTCTGACGGGGAACAGATGGAGATGGCAATGACAAGCGTTTATGATGCGGTGAACAAAGTTTTCATTGTCCTGTCTGATATGGGAGCCATGAAAATTGGGCTGATAAGTGAAGTTCCGGAGGAGACAGCGGAGAGCCAGGCGTCAGTTCAGAAAAGAACCAGGAAAGGAACTTCAGAAGTTGTGATAACAAAAACAGGTAACAGTAAAATAATCGCAGGCCTTAAATGTGATGAATACCTGTATAATGATCCTGAAACAAAAGAACACGGGAATTTATGGGTTACACGTGACCTTAAGCTTTACTCCGATAAACGCGTTTATTCAAAAGGAGGAGCCCCTATGTATTACGATCATCCCGATCTGGCTGATGGAGCGGTCCTTGCAATGGAGTCTTATAATGAAAAGAATGAATTGCAGTTAAGGACCGACACAAAAGAAATAACCAGGGGATTAAGCCATACAATATCTGTTGCCGGTTATCCGCTCAGACAGGTGAATTTCGATCAGGCAGGAGGGACCGGGAAGAAGTGATTATAGCTTCCTGAGTTTGGCAAATCTTAAAAGAAGCTTCTTGGTCCCGTTGTTCTCAAAAGCCACTGAGGCTGTCACATTGGGGGCGACTCCCTCAATCGATACAATTATTCCGTTACCGAATCTTTCATGATGTACCGGATCACCTTCGGAGAATTCTGAAGGGTCATTACTTTCAAATACAACTGTTGATTTCTCTTCTGAAGGATGAAGTTTTTTGAACCGCCCGGTTCTACTGAATTCAGCCGGTTCTTCCTTTAATGATTGCGGGCGTTCACCGGGAATACGTTTCTGAGTAAAAGGTTTGCCTCCGGTCTGTGGATAATAAAGGAATTCCTGTCCCACTTCCCTGAGGAACCTGCTGGGGCTGCATCTCTCAAGGTTACCCCATTTATACCTGTTAAGGGCATAACTAAGCGTAGCCTGTTTTTCAGTTCTTGTCAGAGCCACATAAAACAGCCGCCTTTCCTCTTCAAGCTCCTTTGAACTGCCGGCCGACATTGGAGAGGGGAAAAGTGTATCCTCCAGACCCACAATGTATACATGCTTGAATTCCAGCCCTTTAGCGGAATGCATTGTCATGAGGGTGACCTTATCCCTGTCCTCTTCTTTCTCATTGTCCTGATCGGTAAGAAGCGCTACATTAGCCATATATGCTTCAAGATTAGAAGGTTCACCATTAGTCTCAGCAGCTTCCGTGAACATCTTGATAGCATTCAGGAGCTCTTCAAGGTTTTCATAACGGCTTACTTCCTCCGGTAATTTACCGTCTCTCAGATCTTTCATTATTCCTGAACCTGTTGCAATCTCTCTTGCCTTTGTATAGGCATCGGCTTTAGCGATATCGGCAGAAAGTACAGTTAAAAGGTCGGTATATCCTTTAAGCTTGCCCAGTGTTCCCTTATTGAACTGGTCAGAATGTTTTTCGGCTTCTGAAAGGATCTGCCAGGCGGATACATTCTGATCTGATGATAGTTCTAGTATCTTATTGACAGTGGTGTCACCTATCCCTCTTTTGGGATAATTTATTGTTCTTTTCAGAGCTTCTTCATCTTCCGGATTTATTACCATCCGGAAATATGCAAGGATATCCTTGATCTCCTTACGCTCATAAAAAGATAAGCCTCCGTATATTTTATAAGGAATATTCTTCCTCCTCAGAGTCTCTTCAAATATCCTGCTCTGCGCATTTGTCCGGTACAGAACCGCAAAATCCGACCAGTTAAGCTGCTGTGAATATTTCTTGTCAAAAATATCTGAGGCAATGCTGAAACCTTCCTCCATATCGGTCATAGATTGCATAACCATGATCTTTTCGCCAGGTTCGTTTTTAGAAAAGACCTTTTTATGGATCTGACCGGTATTATTAGCAATTATGGCATTAGCTGCATTGACTATTGTCTGGGTGGAACGGTAATTCTGTTCAAGCTTAAAGAGGCGGTAATCGGCATAATCATTCCTGAATTCCAGGATGTTCTCGATCCTTGCACCCCTGAAAGAGTAGATACTCTGGGCATCATCACCTACAACACACAGATTGTGGTGGATTGCAGCCAGTTTCTTTACTATAAGGTACTGGGCATAGTTGGTATCCTGATATTCATCCACAAGGATATAGCTGAAACGATCCTGGTAGGCAGCAAGGACATCGGGAAAGTCCCTGAAAAGAATATTGGTGTTCAACAGCAGATCGTCGAAATCCATTGCATTTGCCCTGAAACATCTTGAGGAATATGTCTTAAATATCTCAGCTAGAAGAGGCATCCTGATACTTTTGTCATATTCAGCCATTGAACCATCAGCAGCATACATACTTGCCGTAACGAGATTATTTTTTGCAGCCGAAATTCTTGCAGTTATCACTCCCGGTTTGTAGATGTTATCATCGAGATTCAATTCCCTGATAATTGATCTCACGAGACTCTTTGAGTCGGAAGTATCATATATAGTAAAATTGGATTTATACCCCAGTCTGTCTCCTTCCCGGCGCAATATCCTTGCGAATATTGAATGAAAAGTACCCATCCACAGGAAGCGGGCAATGTCAGGTCCGGATATCCTGGATATCCTTTCCTTCATCTCACCGGCAGCTTTATTGGTAAAGGTAAGGGCTAGTATTTTTCCGGCAGGAACACCTTTCTGCAGGAGATGAGCTATCCTGTATGTGAGTACCCTTGTTTTGCCTGCACCTGCCCCGGCAATAACAAGTGCAGGACCTTCAGTATTCAATACTGCCTCCTTCTGAGCCGGGTTCAGGTCGTTCAGGTAATTATAGGTCATTCAATAAGAAATTATCAAATAAACGCGTCGCAACGCGTCTCCACTTTCGCAACGAGTTTCTGCAAAAATAGCAAAATACCTTTTCCGGTAATATTCGAATTTATAGATCGTTTTTATTATAATTGCACTTATTATACAAATACGGTCTTTTTAACCGTTATCAGAGAAAAATTGAGACTGCCTGTGCGTTTATTGATCTTAATCAGTATCATGCTGATGCCATTATCTTTATTGGCTCAACTTACTGCCCCCGGATCTAATTCTGTAAGATACACCTCATATCCGTCGATGCCTGCAATTAGACACCCGGTCTTTTTTTACTGCAATGCCAGCGGGACTCAGAAAGGAACTCTAACAGCTGTAAATCCCAAATGTACAGGGTCATCTGTTTTTTCCTGGTATAAATGGAATGATGTTTCAAAGAGTTTCAGTATCTTTATTAAGACAGATAACGGAGTTTCAGCATCCACCTCAAATAATCTTGATGAAGGTGGTTATAAAGTCGATATTACTGGAGCTTCGGGATGTGATACCAGTCTTGTAGCCTGGATAGTCATGGATAAAGTCCCCATAGCTGAAGCCTCGCTTGCACAGCAGCTCTGCTACAGGATTGCACTCGATGGCAGGGCGGAATCAGTTGTAAAGACATTTTATTACAGGGATCCCACAAACGCAGCTGTTATCTCAATGAATAATGAACTGACTTTCCTGTGGTCTTCCACTCCTTCATCAATAATACCCTTTCCTTCTGTCAACATAGATCCTGTTATCGGAAGGCCGCCTCTTGATGATGTCACCTA
This sequence comes from Bacteroidetes bacterium ADurb.Bin145, assembly GCA_002070505.1. GTDB lineage: Bacteria > Bacteroidota > Bacteroidia > Bacteroidales > VadinHA17 > LD21. The sequence continues at coordinate 8,041 of MWDJ01000037.1, read as the reverse complement.
CAAGCTTGAGGTTTCCACTCTCGGATGTAAGAATCAGGCGTCTTTCTTCTACGAATCGATACATGTAAAGGCAGATGCCGATGTTGTGCCAGTGTCTGGGGAAGCTCCTCTTGAAGTTGTGTTTACAAACAAATCAGTAAGAGGAACAATTTTTGAGTGGGATTTCGGTGATAAAACAAAATCGTCACTTGAGAATCCGGAACCACATATCTACAACAAACCCGGCCGCTATTACCCGAAACTGAAAATTGAGAGTGATCTGCATTGTCTCGATTCAGTCCGCCTCGACAGTATATACGTTGAACCATCATCACTTGCAATTCCCAATGCATTCTCGCCCGATGATGACGGATATAACGACAGGTTCATCGTGAAAGCCACATCGCTGCGATACCTGAATGTTGAGATATTCAGCAGGTCGGGACTGAAAGTATATGGTTTTACAGGTGAAGGTGAAAGGTTGAAATCGTGGGAAGGATGGGATGGCAAGGTCAATAACTCATCAATAGAGGCCCGTCCGGGAATCTATTTTTACATAATTCGTGCTTTGGGCTGGGACGATATCAGGTACGACAGCAAGGAGTACAGGGGCTTCCTGTATCTATACCGGTAATTTTTAAAGGCGTTACGGCATTAAGGCGTTACGGCATTACGGCGTGCACCAGGTGATTCCCCCTTTGAAGGGGGTTAGGGGGATGTATAAGTAAACATAATCAATGTGTTACGGGGGTACCCTTTTGCACCATTGAGCCGTTGCACCGTTGCACCGTTGTGCCGTTATGCCCTTCCCCCATTCACCGGTAAAACCCCGCGTCTTACGGATTTTTTCTAAAATTTAACGAAGAAAACTTTGTAAACTTAAAAAGTTTTCTCATTTTCGCGCCGCATATCAGTAAGGCATGGATTACAGACAGAAAATAATAGAAGCTGCAGCTTTAATGTTCCGTACATATGGAATAAGAGCCGTAACAATGGACATGCTTGCTAATGAACTGGGGATATCAAAAAGAACGATTTACGAGAAGTTCAGAGACAAGGATGAGCTGCTTGCCGGGGTATTGAAATGGATGGCTGTCAAACAGAAAGAAGCTGTGGTGAAGGTATTTGGTGAATCGGAAAATGTAATTGCAGCCATATTCAGACTGTTCGATATGATGTGCGAACATTTCCAAAATATGAGCCCTGCATTCAGACTTGATATGGAAAAATACTACAACAACATAGTAAAGAATCTTATCGAGAGTGGTGAACTGCCTTATTCAGCCAATAACATAGACATGCTGAAGCGAGGCATTAAGGAAGGCATTTTCAGGAAAGATATCGATATAGATCTTATAAATCAATGTCTTAATGAGGTGCTTAGAATGCCGGGAGAGAAGGATATCTACAGGTCGGAGAACAACAGCAACCGAAATATCTTCCGGGATTTTTATGTCAATTACCTCAGGGGGATATCAACCCAAAAGGGTCTTGAACTTATAAACTATTACAACAGGAAACTAACTATGTAAAATACAGATCATCAGTATGAATATAATTCATTGAATATGAAACGAAAAGCACTTTTTACTTTTATTTTCTTACTGCTCCCTCCTGCAATGATTTTTGCACAGGGGCAAAAGGCAAGTCTTAATCTGTCCCTTAAGCAGGCTCAGGAATATGCTGTTGCAAATAATAAAGTGGTTAAATCAGCGAAGCTTGATGTAATAGCCTCAAGGGCAGCACTATGGGAAACTATATCTGCTGCTCTGCCGAGTGTCGAAGGCTCAGGTTCTTTTACAGATAACCTTAAACTCATGACAACCCTTTTACCAGGTGAATTCTTTGGCCAGCCGGGCACAAAGATTCCTGTTACTTTTGGTTCAAAATATAATACAGGAGTCTCAGTTCAGGCATCAATGCTTTTATTTAATGCACCTTTATATATAGGTATAGAAACAACAAAGCTTGCCAATAAGCTGAGTGAGCAGAATCTCGAAAGGACAGAACTTGACATTAAGGAATCAGTAAGCACAGCCTATTTTCTGATACTTGTTTCAGAACAGTCATTGAGAATACTTGATGAGAATATAGCCAATCTGAATGAAACGCTCAAATCAACAAAAGCTATGTACCAGGTTGGTATGGCTGAATCGACTGACGTCGACCAGATGGAATCAAATGTTACAATGACCGAGAATTCAAGGAGTTCTCTGCTTCGGAATATTGAACTTGACTATAATCTGTTAAGATTCCAGCTGGGAGTACCGGGCAATACTGAAATTTCACTTACGGAGACTCTTGAAAGCCTGACTGATCAGATTAATGTTGATGCTATCCTTTCGCAGAATTTCGATATAAACAACAATATCGATTACAAACTTATCACCGGGCAGGAAGAGATTTCAGCATTATCCTTAATGTCTCAGAAAGCTTCTGTTTTACCGACTCTGGCAGGTTTTTATACTTATGGTTCCAACGGAATGGGAGATAAGGTATCGGAACAGAGATGGTTCCAGAACTCAATGGCAGGCCTTCAGCTTTCGATCCCGGTTTTTGCAAGCGGGCAACGATATGCAAAGATCAAACAGGCCCAGCTGAATCTGAGTAAAGCCAGAAACAACAAGGCTTTGGTTGCTGATCAGCTTCTGATGCAGGAAAAACAGCTCAGATACGACCTGGTAAATGCCAACCTTCAGTATCTCAGTCAGAAAGATAATGTCGAAGTTTCCAAACGAGTTTACACGAGCATGGAAAACAAATATAAGCAGGGAATGGCCTCAAGTCTTGAACTCACTCAGGCAAACAGCCAGTACCTCCAGGCAGAAAACAATTACATCACTTCACTCATGAACCTGCTGCAGACGAAGGTAGCCCTGGATAAACTAATGAATAACATGTAATTATAACAGAATAATTTAGAAAACTAATGAAATACTTAAAAGCAATTCCGGTAATAGTGATCAGCAGCCTGATCATCGCAGCCTGTTCCTCAAAGAAGAACAATCAGTTGGTTAAAAATGCCGGTTCAGAAACCGCCGTTGAAAAAAGCGCAATTCCTGTAAAAGTTCTAACTCTGACTAAAACAAAAATAGCCAGGACTATTGATTATACTGCAACAATTCTTCCTTTTGAGGAAGTAAATATAGCTCCGTCAAGCCCGGGCCGGATCGAAAAGATCTATGTTGAGGTAGGCGACAGGGTAAATAAGGGAGATAATCTGTTCCTGATGGACAGGACGCAGTTATATGCACAGAAAGTGCAGCTGGCAAATCTTGAGAAGGACCTTTCGAGGCTTGATACACTTCTGATGACGGGAAGTGCCAAACAGCAGCAGTATGACCAGGCAAAAACACAATATGAGGTCCTCAAGACAAATGTCGATTTCATGGAACAGAACACATTGATGAAAGCTCCATTCAATGGAGTGGTGACCGGAAAATATTTTGAAGATGGAGAGTTGTACTCGGGTGCCCCTTCTTCAGCAAGCGGTAAATCAGCAGTTGTTACTGTTATGCAAATCAATCCTCTTAAGATAAATGTAGCAATCACTGAACAATATTACCCTCTGATAAGAACAGGTATGAAAGCAAGAATTACTGCTGATGTTTATAAAGGAGAAGAATTTACAGGGAGAGTCTTCAGAAAGGCTCCGACAATAAGTTCAGCTACGAGAACATTCATTACTGAGATTGAACTTCCAAACCGGAACGATATGCTTAAACCCGGGATGTTTGCCAGGGTATATCTCGATCTGGGGGAAGTTGAGACCTTTGTCGCTCCTGCAAGCGCTGTATTGACTCAGGAAGGAACAAATGTCAGGTACATCTTTGTGAATGATAACAACACTGCAAATAGAATTGAAGTGACACTGGGTAAAAGGTTTGATGATCAGCTTGAGATCCTTTCTGCCGACATCAGTGAAGGAAGCCAGCTCATCGTTGATGGTCAGTCACGGCTCATAAGCGGAGATAAGCTGGATGTAGTTAAATAGTATGTTTTACGATTATCAAAAGGAAAAAGATGAGTATTTACAGTTCTTCGGTCAATCGACCAGTTACGACAATCCTGATTTTCGTAGCGACGATGGTCATCGGTCTATATTCTCTTACTCAGCTGCCGGTAGATCTTTATCCCGAAATTGAACTGCCGTTCATTGCAGTCTATTCAACCTATCCCGGGGCAAGCGCATCGGATATCGAATCAAACGTCACCAGACCTCTTGAAGATGCGGTTAACTCGGTGACGAACCTGAAAGAAATGACTTCCTCTACAAGCGACGGTATTGCGGTCATTTTCCTCAATTTTGAGTATGGTACCAATCTGGATGAAGCATCAAATGACGTGAGGAGCAGCCTCAGCTTTGTGGAGAATTATCTTCCTGAGGATTGTGAGAAGCCGACTATCATGAAGTTCAATTCAAGCATGATGCCTATAATTTTCTATGCCATTACGGCGAAAGAAAGTTACCAGGGACTTGAAAAGATTCTTGATGAGAAAATAGTAAATCCTCTTAACAGGATTGAAGGTGTGGGTGCTGTCAATCTGGCCGGTGTTCCAGGGAGAAAGGTATACATAGATGTTGACCCCCGCAAAATGGAAGCTTACAATCTTACAATTGAACAGATAGGTAACATTCTGAGAGCAGAGAACCTCAATATGCCGGCCGGCTATATCGAGATGGGGAAAACAGATTATCCCCTCAGGATACAGGGTGAATTTCCTGAAAGCGATGTGCTGAAAAATATCGTTGTTACCAGTATGAACGGGAATAACGTGTATCTAAAAGATATAGCTGCCGTTCGTGATACGATCCGGGAGACCAAACTCGACACGAAACTTAACGGATCGAAGGGTATGTCAATGTATATTCAAAAACAATCGGGAGGTAATACTGTCAAGGTAACCAGGGAGATCGAAAAAACTCTCGCTGAACTTGAAAAGGACCTGCCTCCTGATGTTAAGATTGAAAAGCTTTTTGACAGTGCAACATTTATTAAGGACTCTATAAGCAACCTTACGGAGACCCTTTTATATGCTGCCATATTTGTGATACTTGTGGTACTTTTCTTCCTTGGGAGATGGAGAGCTACACTGATAATTATAGTTACAATACCAATCTCTCTCCTGGTTGCATTTGTTTACCTGTTTATAACCGGAGAGTCTATAAACATCATCTCACTTACCTCACTTTCAATAGCTATAGGTATGGTGGTGGATGATGCCATTGTGGTTCTCGAGAATATTACAAGACATGTCGAAAGGGGAAGCCGGCCCAGGGAAGCAGCAATTTATGCAACAAATGAGGTCTGGCTGGCTGTTATCGTCACAACACTGACAGTTGTTGCAGTTTTCTTCCCGTTGACATTTGTAAAAGGTCTTACCGGGGTTCTATTCAAACAGCTTGGGATGATAGTTACCATAACGATCGTTACGTCAGTAGTGGCTGCCATAACCCTTACACCGACAATGAGTGCCCTGATCCTGAAATGGTACCCGATCAGAAAAGATGCCCCTTTCTGGACCTACGATGGAAGCATAAGAAAATTTCTAGACTGGTTTGACGGGTTCTATGAAAAGTCATTGCATTGGGCATTACATCATAAAAAGTTCGTTATTGGACTGGCTTTAGCGATCTTCATTGGATCGATGCTTCTTCTCGGGATTGTCGATACCGAGTTTTTCCCCGAAGCTGATGAGTCAAGAATAACAGCAACTGTCGAACTTCAGACCGGTACCAGGGTAGATGAAACAGTGAGAGTGGCAGACCAGATTACAACCTTAATCAAGGAAAAATATCCTGAAGTAACTCTTATCTCATCGTCTGCGGGCTCAGATGACAGGGGTGGATTTTCTTCATTGTTTGGGGCGAGCGGAACTCACAGCATATCATACAATATCCGCCTTAAACCTATAGAAGAGCGTACAAAGACTGTCTGGGACCTGACTGAGGAGATAAGAAGCGATCTTTCAAAGATACCTGAGATAGTTGACTTCAACCTGAGTACCTCCGATAATATGGGAAGCTTCGGAGGAAATACTGTAGATGTTGAGATATATGGTTACAATATTTCTGAGACTAATATTGTAGCTGAACAGCTTGCGGAAAAGGTCAGGAAGATAAAGGGAGCCAAGGATGTCACTATCAGCCGGGATAAATCAAAACCTGAGCTGCAGATCATTTTCGACCAGAATAAAATGATAGCTAATGGTCTGAATACAGCTACAGTATCGGCTGCAGTACGTAACAGGGTTGACGGAATGACTGCAACCAAGCTTCGCCAGTTTGGTGATGAATTTGATGTTGTGGTAAGATTCAAACGAGATGCTGTTACAACACTTACAGATATTGAGAATATAGGCATCACTAATCCCATGGGACAAGTCATCAGGCTTGGAGAAATTGCGGATATTAAGGAATACTTATCGCCTCCGAGCATAGAAAGGAAAAGAAGAGAAAGAATTGTATCAGTATCATTCACACCTTACAAAAGGTCGCTGACAAAGATACAGGCTGACGTCCAGCAGGCAATTAATGAAATAACAGTTCCTTCAGGAGTTATGGTACAGATCTCAGGAGCCATCCAGGACCAGATGGAGGCTTTCGGGGATATTGCTTTCCTGATAGTTGTGAGCCTTATCCTTGTATATCTTGTAATGGCTTCCCAATTTGAATCCCTGCGAATGCCTTTTATTATAATGTTTTCAATACCATTCGCATTCTCCGGAGTAGCAATCGCATTATTCCTGACAAAAACGACACTCAGTATCATCTCAGCTATAGGAGCGGTGATGCTTATCGGAATAGTGGTCAAGAATGCAATCGTTCTCGTGGATTTCATTAATCTTATGCGCGACAGGGGCAATGAGCTTTACCATGCTATTGAGATATCCGGAAGATCAAGGCTCAGACCTGTGTTGATGACTTCAGCTACAACAATCCTTGGTATGCTGCCTCTGGCTCTCAGTGCCGGTTCAGGTTCCGAACTGTGGAGCCCGATGGGAATAGCAGTCATAGGTGGACTTATTTTCTCCACACTTGTTACTCTGATCCTGGTTCCGATAGTTTATGCAGTTTTTGCGAAACATGGAGAACGTACGAAGAAACTGGCAGTTTATTCAGAGATGGATTTACTTATCGAAAGCGGGCCAATTCAAAAATGAACAACATAATTAACTGATACTCATGAAAGCAATAATGATCATATACAATCAGGCTCATACCGAAAGGGTTGAATACATGCTTGACAAACTGGGGATAAAGGGATATTCCTTATGGGAAAACGTTCAGGGACGTGGTAGCAGCACTGGTGTTCCGCACCTTGCAACCCATGCCTGGCCCGAAATAAATAAGAGTCTCCTTACGATAGTTGATGATGACAAGGTTGATCCTGTGCTCGAAATAATAAAGAAGATTGATTCGATTAACGAGGAAGTAGGGATCAGAGCCTTTGTCTGGGATGTTTTGAAGACCGTTTAATCAACATCAGAACGCGATAAATGGGGGTGTCTCAAAAGGACACCCTTATTTATTAAAAGTCGGCGCTGGCCGGATTTTATCCCGTGTTAAGCGGGTCTCCCTCGATTGCAGTACCATCGGCACTGGCTTCCCTTCGGTTAGCTGCTTATGATACACATCTTAAAGACCGCGAAGTGGTTTTGACAAAGAAGCCATCCTGTTTTTTGTCCTGAATACAATGTGGTACAGTAACTGACGATAGCTTGACATGGTAATAAAGATTAAGTTAATAATACAACGAGACAAGTGCAAGTTAATAATTATGCACTTATTATGCAAGGATCTTAAGGCCCTTCAGGGCTTACTTGAGGAGAGATTCCCTTACCTCCGGTTGCACCGGAGGTTATTCATATTCAGTCATTTTATGACTGCTTTGTTAAGCCCTTAACAGGTCTTTGTATCAGGGTTAATTACCGTTCACTCAAAGTATCTACCCTTTATACACATCTTTTAATTCACTTATGTTATAGGCTGGAGATTACCTTCGGTGAGCTCTCCCGACAAGTCGGGATCGGTTCCTCTCCCGATGAATCGGGATCGGAA
>MWDJ01000036.1 GCA_002070505.1 Bacteroidetes bacterium ADurb.Bin145 | reverse complement strand
TACAATCACTGACGCCAACCTGTGCACTACAACAGCATCAGGCACAGTAACACAACCGGCAGCAGCATTAGCCGGAACGACAGCTGTGACAAATGTCAAATGTTTTGGAGAAACAACAGGGGCAGTTAACCTTACAGTCACAGGCGGTACAGCACCCTATACATATCTCTGGAGCAACGGGGCTACAACGGAAGATCTTGTAAATGTAATTGCTGGAGTATACACAGTTACGATATCTGATGCCAGTTTGTGCACGACAACGGCAACCGGGACAGTAACAGAACCGGCAGAACTTATTGCCACAGCCGGTAGTAACGGTCCGGTTTGTGAAGGTATTGAACTTAGTCTTACCGGTGGGCCAGACGGAATGGTGACCTATTCCTGGACCGGCCCTGACGGATTCATCTCCTCACTGCAGAATCCTGTGGTTTCATCAGCTGCAACCCAGATTATGTCAGGTCTGTATATTCTGAATATCACTGACGGGAACGGATGCACGTCATCAGCAAGCGTTGACGTAATTGTAAACGAGATACCTGTTGTTACATTTGCTCAGACAAATATCATATGCGGAGGCACTTCAACCGGAGCCATCGATATTACAGTCTCAGGTGGTTCAGGTCCGTTTGTTTATTTATGGACAGGTTCTGTAACTGATACTGCAGTTGAAGATCAGGTCAATATACCGGCCGGTTCGTATACTGTGACAGTTACTGATGCTAACAGTTGCACATCGGCATTGTCGTCAATAGTAATCACCGAGCTTCCTTCTCTTTCCGGAAGTATTACATCCCAAACCAACGTAACAGTAGCTGGTGGTAATGACGGGAGTGTTACTGTGGATGGATCAGGAGGCACACCACCTTATATGTACAGGTTGGATGCCGGGCCGATGCAGGCTTCAGGTGCCTTCAGCAACCTGACAGCCGGACCATATACAGTAACTGTCCAGGATGCGAATCTGTGTGAATATCCTGTAAATGTGATAATTACTCAGCCAGGTTTTCCGCTTTCGGGAAAAGTAACTTCTCAGACAGAAGTTCTTTGTTACGGGGATGCCACAGGAAGTGTGACTGTCACCGGAATTGAGGGCGAAGAACCTTACGAATACAACATAGACGGAGGAGCATTCCAGCCAACGGGAACTTTTAACCTGTTAACTGCTGGTCCTCATATAGTGACGATCAGGGATGCCCTGCTGAATACTTTCAACGTTGATGTGCTTATTGCCGGACCTTCTTTCCCATTGATAATTACGATCACTCAGAATGATATCATATGTGCAGGAGGTAATACCGGAAGCGCTTCTGCAATAGCAGCAGGAGGAACGGAACCTTACAGTTATTCATGGAACACTACACCGGTACAGACCGGGCCGGATGCTATTGGTCTTATTGCAGGTACATATACTGTAACAGTGACAGATGCCAACGGATGTGTGACATCCGCTGAGGTTACTATAACTGAACCGGAACAAATGGCAGTTGCCATCTTAAAGAATGACGTTCTGTGCAACGGAGATGAAAACGGAAGCGCGGCAGCAAGTGTTCAGGGTGGAACCGGTCCTTATACCTATTTATGGAATACCACTCCTGTCAGGACTACTCCGACGATAGATAATTTAGCACCGGGTACTTATAGCGTTACGGTGACGGATGCAAACGGATGTACTGCAACCGGGAATGTTACGATAGGGGAACCGGCACCTTTGACAGTCTCAGCTACAGCTACCGATGCCTTATGCCCCGATACAGATGAAGGAGGAATAGAACTTCTGATTAACGGAGGGGTACAGCCTTATTCGATCACATGGTCTAACCCTGGCGGTTCTTCTGCACAGAAAATTACCGGGCTGCGTCCAGGTACATATACCGTTGTAGTATCCGACGCAAACGGATGCCGGGCATCGACAAGCGCTGATGTCGGATATGAAGGTTCTTACGGTTGCCTTACAATCCCGGACATAATTACTCCAAACGGTGACGGCCATAATGACGAATGGATAATCAGGAACATTGATATTTATCCGGAGGCCGAAGTCCTTATCTATACAAGATGGGGAAGGCTTGTTTACAGGACGAAGAATATTTCTGAAAATCCATGGAACGGCCAATATCGTAACAGCGGGGATATGATGCCGACTGATTCATATCATTATATTTTACATCTGAACGACGGTTCGAAACCAAAGTCAGGTGTTATAAGTGTTATAAGATAATAAACCGGTGAATTGATGAAAAAATACATGAGATCTGGTAAGGATATTTTCCTGGTGATTGCTTTGAGCCTCATCTTCAACGTCTCTTTTGCCCAGCAAGTCCCGATGTACAGTCAGTATATCATGAATGGATTTCTTGTTAATCCGTCATTTGCCGGTCGCGATGGTTACACAACTCTTACACTTACCACCAGGAACCAGTGGGTAGGAATGAAAGAAGCGCCAAGCACATACGCTGCCAGTTTCCAGACCCGTATCCTGAAGAACAGCTATATTTCAAAATCCACTTCGGTTAAGAAAAAAATAGTCCGGCCTACAAAAGGCGGAAGAGTGGGGGCAGGAGGTTATATTTTTAATGATAACAATGGAATAATGAGACGCACCGGCATCCAGGGAATATATTCTTATCATATTCCGCTGGGTACTACGGACGGATACCCGAATGATCTTGCATTCGGCCTTGGACTTACCGCTTATCAGTACGCTATCAATATGAACGGACTGATATATGACTACAGCGATCCCCTTCTGAATAATTACGACAGATCGGTTTTCATTACAGATTTTAATTTTGGCGCAAGTTTTACTACATCTAAATACTATGCCGGATTTGCTATGACGAATATCCTCAGGGGATCCCTGCTCTTTGGTGATACGACAAGGACCAACAGGAATGAACTTGGTCATTATTTCCTTACAGGTGGGATAAAGATCCCTCTTGCTCCTGACTGGATCCTTGAACCTTCAGGATTTCTGAAATCATCGGACATGCTGCTCAAATCAATTCAGCTTGACCTTACTGCAAGAGTCTATTATAAGGAGGATTACTGGCTTGGCCTCTCCTGGAGGACAAACGATGCGATAATATTAATGCTTGGATTAAAGTTCGACAGGTTCTATTTTGCTTATGCGTCCGACTTCACTCTCACTGACATAAGAAGAGAGAGTTTTGGGTCACATGAGCTTACACTGGCCGTTAAATTTGGAGAGAGCGCAAGAAGATATCGCTGGATAAATGCTTATTGAGATTATTGTTTATTAATAAAATATGTCAAAAGGTATCGCTGCATTGACGGCCGGTACCCTTTCGCTGCTGTTGTTATTGTCATTTGGGACACATTCGTTGGACGAAGAGAAAGATTCCGTAAGGATTATGTTTTATAATACAGAGAACCTCTTCGATATCCATGATGACACCCTTACCGATGATAATGAGTTCCTGCCGAAGGGGACCAGGAGATGGAATTATTCCAGGTATGTAAAAAAGATCAATTCCATCTGCAAAACCATTATTGCTGCAGGTGATTGGGCTCCACCAGAAATTATAGCATTATGTGAAACAGAGAACAGAAAGGTCATTAAGGATCTTATTTTGGGAACGAACCTGGATAAGTTTGATTACGGAATAATTCAGGAAGATTCCCCGGATCCAAGAGGAATTGATGTATGCCTGCTTTACCGGAAAGATATTATTGAAGTTATTCAGTATGATTATTTTCAAAATACCGATACACTGGAGAATGATTTTTTTACACGTGATGTTCTGTATGCAAAATGCCTGGTAATGGATGATACCATCCATTTATTTGTGAACCACTGGCCATCGAAAAGGGGAGGGGTACTGTCGGGCGATGCAAAGAGAAAACAGATTGCAGAATTGGTGAGAGTAAAAGCTGATTCTATTAATACGGCGTGCAAAAACAGGGCAAAGATCATCATTACAGGTGATTTCAATGTTTCTCCCGGAGATAAGGTGTTGGAGAGTATTACCTCAGGGACAGGGCGTGATACACTATTGATGAACCTGTCAGGGCTACTCGGCAGGAATAGCGGCACCTACCGGTACAAGGGGATATGGGAGATGCCTGATCAGATTATTGTCTCACGCTTCCTGTTAAGATGCGAAAGAGGTCTATATACAGAACAGCGAATGATGCGGATCTTTAATCCTGATTTTCTGTTGTTCAGGGATCCGGTTTACCCCGGGCTCAGCCCTTTTTCCACCTGGCGGGGCTACCGTTACCTGGGAGGTTTCAGCGATCATCTGCCTGTTCTGATCGATCTTAAGATAAGATAATTCAAGAAACAGGTGTCAGTCCGAGTTCTTTCCCTTTTTCAAGCATCAGGTTCCTGGCTGCTTCATGTTCGTTGGGGATAATACCATCGAGAATGGCTTCCCTGATGGCGTTCTTTATTATGCCAACCTCCCTGCCGGGCTTTATGCCAAATGTTCTTATTATCTCACTGCCGTCAACAGGAGGCTGGAAGTTCCTTATAGCGTCTTTTTCCTCAATTTCCTTAAGCTTCTTCCTTACATATCTGAAGTTCTCAAGGTGCCGGGCTTTTTTAGCTTCATTCTTTGATGTGATATCAGCTTCGCAAAGGAGCATAAGGTCATCGATGTCGTCCCCTGCTTCAAAAAGCAGCCTTCTCACTGCTGAATCGGTTATCTCTTCCTGAGAGAGGACGATAGGACGAAGATGAAGGTCAACAAGTTTCTGAACATATTTCATCTTTTCATCCAGCGGCAGTCTTAAGCGTTTGAATATATCGGGGATCATTTTTGATCCGAGGAATTCATGACCATGAAACGACCATCCTGTGTCGGGGAGGTATTTCTTTGTTGCCGGTTTTGCTATATCATGCAGAAGCGCAGCCCATCTGAGCCATAGGTTATCGGTATTGGCAGCTATGTTATCAAGAACTTTAACTGAATGAAGGAAATTATCCTTGTGAGCCCGGCCTTCTTTCTGATCAACTCCTTTGAGTGCATTAAGCTCCGGGAAAATTAATCCGAGCAGACCCGATCTTTCAAGCAGTATAAATCCTGTTGATGGCACTTCGCTCATTATGATTTTGTTAAGCTCTGTTACGATCCTTTCCTTTGAAACGATCCTGATCCTTTCGGCGTTATTTCTTATCGAAGTAAAAGTGTCTTTTTCGATATTGAATTTCAGCTGAGTGGCAAAACGGATGGCCCGTATCATCCTTAACGGATCGTCAGAGAAAGTCCTGTCAGGATCAAGTGGTGTCCTGATTATCTTTCTGCTGAGATCTTCCGCACCGTTGAACGGATCAATGAATTGCCCATAGGTCTCTTTGTTGAGACTTATGGCCAGGGCATTAATTGTGAAATCTCGTCTTTTCTGATCATCCTCTATCGTGCCGTCTTCAACCACAGGTTTCCTTGAACCCCTCCTGTAAGACTCCTTCCTGGCTCCCACAAATTCCAGCTCATAGTCATCCCACCGGAACATAGCGGTCCCGAAGTTTTTGAAGACATTCACCCTGAGCCTTTTATCTATCTTTTTTGCGATCTTTTGGGCTATCTCAATACCACTTCCTGCAACAACAATGTCGATATCCTTCCCAGGGTGATCCCTCTTAAGAAGGCAATCCCTTACCCATCCACCGATTACAAATGCCTTCACATTTTCTTCGGTAACTACCTCAGAAATAATATTGAAGATCTTGTCATTAAGACATATATACATATATAAATATGACAATTTGTTATTAAATCATGACAAAGTTACAATTTATAGTCAATTTTAACTGAGTTAAATGCTCATCATGCATGATGGCACAAAGGTTGACAGTAATAGTTATGAAATGATTTTTTATATTTAAGACAAATTTAAGATATGACTGAACATCTGACAAAGGAAACTTTTCTCAGCAAAGTATTTAACTATGAGAAAAACAAAGAATGGAAATTCGAAGGGGACAAACCCTGTGTAATTGATTTCTATGCTGACTGGTGCGGCCCGTGCAAGATGGTTGCGCCGGTGCTTGAAGACCTGGCAAAGGATTTTGATGGGAAACTCGATATATTTAAGGTAAACACCGAAGAAGAGCAGGAGCTTGCTGCCGTTTTCGGTATCAGGAGTATACCTTCAATACTTTTTGTTCCGCTTAACGGTCAGCCTCAGATGGCTATGGGGGCATTGCCAAAAGAGACCTTTGTTAAAGCATTTAAAGATGTGCTTGGTGTAGAAAAATAGCTTGGTTATCAAAAAAGAACTTATTTAAGAAAAATTTAAGCTTTTCATTGTAACATTCCCTCACCAGCTTCCGTTTAATAATATAAAAGCAGCAATCGGAAGATTACAAGTTTTTTCATGGATTTAGGTTTAGGGTGGTAATAAGTCAGGACTTCGGTCCTGATTTATTTTATGCCAGGTCCTTGAAAATGCTGTTAATCTCTTCCTCTGTTGTCCGGAGTTTTTTCTGACACTGTTTGATCAGCTCTGAAGCTCTCTTCACTTCAACAGATAATTTATCTACATCAAGATCCCCGCTTTCAATATTATTGAGGATCTTTTCAATCTCAATCATTGCTTCGTTAAATGAAAATTCCTTTTTTGCCATATCTATTGACTTTTTAGTTACCCTTTTTAATTACTTTGCTTCCGACCTTACCGTCAGAGAACTGGGTCTCAACTACATCATCTATATTTACTGATGCGGCGCTCTTAATTATCCTTCCGTTAAGTGATGTTATTGTAAATCCTCTTTTCAGTACGTTTTCCGGATCAAGTATTTTCAGGTTATTCTGTAATCCTTCCAGTTTCAGTTTAATATTCGCAACCGATTTGTTGATGATCTTCACCAGTTCATTTTTCTCTTTTTCAATTAGCGATTTTTTCCCCGCTGAATATGATCCTGACAGGGAAACAAGTCTTGATTTCTGATTTTCCGTTTTAAAGCCGGCTCTCATAATGAATTCCCTTCCAATATTGATCACTTCTATCATCCGGTTAGCCAGATTTTCTTTTCTTGCTGAAATGAGGAGTTTAGCCAGAGGGATCAGCTTTAGCCTGTACGATTCGGTAAGTTCGATATATTCTTTAATCACAGTCCGCGATAATTCCGCAATCCCTTCACTTAACTCATCAAGGCGGGCTTCAGCAGATGTAATACATTCGACAAGATAATCAGCAACCGCCGTTGGCGTTTTCAGCGACCGGTGTGCCACCATATCTGTTACAGAGAGGTCTTTTTCGTGTCCTATTCCTGTAACGACCGGTATCGGGAACTGTGTGATATAATATGCAATGTTATAACTGTCGAACCAGCTCAGGTCGCTTTGCGATCCTCCTCCTCTTATTATTACAAGTACATCAAAGACACCCGGGTGATCGGCTATCCTGTTCAGTGAATTCATTACGCTCTTTTCGGTTTCTGTTCCCTGCATTATTGTTTCAAACAGTGCAGTATAAAAAACATATCCATAACTGTTCTCATGAAGATGTTTCATAAAGTCAGTATATCCGGCAGCTGTTTTTGAAGATATGATCGCAATCTTTTGGGGCAGTACCGGAAATGCAAGCTCTTTATTCATTGAAAACACTCCATCTTCTTCCAGTTTCCTGATCACCATCTGCCTCTTCATTGCCATTTCCCCGATCGTATAGGATGGATCAATATCCGAAATGATAAGGCTTAGCCCGTAAATTTCATGATATTCGATCTTAGCTTTAACAAGGATCTTCATTCCGGCTTTCAATGACTCTCCTGTGATATTTTCGAAAAAAGAGCTGAGGAACCTGTAACGGTTATTCCATATTATTGCCTTGATCCTGGCTTTTACATCTTTCTCATCCGGATTTTTCTCAATCATTTCAAGGTAGCAATGCCCAGCAGAATTTTCCTTTATCTCTGAAATCTCTCCGACCACCCAGTACCATTCAGGAAGAGCCAGATAAAGGGAATCCCTTATCATCAGCTGTAATTCAGACAGTGTCAGTCTTTCATTCATTACTGCCCCGTTTTAATTATTTTATGCAGATATATTCCTTTGCCCGTTATGAGCCTTAAAAAGTAAATGCCCTGCCGGTAATTGCTAAGATCGGATAAAACCAGGTTGCGTCCTGCAAATTCCGGATATTTTTTCCTGCTTAAAATGTTACCTGATGCAGAATAGAATTCGATCGTCAGGTTACCAGGGGGTTCCCTGAATAAGATCTCTATTATCCCTGTTGTGGGATTTGGCTTTGCCAGAGTTGCTCCCGGTGGTTCTTTCAGGTGGACATCCTGAAGCAATGACAGAACCTTTATCATATCAGGGATACCGTAACCATAAAGCGAGTCGGGGACGAGGAACCTGTCTGCTGACCTGTGAAGAGCATCTGCAAGCTCACCCGGGGTGGCACCGGGTACGGCCTGCATAATACAGGCAGCCATGCCGCTCAGGACCGGACATGAAAAAGACGTCCCGCTTGATTTGAGGACTTCATTAACGGATGTCTGAACTATTACATTGACCCCAAGAGCAACATTATCAGGTTTTACCCTTCTGTCTGCTGCCGGACCTGCCGATGAGAAATAAGATATGTGTCCATCGTTATCAACTGCTCCGACACATACTACACTGTCGCCATCTGACGGAGCTATGATACGCTTCCATTCATTGCTGCGTTCATTTCCCGCACTGCTGAAGACCACGATCCCTTTTGATGCAGCAATGTCGGCAGCTTTTGTTATGAATGCCGTATTCCCGTCCATATCAGAGAAGGAATAGTCAAGTGAAGTATCGTCAAAGTGAAAGTATCCCAGGGAAGAGGTTATTATATCGGCGCCGGAGCTGTCGGCAAATTCTGCTGCTGCTACCCAGAAATCCTCTTCAGCCGCACTTTCGCTTTCCGTATCTTCTGTCCGGAAAAGCATATAATCTGCCCCCGGGGCAGTACCTTCCAGGATCCCGGGTATCTGTCCCCCCAGAATAGACATAACTGCAGTTCCGTGTGTATGATAGCCGTAAACAAAAGGGTCGTTCCGTACAAAATCGTATGTATACCTTATTCCCTTGCGGCTTCGAAGGTCACCCAGGGAAGATATTCTGTCAGCATTCAGAAAGCCTCCGTCGGGAACAGCTATCAGGATCCCCCTGCCATCATAGCCGGAAAGATGAACAGAAGTTCCGTTCAGCATAGCGATGTGAAAACCGGGCAGCAGTTTATCATCAGCTTCAGCAATGAGATCGAGTTTTCCTGCAAAGCTGCTTTTACCCGCAGGTTTCTTTACAAGCTTTACACCACTGACAAAAGGAAGGTCAAGCAGCAGCTGTTCATCAATTGCCTCATTTGTTTTGAACAGTGCTGTGTTCATCCATTTTGAGCAGCAATGCAATGCAAATCCCCGGGAAATTATTTCATTTATGTATTGACGGCTGACCGGGATATCCCTGACATCGGGAACTGTAATCTGGTATTTTAACCTTCTGTCGAGTGCCCTTTCTGAAAGAAGATCTGATGGCGGATAATTCCAGGGTTTGTTTTCCCCTTTGTCAATGAAATAGACCCGGTAAAAATAATTATATATCTGATCCTCTGCACTAAGGTCAATACTCAGGATAAGTAATACTACTGCAGCAGGAATTATTTGTTTTCCTCTGATAAAAAGAGTAAAAATTTTCATCTTTTTATAGTGCCGGTTTTCTCCGGATCCGGGATCCTGCCCTGGTTCTTTTCAAGCTTGTCCATCAGGTTAGTGGCATCTATATCCATTTGCTTGTCTGCAGTATTCCCCAGTTCGTAATCCATTTTATATTTCAGAGTACCGTCTTCATTGAATATCTGCCAGGTGCCATCGCGGAAATTATTTTTATAAAATCCTGATATCTCCTGTTTGCCGTTCTCATACCACACCTCGAATTTTCCGTTGAGCTGATCGTTTGAATAATTGGATCTCAGGAATTTCTTTCCGTCCGGATAATTCTGCAGCCATTCCCCTTCCTTCTTATCGTTGACATAGGTCACTTTTTCAAATATCGTCGAGTCGGTATAGAATTTAAATGATGGACCGTTCCTTTTGTTATGAAGGTAGAACTCTTCGCTTATCAGATATCCTTCGTAGAAATATGAGAAGAACTGCCATTTTCCTTCCTTAAGCTGGTTGACATATTTTCCTCTTGAAGCGATAAAGCCGTTCGGATGGTAGTGAGTTGCAGCGACTTCTTTCCCGTCGTTGCTGTAAACCATTACTGATTGAAGCTTTTTGTCCTCTGAGTATCTTTTAAACTCCCCGATAGGATGATCGTCCCTGAATGTCCCCTCATACTGAATATTCCCGTCAGGATATTTCTTTATCCATTCTCCCTGTTTTCTGCCCTGTTGGTCCGTTTTATTGATATTTACTTCGCTCTGTCCCGTCACAAGAAGTGAAGCAGCAGCCAATGAAAGAATAAGAATGATCTTTTTTTCCATGGAAAAGGAACGCTAAATCCTTCATAAAAGTATAAAAAAGGGTGTCATTTTGAGACACCCTTCTGATGTTTGGTTTGATATTATATTGATTCAGATGGTAACATTTATTTCACTTCCTCAAAGTCAACATCTGTAACTTCGTCACTACCGGATTTTGAACCGCTATCGCCTGATGGGCCTGGTCCCTGAGGGCCCGGGCCGGGTTGTGAAGCGCCCTGTCCGGAAGCCTGGGCTGTTTTGTACATTTCCTCTGAAGCTGACTGCCAAACGGCATTCAGTTCTGCCAGGGCTTTGTCTATTGCATTCAGGTCCTGGCTCTTATGAGCTTCCTTAAGTTTCGACAGAGAGCTCTCGATAGCCGATTTCTTATCAGCCGGGATCTTGTCGCCGAATTCCTTCAGTTGCTTCTCAGTCGTGAATATCATACTGTCCGCTGAGTTTATCTTTTCAGCTTTTTCCCGTGCTTTTCTATCAGATTCCTCGTTGGCTTTAGCTTCATCGCGCATTCTCTTTATTTCGTCATCGCTTAGTCCTGATGAAGCTTCAATCCTGATTCTCTGTTCTTTTCCGGTACCCCTGTCCTTGGCTGTAACATGAAGTATACCGTTTGCGTCTATATCGAATGTTACTTCGATCTGAGGAATACCTCTCGGAGCTGGTGGTATACCGTCGAGATGGAAGCGCCCGATAGTTTTGTTGCCTGATGCCATGGGCCTTTCGCCCTGTAATACATGGATCTCAACAGACGGCTGGCTGTCAGCAGCTGTTGTAAAAACCTCAGTTTTCTTTGTAGGAATTGTTGTATTTGATTCTATAAGTTTTGTCATTACGCCGCCCATTGTTTCGATACCCAGTGACAGCGGGGTGACGTCAAGAAGAAGGACATCCTTTACCTCACCTGTAAGAACACCGCCCTGGATAGCAGCTCCTACGGCAACAACTTCATCAGGATTAACACCTTTTGAAGGAGTTTTGCCGAAGAACTTTTCAACAAGCTGCTGAATGGCAGGTATCCTTGTCGATCCGCCAACAAGTAGTACCTCATCGATGTCAGTTACTTTTAATCCTGAATCTGCAAGTGCTTTCTGGCAAGGTTCTATACATTTCTGGAAGAGCTTATCGCATATCTTCTCAAAGTTGGCACGGGTAAGAGTCTTTACAAGATGCTTCGGAATACCATCAACCGGCATTATATACGGAAGGTTTATTTCAGTTGATGTAGATGAAGAAAGCTCTATTTTAGCCTTTTCAGCTGCTTCTTTCAGTCGCTGAAGTGCCATTGGATCTTTCCTCAGGTCAATTCCCTCGTCCTTAAGAAATTCTTCTGCAAGCCAGTCAATTATAAGATGGTCGAAGTCGTCTCCTCCAAGATGGGTGTCGCCGTTTGTCGATTTGACTTCAAAAACGCCATCACCCAGCTCAAGGATTGAGATATCAAAAGTACCTCCTCCAAGGTCGAAAACAGCGATCTTCAGATCCTGTGACTTTTTATCAAGGCCGTATGCAAGGGAAGCTGCTGTCGGTTCGTTGATTATCCTTTTTACGTTCAGCCCTGCTATCTCACCGGCTTCTTTTGTAGCCTGGCGCTGTGAATCACTGAAATAAGCCGGAACAGTTATTACGGCTTCAGTAACTTCCTGTCCAAGATAGTCTTCAGCAGTCTTCTTCATTTTCTGCAATATCATTGCCGAAATCTCCTGCGGAGAATATAATCTGCTGTCTATCTTAACTCGGGGAGTATTATTATCTCCTTTAACGACATTATATGTAACGCGGTTTATCTCAGCATTAAGCTTGTCATAGGTTTCACCCATGAATCTTTTAATCGAATAAACAGTTTTCTTCGCATTTGTTATTGCCTGACGTTTAGCAGGATCGCCTACTTTACGCTCGCCGTTCTCAACAAATGCAACAATTGATGGAGTGGTCCTCTTACCTTCACTGTTGGGGATCACCACTGGCTCATTGCCTTCCATGACTGCGACACATGAGTTGGTAGTTCCCAGGTCTATACCTATTATCTTTCCCATTTTATGATGAATTTTTAAATTACAAATTGATATAAGATCTTAGCAATGATTATGCCATAAGGAAATTATGTGACAAAACGACAGTAACAACAGCTTAGACTGCCAATATTAAAAGAATTGAATAACTTTGTCATCTCATTAAGCAAACCGGAATTATGTCGTCCATTCAGAAATCAATAAAACGGGTCACCACTCATGTTCTCAATGAAATGAAACTGAAGGGTGAGAAGATAGCGATGCTTACAGCATACGACTATTCGATTGCCAGGATCCTTGATGAAGCTGAAATTGATGTGATCCTTGTCGGGGACTCTGCTTCCAACGTAATGGCAGGTTATGATACAACACTGCCCATTACCCTTGATAATATGATCTATCATGCTGCATCAGTCGTCAGGGGGGTCAGGAGGGCTCTGGTTGTTGTTGACCTTCCATTCGGGACCTACCAGGGCAATTCAAAGGAAGCTCTTGCTTCATCAATCAGGATCATGAAGGAGACGGGAGCTGCAGCCGTTAAGCTTGAAGGAGGCCGGCAGGTTGTAGAATCTGTTGAAAGGATCTTATCTGCGGGTATACCGGTAATGGGACATCTCGGACTAACACCGCAGGCGATACATAAGTTCGGGACCTATGTCGTCCGTGCTAAGGAGGAAGAGGAGGCAAACCGCCTTATGGAGGATGCCAGACTTCTTGAAAAGACAGGTTGTTTTGCTATTGTCCTTGAAAAGATCCCTGCAAAGCTGGCAGGGGATGTTACAGCGAGCCTTAAAATACCGGTCATTGGCATTGGAGCAGGACCTAAGACTGACGGACAGGTGCTTGTTCTGCACGACATGCTGGGAATAAACAGGGAGTTCTCTCCAAGGTTTCTGAGGAGATACCATAACCTTTACGATGAGATTGCAGGTGCAGTAAAAGCATATATCAGCGATGTTAAGACGCTCCAGTTCCCAAATGAAAAGGAACAGTACTGATGATGCCGGAGATCCTTTATGAAGATAATCATATAATTGCTGTAAACAAACGGCCTTCTGATCTTTCACAGGGTGACAGATCGGGTGATCCTTCACTTGATGACGAAGTGAAGAAATACATTGCCAGGAAATACAACAAACCGGGAGAAGTCTTCCTGGGAGTGGTTCACAGGCTTGATCGCCCCGTGAGCGGTGTGATACTTTATGCAAGAACATCCAAGGCTCTTTCGAGACTCAACGAGATGTTCAGGACTTCGGAAGTAATGAAGGTTTATCTGGCCATTGTCAAGAACAGACCGCCGGAAGATACAGGTACGATATCTCATTACCTTAAAAAGAACGAAAAGCAAAAAAAGACGTATGTCTATGACACTGAGGTTAAAGGCTCAAAAAAGGCAAGCCTCACATATCGTGTTGCAGGACGATCGGATCGCTATTATCTGCTTGAAGTGATACTCCATTCAGGCCGTCACCACCAGATAAGGGCTCAGCTGGCTGAGATCGGATGTCCTGTAAAAGGAGATCTGAAATACGGATTTTCAAGATCAAATGATGATGGAAGTATCAGCCTCATGGCAAGGAGACTGGAGTTTATCCATCCGGTAAAAAAGGAAAAAATCATAATAACTGCCCCGTTCCCTGAGGGTGATATCTGGCAGGTATTTAAAAACGTAAACATCTGAAGATCAATACAAAAAGAAAATGAGCCGGAAGCCCGGACTCATTTTCAGGAATGAACATGAAAGCCTGATCGGATTATTATCTGTATATTAAACAGTTATTCTTTTTCTTCCACACCCAGTTTTTCCCTGACATCATCAATGATCTCCCTGGCTTTTGCTTCATCATCAGATTCCACAGTAACAACCACCCCGTCCTTAGCAATTACATATTTCGTCTTATCAGAATCTGATATTATTTCTCTGTCACCTTCAGTTATGTGATAAGTGCTGCCCGATGATGAGGCAGTCCATGTTCCACCCTTGTCGCCTATAATTATCACCTTTTCCTGCCGGGTTTTACCTTTACCCTCCTTGTCCGTTGACACGAAAACACTCACATGGCGGTTTTTTTCGCCTTTTTCAGGAGCATCGATATAAATCACCTTGCCATCAGTTGTGGTAATAGTTTCAGGGATCTTGTCACCCATAATAAGTGTATCAACAACTGTTCTGCTCCCGGAGCCGTCATCAATAATAATTTTAATTTTGCTTTTGCTTTTGCTTTCATCTTTCTTATCCTGTCCGGCAGCAGAAAGAGAAATTGCAATAATTACAAAAAAGAAAAACAGATTTTTTAAGATTCTTTCCATGGCTATTTTATTTAAATTATTATATCAAAGGTATTCCATGTTGTGCATAAGAGAGTTAAAGTGAGGTTAATAAGAGTTAATGAAAAGTTAAAACCTGTATGAATTCTTGTCTACTTTGTCAAATTTACCTGATAATAAGACAAATGGCAATTTTATTTTGAAGCAGTGAAATCCATCCATCTAAGTATTAACTCCAAAAGAAGGAATTAGCACAGGTAGATTCCCATCATCAGGTTTTGATGTAGTACCTCCTTTATAACTGTCATAAGTCATTTTTTGTCCTTACCGGTACCAGGATGCCCTTATTGTTCTTTTAGTGAAATAATGTAATCAATATTATAACTATTAAAGATAAAGGTATAATACTGAATAAGATATAGGCTAGATAAAGAAATCTATATTTTTTTTCTTGCATAGCTAACGAACGTAAATTCTTAAAATCAGAAAAGTCTATATTAAATATCACTACTTGATATCCGTTTGATTTTAATATTGCCTTTACCAAAAATGTAAATATTCCATAAATGATACAAGATGTGACAAATCCATAGAAAAGAATATTTTCAGCCATATTTTAAGAATTTATTTCCAATTGAAAAAAGATTTACTAAAATCAGGTATCCAATCATGAAAAAATGTATTTGAACTAGGAGAATATGAACCACCCGCCCCAGGACCAATACCAATCTTAATGCCCCAATATGTATCAAATACTGAATTTGTAGGATAACTAGGACTTGAATTTCCTAATACGCTGATGGATAATATCCAAAAATTTATAACACCACTTGTCCCCATACCTTCTAAGTCACTAAACTCGAAATTATTTTTTGGCTTGATAAGAATAAAATTAAATCCTGCTGAAGCTTCTACACCAAAAGTCTGACCGTGTGAAAAAAATTGACTACTCGCTTTACCATCAGTATAGAATCCGCCTTCAATAGTATAACCCAAAGAAGCTATAGCAAGTGCAAAATCTACAGATAGACCTAGGATTGGTTTTTTACCGCCATCTCCAGGTCCATCCTCTAGACTTGCTGTCATAGAATCATTTATCGCATCTCTGCTTAGTAAACCTAAGGTTATTGCTGTGTACCAGTTAGTTTGTTTAGTATGACTCCAGGAATTATGAGTTTCATTATAAAAACATCCATTAATATATGCTTCTAGTTGGCTGGTATAATAAAATCCGCCGAAACCACTCTGCCAGTACCCTCCTGAAGATGAATTAAGAATGGCACTCATATTTGATTAGTATGTAATTGATTATTATACTAATTAGATATATATATATTTATCAACTTTGTATCCTTTTTCTGTATCTCAATTACAGGTCCGCCTCCCATTTGAACAAAAAATTGTGATTTTTTAGGTAACCCATATACATGCCAAATAGTATCATCTTTTAAATATGCGTGAAGTGGCATATAATCTTTCAAATTTTGTCCAAAAACCTGAAATCCTATTATTTCTGCAATTTCTATTGCAGTAGTTTCATCTAAAATAATGCCTTCTTCTGAAAAGTTAAATTCTAACAATCCAGGTTTTTTATTTATATGTATCACATAAAAAAATAAGGCAATAATTAATATTGTAAACGTAGGAGTAATTATTTTTTTCAAATTCATAGTTTTACTTATTATTAAACCTCCATAATATCTGTTTCCAGAAATTTAATTGACCATAATCTCTCTCATCCCATTGATAATTTTGGAAATTTGAAAAATTAGGTAAGTCTCTTGTTATTACTAAAGTAGATTGATCTCTCGCTGAATACCTGTACAATGCCCCTGAAGGAGTACACAGAAAATTGTAATACACAGTATTATATAAATCTAGTTCTGAAAAATCCTCACTACCAAGACTATGAGTATGGGCAAATCCTAAGAACGTAGTCAGCCACGGGGCGCCAAGAGGAATAAATACATTTTCTGAAGCTCCAACAATTGGTACCATATAAGAATAAAATATAACACCATTTTCTTCAAACGAATAAATAACCGTACCAAATTCTTTGTTCCTTGATATTGAATTATCGTTATATCTCAATCCAAAATCCATAGCAGCTTCATCAATTGATGAAAATTTTGAATTTGGGCCCCCTCCTAGAATCGCCTTTTCATATATAGGTTTACCA
The DNA here is from genome assembly GCA_002070505.1 of Bacteroidetes bacterium ADurb.Bin145. GTDB lineage: Bacteria > Bacteroidota > Bacteroidia > Bacteroidales > VadinHA17 > LD21. The sequence continues at coordinate 9,233 of MWDJ01000036.1, read as the reverse complement.
CCAATACCAAAGCTGTCATGTTGTGAAGAAGACAGATGATAGGTAAAGAATAACAAGTCAGAAGTGGTTATAATCGGCCCACTTACCATGTTCATAGTCGTTACAGAACGATAAGTGAAAGTTTGCCAATCAAAGTATACTCCATTTAATCCAATACCATTTCCCTCAGACCCTGGCCTTCCAGTATTCCCACTCCAACTACCACCGCTGCCTCCAACTCCACTACCGTATGTTGCTCCCTTTCGTTGGAAGAATAAGCTTGTTATGATATTCTGACGATATACACCATTACCCGTTGGATCAACGTTAGACAGCGGATTATTATAACAATACGAATATCTGTTCAGATTCTGTGTATAGGCTGGATTTTGGATAAATCTGTCCGGGCTCAGGAATTGCCCAATCAGAGGATCATAAACCCGGCCATTCATATTTATAAGGTTGAACCATGGCAGGTGTTCATGGCTTGTAAATCCCCTTCCCGCAACAAACAGAGCAGGTTCAGATCCCGGAGCATAATTCTCCCACGTGGTAGTATTACGCATCCTGCCCCAGGCATCATAGCTATATTCGGCAATAGTGTAATTATCACTCGCCCTGATGACATAGTTAATACTGCCCAGATGGTCACGTAATAAATTGTAATACGTTGTAGTTCCGCTTTGTTTAATAGCAACAACCGGAGCTGTATAAGCATCTCCACCGATAAAAGTATACTCCTTGGTCACTCCCCCTGCAGTTTCTTTTATGTACCTGTTGCTCGGATACCAACGTGTCAATATCGTATTAACCCCCTGTTTAATTTCCATCTTTGCCCTTTCATCGTCTGCATTATAAATAAAAGAAGCACTGTAGTTGTTTTCCGATATTGTCCTTATACTTTCAAAAGAGGAATAAGTCAGTGTCTGAGTGGTGCTGGGTGTAAGGCCGGTCGTCGGGTAAATATGACTGATAGCATAGGGTTTACCAGGTCTGTTGTAAAACAGATTTCCAACGTCACTTTTTGATGTGATACCTGCCTTATAACTGTCGTAAGTCATCTTCAGTGTCCTTACCGGTGCCGAGGTCCCTTTATAAACGCTGTCAAGTCTCTCAATATTATCGTAATAGAATGTTTCTTTCAATCCCGTACCTTTATTGTTCTGCCTCCAGGTCAGATTCCCGGTTGTTGTGTTAAAGTTATAAGAAAAATCTTGTTTCGTTCCAACAACCGTAGATGTTGGATAGCCATAATTATCAAACCCAAATGTTGCACTAAGACTGCCATACTGACCGGAAGTGATTTGCTGCCGGGCATTTACTGCCGAAATAGTCCAACGTGTCGAACCACCTGCAGATATCGAACTCAAATATCCAGAGGAATTATAGTTTTGTGTTTCAACTATACCAGATGGATGAGTGATTGTGCTAAGACGCCCTTTATCATCATACGTAAATGAAGATACAAATGATGTAGAACCGGGCACAGTCTCTGTAACGGATGTAACTCTTCCCTTTGTATCATATACAAATGAACGATTTACGCTTTCGGGGGAACTTATACTGTTCACTTGATTATTAGCAGTATAGGTATAAGAAGTTGTTCCCTCTGCAGTTATTTTATCATGAATTGTACCATTATCATTATATGAAATTGAAGTTGTCTGATTCCTGCCGTTCACCTGAGTTATTAACTCACCAAAGCCATTATAAGTATAGTTTATCGTATCTGCACTTGGATCAATCAGTTGTATCTGATTCCCGGCAATATCATATTTCATTTTAGTAATTATGGTACCTGGCGCTTGTATGGCCTTTGTTTTCCCATCAGGATAATAGGTATAGGTTATTGTTCCTCCCGCATCTGTAGCTGAAGTAAGGGTCCCATCTGAGGCAAGAGTCCTTGAGAATGATTTCCCAGCGGTGGTTTCGGTTATTGTGTTGTTTATATAAGTCCATGTTGTATTTCTCCCTGATGGCCTGTATAGATTTGTTTCCCTTCCATAATAATCATAAACATATCTGTTCCACAAAGCATTGCCCGTAGAATAGTATGGATCCGATATGCTATCAACCTGTCCCTTTAAATTATATTTAGTTACATTATAAATCATAGTACCGTCAAATCCTTTATTATCCGCTCTTATTTCCCTGCCAAGTCTATCATACCAAAGTTTGACCATTGACCCATCATTTTTGGATTTTCGTATGGAATATCTTGCCAGTTTTGGTTGGCCAGTCGGACTTTCCCATTTATAAGTTGTTGTATCTACATTCCCATACGTAGATGATAGAATATGAACTCTGTTAAGGTTATCATAGCTATAAGTCAGGGTGTTTATTAAAGTCTGATTCAGGTAGCTTTGTTCGGTTGAGAGCCTACCATAGCTATCATAATTATTTGAAGTTTTTCGTAATAATGGATCAATTACTGTGGCAATCCTTATACTATCGGAGTAATATGAATATTTGGTTGCCCTGGATTTACTGTTTGCGGTTATTAGTTCTTTTTTTATAGAACCATTTGGCGTATAATTTATCGTCCTCGTAACTTGATTATTTGTCCCGGAGTACCAGGTTTCACTTAGAAGCTGGTTACTATTGTCAGAGAAATCTCTTATCCCTGACCTAATTATTGTATCAGTGTTTGATGTATATTTTAATGTAGTAGCAGTAGGCCTTCCTAATAACCAAAGGGATAGATTTTCATCGTTGTATGCATTTGTAATTGTTTCAGTCGGTCCATTAGAATATTTTTTAGTTGTAGTAATTGGATTACCATAATCATTAAACTGATTATTTGTAATAATGACATGTCCAGTTAATTTATTAGTTTGCCTTGAGCTTTGTAAAAATGAAAAGATCCATTTTTTCTGGGCATCCTTAACAGTATGTGAATATATATTCCGAATTTTATCAATTGTATCAGCCGACCAAGTGAATTTTGTATATGATTGAACTTCTGTGGGATAATAGTATATTGAGTTAAAACTCATACTGGTCTCATTGGCGATATTTGTCGAGTAATTTGATGCTTTTGTCTTTGTATAACCTAAGAATCCTTTACCCTGGATATGGATCTTGATCCCTTCATACCAATATGTAGTTGAATCCATGCTTCCTTTTCCATTATCGGATTTTACTGTTCTGACTACTGTCCATGGTCCCTGGAAATCTGAAACCGGATATGTCGCACCAGTCCCTCTTTGATATATGTTAAATGCTGTCTCCGATAATTTAGTATAACTTAGCTTTGTCAGATATCCTAATCCATTACCCACTTTTTCTAGTAAAATTGACGTCTTTCCTGTTGTTTTATAAACTTTATAACCGGCCCACCAGGGAGAAACACCATCAGTACAGATAAAATCAGTATGTCCGTCACCATTGTAATCACCTAAATAGTAATTATTTGAATAATAAGGATAATTTTGAAGGCTGTAGGAGTAAAAGTCAGTACCCTTATTTTTGTTTAAATATATATATAAGCCGCTCCAACTTTGATCGGAGGGTCTTACCATCAGATCAGGCGTTCCGTCACCATCAAAATCACCTAACCGAATATAATCATCTTTCAAATTATATTTTAAGGGAGTAATAAGGCATTGTTCGAAAGTCGAACCTTTTGACAAATGGAGTTGCCATGGGGAAAGACTATATTCAGTTCCACCCTTCCCATATCCATATAGAAACATATCCACCTTGCCATCTGCATTAAAATCATCTAAAGTGAAGAAATATTTATTTGTTGGAGTAGAATTATGGTACAATAGCTCTAATGAGGATGAAGCTACATCAAACGTGAAAATGTTTAGCCCATCATTCTCGAAACACCACAAATCTGTCTTTCCATCCCCATTGAAATCCCCACTAATAACCTCACCTCCAATACCATCAAGAGTGCCAGAGGCCAACTGATTTGGACTCGAAGTCATTTGTCCCGAGGAATTAACAAATGAAAAGATGAACCATCTATCGTAATATCCATTAATGAAAATATCGTTAATCCCGTCTCCATTATAATCAACCGATTCCAAACGCTGGAAAACTGCCTTACCATGGACCGGATACGTTAATAAAGGCTTGTGCCCTTTAAAATTAAGTTCATTATCATCTTCCTGCTTCTCCATTGCCCTTGGAACCTTGCTGCTCATTCCATAACCAGCCGTGGGATTAGCATAGGTATTCCAGAATTGTGTCAGGTTTCCAAAAGGAGTGCCATCATTTATCATATAATAAAAATAAGAAGTATAAGAAGTTGGCGACGATCCTAATTCAACCAGGATATCATCCATTCCGTCTCCATTTAGATCAACAGCACGTATATCTCTTAATAAACTAAGATTGATTGTGGTTGTTTCACTTAATCCTGTGGAAAAACTTCCATCTCCATTACTTAGGCAAACCCTTAGCCCTGTCCAGGTAGCCCCTTTTGAAGCATCGGGAAGGCAGAGAAAATCTGTTTGTCCATCCCCGTTAAAATCTCCAGGGCACATTCTTGATTTATAATTAACATAAGGATGAGTAGTATTCTCATATGGCTGGGGAATAGCCACGTTATCTGGAATTTGGTAAGTTATAGCTGTTGAATTATACCGGTCTGTACCAATTCCATATTCTATTATCTCATTTAAATTTGAATATGAATTATAATTATTGCCCTGGTAAGTATATTTAAATTCATAGGTTTTTATTGCAGAGGAATTATATTTTATTATGATTTTATCAAGTAAAAGTCTCTGTCCCACTTTAACATCATTAACAAAGCTATTGATTACATCTTGTCTTTCCTTATAATAGAATGTTATCAGGTTTGGCCCATAAGTGATTTGTGCAGGATAAAGAGTAAAATAATCTTGCAGATATGATATATTTATTTGATTTCCATTACGATCATAGATTTTCGAAATATGCCACTTAAGTACTTGTTCATGGCCGGTAATTTTTAGTTTTGAGCCGGCGGTTTTTCCATATTCATAGATTAATCCTGATTTAGTTTCAGCTTTAAACCAACCTGGACCATTGGAATCTACATTCTGAGGTGTAAAGCGGGTAAAGACGTCATCATCAGTCTGGTATTTTGCATTTGCATTTCCGTAATCATATGAAGTAGTGTTCACCAATCTTTGTCCGTCGACATAAAACCGATCATTAAGATCCTGATCGACTCCGCCAGCTATACCGTCATGGTAAATTGTTTGAGGACCACGACTAATAAGCGATAATCCACCAATCTGCCATCCATAACCAACAACATCTTCTCTATTATTACTGGAATACTCGATTGAAAGTGTAGGAGCCAGCCCATTTACTCCCGGGGGCAAATCAAGTGGAATAGCATAAGAAGCTCCGCCAATAGAGGTTACATTAAAACTACCATTTGTGGCGCCTACCAGGTAAGTACTAGTATTTAGAGTCCGAGTTTCCGGATCAACTGGAGTTGGACTATAGGTGACAGTCCCATTAACTACCGGATTCTGAATTTGGAGTGTTAAAGAACCACCACTCGGAGTATATGAATACCCGGGACCAAGAGTAATACTATTACGGGCTGTATGTGTAATAGTACCGCTTTCAGTGCTGGTAAAAGTAGTATCAAAGACCTGGCAATGAACAATACTGGTAATTGATACATTTATTATGAATAAATAGAATATTCTTTTCATAATCAAAAACATTAGAGAATATCTATTTAACAGCGTTTTCAAGGGCAGTAATCCGATCATTTAAAGCATCTATTTCTTCCTGCTGCTCTTCTATTGCTTTAACTAATATCGGTATCAATCCTGAATACCTTATTCCTAAGATCCCATCTTCTCTCTCTATTACAAGGTCAGGGAATATCTCTTTTACCTCCTGAGCTACAAATCCGTATTGAAGGTTATTTATTGTTTTATCAGGATTTTCAGAATTGGGTTTTAAATTATATGATACAGGTCTTAAAAGTTTAATTTTCCCCTTCATCTCACTTAATGTTGTAACATTAGTTTTCAAATTAATGTCCGACATAATTATCGGATCATAATAGAAATACGCCTGTTGAGCATATAGTTCGTACCAATAATTGCTGTAGGTTCCAAGAGCTGTATATCCACCTTGATTATAAAATGAACCTCCATTATAATAAATTGTCGATGAGCCAGATGTCATTTTTAAATTGCCCACAACATCTAAATTATATGAAGGGTATAGATTATTAATACCTACATAACCACTTGAATTAACTTTAATTTGAGCATCCAAATTGGTTGATGTAAATGCTACAAGTAATGCAAAAATCAAAAAGTACTTTTTCATGACATTTATTTTTAAGTTTTTTTTTATTAATTGTCTTATTATTAGGATAGAAGGCTGAGATAGTGATTTTGTTAAAATTTTTGATTGTTAGTGGATTCTATGGATTTCTAACCTTTAATTATTGTCCATTTTGTGTTACCTCTTTTCATTCGAATGATCATAAAATAGGTCCCCTTTGGAAGGTTAGCCAGAGAAATTGTGTTCCTAATTGATATTTCGGTCTGAGTCAATCTGAGTCTCCCCAATTGGTCGTAGATAAAAATCGAAGCATTATCCGTTTCTTCCAGCCCGGCAATTTCAACAGTTATCTCATTTTGTGTAGGATTAGGATAGATGCTAATCGATCTCTCACCGATTTTATCAGCTAGAGTATCTATCTTGATTAAATCTTTTGCGGGATCTGGTTTGTTATCTCCTTTCCCCCCTCCTAGTGCAATAACCCTCTCAGTTCTGTGTCCAGATTCGTTATAGTCATACTTAATTGTATCTTGCGAGTATGATTTAAATGATGTTATAAGGAACAACATCAGAACAGCAGATAATAATGTTTTCTTCATTTATTAATTTATATAAGAAATTGTTTTAAATAAGATTTTATTAGGGTATTGTGGTATTTCTCTATTAAAACAAAAGATTCAGGTAAAGGGGAATTAATAAATATCGAAGTTCTGATATAAAGAACTGAAAGTCAAGACTAAAAAGCGGAGATTTTGTAAACGGTATAATATTTTTTGCAAACGGTAAGCGATCTTTTGCAAACAATTGAATTAATCTAATCAAATATGTAGAGTATCCCTTCGGCGTCGTGCATCTTGTTTCCATCTTTTAGCCAGGATACTTTTGGAACCTGGTCCCATGAAAAAACAGGAAAGGTTGAACCGTCAGGAAGAGATGCTATCGGTAATCGAACAATGGCAAGAAAGTGGGAAGACACAACAAACATTTTGCAAGGAACATGATCTGACTTATACGACATTTTACTATTGGCTCAAACGCTATCGTCGCCAGATTGAGGAAAGCAGCTTTCTACCGGTTGAAATAAATTCAGTTAACCATATTGAAATCCGTTATCCTGGTGGAGTAATCTTGCAGTTACCTGCCGCTACAAGGCTGGCAACAATAAAACAGCTATTAAGTCTGTGATCCGGTATTTCAATGTTTTCGCTGAGTTCTTCATTCAGATATTATTTTTATAGTTCTGCCACCGACATGAGAAAAGGTTTTGATGGGCTGAGCGGACTGGTACACTCTGAACTTGGGCGCCGGCCTGTAAACGGAGAGGTATTTATTTTTGTCAATCATCAGAGGGATAAGATAAAACTGCTTCACTGGGAACCAGGAGGATTTGTGTTGTATTACAAACGGCTAGAACGGGGGACTTTTGATCTGCCGAGGGTAAGTTCTCAGGGTAAAACCTGTCAGATTGGCTGGTCATCACTGATGCTTATGGTCGAGGGAATTACGATCGAAAAATACAAGCAAAAGAAGCGATATTTTATTAACAATTTACTCTCTGCATCTTAATAAAAACCCCTGAAAATATTAGGGTTACAGACATGTTTTTGCCATTTTTGCATCATGCAGAAAGGGCAGGAAACATATACAGATAAAGACGTTTTAATAAACCGGGAGGCATATGATGAACTGGTGTTGCAAAACAGGGAACTCAGAGCTGAAAATCTGTATTTGAAACAGGAACTTGCCCATCTTAAACGGATGATCTTTGGCAGTAAAAGCGAAAGACATATCGGATCTGATCCTTCACAATTAAACCTGGGACTGGATGCAGAAACAGTGAAGCAGCCGGAGAAGGCAACAGAACAGCTCACTTATACTCGTGAAAAGCCGGATAATAAAAAAGGTTCTGCCATACGGCTTTCATTACCGGCACACCTTCATCGCGAGGAGCATATTATAGAACCGCAAGAAGATATTACCGGAGCAAGGAAGATAGGTGAAGTTGTAACAGAAGTTCTTGAATATACTCCGGGTAAGTTTTATGTTGAAAGATATGTTCGTCCAAAATATGTGTTTCCGAAAGAAGAAAGAATAGTTATCGGAGAACTTCCATCGCTGCCTATACCAAGAGGCAATGCAGGAGCAGGACTTCTGGCACATCTTCTGATCAGCAAGTTTATCGATCATCTTCCATTTTATCGTCAGGTACAGCAATTTAAAAGACAGGATATTGACATAGCAGAGTCTACAATCAGCGGATGGTTCACTGCTTCCTGCAGATTACTGGAGCCCTTATACGAAAGGCTGAAAAAGCGAGTTCAGGAAAGCTCATATCTGATGGCTGATGAAACACCGATCCCGGTACAGACTAAAGACAAACCCGGTTCAACACATAAGGGGTATCACTGGGTCTATTATGCTCCGCGGGAAAAGCTTGTATGTTTTGACTACCGGAAAGGACGGGGTAGAGAAGGACCGGATGAGTTCCTTGAACACTTTCGGGGAATGCTGCAGACAGATGGCTATGATGCATATGATATTTATGAGAAGAAAGAAGGTGTAACCCTTTATGGCTGCATGGCGCATGCTCGCCGCAAGTTCGAGAAGGCAAAAGATAATGATCCCAAAAGGGCGGAGTATGTTCTTGGACGGATGCAGGATTTATATACGACCGAGCGGGAGGCAAGAGAAAACAACCTGTCACCGGATGAACGAAAAGAACTCCGCGTGGAGCAATATCTTCCAATACTCCTGGAGTTAGAAAAGTGGATGAAAGAACAGTATGATGAAGTACTGCCTAAAAGTTCTATTGGCCAAGCCATAAATTACACCAAAAAACTCTGGCCCAGATTATCCAGGTTTATCCAAAACGGGCTGATTGAAATAGACAACAATCTTATTGAAAACAGCATCAGGCCGGTGGCGTTGGGTTATGCATAGTAAATAATTATGTAAAGTTACCACACATAAGCATCATCTATACAAACAGTTATTATATT
>MWDJ01000035.1 GCA_002070505.1 Bacteroidetes bacterium ADurb.Bin145 | reverse complement strand
CCCCCAAACCCCCTCATTTCAACATAAACACTTATATTTGATAAATAAATTGTCCAGTCCTTCTAGACCATCTCATTGTTTTTGAGCAGGCTGAAATCGGAAATTCCTGGCGCAACCAACGATGGGATTCATTTAAATTAAACACCCCAAACAAATTTAACTTGTTGCCCGGGCAGGAAAATATTTTCGCTGATGCAGATGGATTCTCTTCAGCTTCAGATTTTGTTTACTTACTTCAGGACTACTGCAAAAAATTTGATCTGCCGGTAATCGAAAATTCGAGAGTTTTATCAGTCGAGTATGTTTCCGGTTCAAAATATTTTTCTGTATGTGTCTCTGAAAATGGTTCAGCCAAATATTACCTTAGTAAACAGGTAGTTATTGCTTCCGGTGGTCAGAATATTAAGAATATCCCATTTTTTGCAAAGAAAATTTCAGAAGAAGTTCTTCAGTTACATGCATGTGAATACAGAAATATATCTTTGCTTCCTGAAGGAGCTGTTCTAATAGTTGGCAGTGCACAATCAGGCGTCCAGATAGCTGAAGATTTAATTGAAAGCGGCAGGAAAGTCTTCATCTCTACAAGTCAGGTAGCCCGGGTACCAAGAAGATATCGGGGCAAAGATATAGTGGACTGGTTTATGCTGACCGGATTTAATGAGGTCAGAACTACAGATGTTGCCGATCATCAGATTCTTACAATGAAACAGCCGCAGGCATCAGGTGTAGGGGTCAGAGGTCATACTGTGAGTTTGCAGTCGCTGGCACGAAAAGGAGTTGTCATTCTTGGAAAAATTGAAACCGCAGATCCTGCAAAGGTTTTAATTCAGCCAAATGCTGCATTTCATGTAAAATTCGCGAATGAATTTTCCGGGAAAATGAAAGGCATGATTGATGAATATATACAAAGGCTGGGTCTGCAGGCGCCTCCGGCTGAAAAAGATATTGATGATCAACCTGATGAAACAGCAGCATGTGCATCATCTGTTACAATCCTCAACCTGAAAGAAAACAATATTACCTCCATAATTTGGACAACCGGATTTATTGTTGATTTCAGTTATCTGAAGCTTCCTGCCTTTAATGAGAATGGAATGTTGAGACATTCAGATGGCATTTCAGATATTGAAGGATTATATTTTCTTGGACTACCATGGCTTCGCAAAAGAAAATCAGGAATTATTTTAGGAATCAGAGAAGATGCCAGATTCATAGCTGAGAAACTAATTGCAAAATCAGGAAACTAGAATACAGGTTAATAAAAGACTAGGCAGAGGAAATAGTTACAACTCTATCAAAAAATATTGCACAAACACTTAAGACAAAAAAACAGTTTAATATGTAGGCAACTGAAAAACCAAAAGATTAACAAAAACAAAACAAAATGAAAAAAACTAACAAAATGATTGTAAGACTTCTACTTACTGGATTATTCTTTGCGGCGTCAAGTGTCTACGCGCAGACTCCTTTAAGTAAAATTACTCTTGAAAATGAAAGAGTTAAAGTAGCAACTGTTGAATTCAAGCCCGGAGATTTTGCACCAACTCATTCCCACCCCGACAATGTGGTTTATATCATAAGTGGAGGTAAAATGGAATTTACAGATCAGGGGAAACAACCAGAGGTTTTTGATCTGAAGGACGGAGAAAGTATTTGGATGCCTGCTGTTATCCACACTGCAAAAAACATCGGCAACACTACTGTGAAAATGCTTGTTGTAGAATTAAAACCAGAAACTTCGGAAAAATAACTCCTGCTACGCTGATTAAAAACAAATTCCGGCAACCTGTTTCGCAGCAATGTTCAGAAATATTTTATTGAAAAAACATACAGGGCTATGACAACAAACAAATCAAGTATTTGATTCATAAGTTTATAGTACTGCAATTTACATTACTATAACATTAAAAGGTCTTTAAGCTGGTTGCAACTTTTGTCCGTTGGAGGTACTGAAAAAGAGCGAGTGTGAGAGCGAGAGCGAGCACGCTCGTCTCTTTTTCCTCAAGACTCACTCTCACAATCACACTTCAATCCCCTTATGATTTTTCAGATTCTTCGTATATTAGTTGTTTATCGCTGCTAATTTATTTTCCATAGTGCTAACTTAATACTTCAAATCATGTTTGATTTTCAAAAACTTGATGTCTATCAGAAGTCAAAGAACTTCTGTAAAGAAATTTATTCAATCTTGGATGAAAAGAATTTTGACAGGGTAACAAATGATCAGCTCAGAAGAGCATCATTCAGCATTATATTGAATATTGCTGAAGGAACTTCACGATTCAGCAACAAAGACAGGAAAAATTTCTTTGTGATTTCCCGAGGTAGTGCATTTGAATGTGTATCTATCCTGGAATATCTTCATGAAACAATAGAAATAACTCAGCAGGTTTTTCTGGAGAGTGAGCAAAGACTGGAATAAATCTCAAAAATGCTGTTTGAATTAATCAAGAATCTGGATTAATGTACCAAACGGCACAAGAGGTCAAAAACGACCTCTTGTTTCTTTTTATGACATCCTGAAATCATCACTAATTGAGGGAATGAGAAAAGGTGACTTTCACTGGTTCAGGGTTGCAACTTTTAAATTCTGAAAATGGGATTTTTTGTCAGAGTTGAAGGAGACCAGATTGCAGGTAATGTAAAATCAGTTTTTAAACTTGTTTGAACAATTTCCGGAATCCCTGTGTTTAAATGATAAAGTGGAAAATACTCAATTCCATGAAAACATCTCCCAAAAAAGTTATTACACTGGAAGCAGAAATTAATGCTTCAGTGGAAAAAGTCTGGGATTACTATACAAAACCTGACCATATAGTGAAATGGAACAATGCATCTGATGACTGGCACACTCCCAGAGCCGAAAATGATCTGAGAACCGGAGGCAGGTTCCTTTCCAGAATGGAGGCCAGGGATGGAAGTTCCGGCTTTGACTTCACAGGCGTTTACACGGATGTAAAACCGCTTAAACAAATAAACTATACTCTGGATGATGACAGAAAGGTAGAGGTATCATTTCTTTCAGGGGGGAATGTGACCCCTTTAAGAATCACCTTCGAAACCGAACAAACCAATCCCGTTGAAATTCAGAAAGAAGTATGGCAATCTATACTTAATAACTTCAAAACCTATGTGGAAAAATCTGTTTCGAAAAAATGTATGCATTTCGAAATAACCATAAAAGCGAGTGTTGAAATGGTCTATAAAACGATGCTAGAACCTACAACATATTCTGAGTGGACATCGGAGTTTAATCCTTCATCTCATTTCAGCGGATCATGGGAAAAGGGTTCGAAAATACTCTTTCTGGGAATTGACCATAATGGTACCCAGGGTGGAATGGTCAGCAGGATCAGGGAGAATATTCCAAACAAGTTTGTAAGCATTGAGCATCTTGGTATTGTAGAGGATGGGAAAGAAATTTACAGCGGACAAAAAGTTGAAGGATGGGCCGGAGCTCGTGAAAACTACACGTTCATCGATAATGTCAGGGATACGCTGCTTGAGATAGATCTGGATGTTGATTCTGACTATAAAGCTTACTTTGCTGAAACATGGCCGAAAGCCCTGGACAAGTTGAAATCGATCTGTGAAACATAAATAATTTAATACCTTATATATTATGGCACAAGTCAGCACATATCTTAATTTCCAACGTAATACGGAGGAAGCGTTTAATTTCTACAAAACTGTTTTTGGCAGTGAGTTTAAGGGAGAGATATCCCGGTTTCGCGATATACCTCCTTCAGAGAATATGCCGCCACTGCCTGAAGAAGACAAGGACCTGGTGATGAATATTGCATTGCCGATCCTTGGCGGACACCTTTTAATGGGTACCGATGCACCTGAATCGATGGGCTTCAGGATAAGTTTCGGAAATAATGTATATATAACTCTCCAACCCGACACAAGGGAGGAAACGAAACGTTTATTTAATGCACTTTCACAGGGAGGAACTGTGGAACAGGAACTGCAGGATATGTTCTGGGGAGATTATTACGGGAGCCTTAAGGACAAATTTGGAGTTCAATGGATGTTTAATTGCGCAGAAAAGAGCAAACAGGCAGTAAAGGACTAAACTCCGGTGAAATGAAAAACAACATTATTTACCCTTGTATCTGGTTTGACGGAAATGCAATGGAGGCGGCAGATTTTTACTGTTCGGTCTTTGATGATACTATCATAACTTCCGAAAATCAGATGGTGGTGACTTTCGAATCATCAGGGCAGAAATTCATGTGTCTTAACGGCGGACCGGGATCTAAAATCAATCCATCAGTTTCATTTTATGTTATTTGTGACACAGAGAAAGAAATAGATACGTTATTTAGCAAACTGCTCGAGGGAGGCTGGGAATTAATGCCATTAAATAAATATGAATGGAGCAGGAAGTATGTCTGGCTTCAGGATAATTTTGGAGTAAACTGGCAGCTTTCGTACGGAGGCGTTGAGAAAATAAAACAGAAGATCTCAATTATGCTGATGTTTACCGGTGAAAAAGCCGGCAAGGCGGAAACAGCAATCAATTTTTATATATCAGTGTTCGGCGGCAAGTCTCATATTCTCGGCATCAACAGATATACCAAAGATGACAATGACACACCAGGAACTATCAAGCATGCAGAATTCAGACTGGGTGATCAGTCATTCATGGCTATCGACAGTTCATATATGCACAAATTTGGTTTTAACGAAGCTTTATCTATTGTGGTTGAATGCGAAACGCAGGAAGAAATTGATTATTTCTGGGATATGCTGAGAAAAGGAGGGGAGGAAGTACAGTGCGGATGGCTTAAAGACAGTTTTGGCGTTTCATGGCAAATAGTTCCTACAGTTCTGGCCAGTCTGATGAACGATCCTTCCAGATCGGACAGAGTTGTCAGTGCTTTTCTCAAAATGAAGAAATTTGATATTGAAAAGCTGCTGAAGGCATAAGTTACTTTGTCAGGAGGTGGAGAAATGGTAAGAGTAACCGGTCTTTGAATAATCAGACAGAATTCTAAATTAATTTCTCTGATTGTCGGGAAACTGCCACTGTCAAACAAATTCAAACGCTACTTATTAATATATTAAATGAATTATCAGATTGATCAGGGTGATTACGATTTTTTGGAGCAACCAGCAATGGAGTATTCAACATTAAAGTTGTAAGCCTCAAGAGAACCATCTGTTCATTTAAAGAAATTGTGTTTTTAATGAGACCATAAAACTTCAGAATTCTTGGTTGACGGTATAAAATGGACATATGTTTTCTATGAAAGTGGACTTTCAATCAATATTTTGTATACACTGAATGATCCTAAAAAAAGAGCAGTGGGCTTTAAGCTTTCAGAAGGTATGGAAGTTCCAAAAGAGCTGGAGGAGAAATTCAGGTTTGCAAAACAAAAATCAAAACTTGCAGGAATAATTCGTAGTTCATTTTTTGTAATCAAGGAGGAATATTAAAACTATTTTATTATCCTTCGACTGGCAAACTCCTAAGCAATCACATATTTAAATTTGGCCCGAAATGCTTACTGTCATCCAAATGTCAGAAGCTATACCATTCAGTAATTTCTGTAATAAATGAACTTACCTGGTTTTTTACTTGATTTCCCTTTACTGAGACTTTTTGCCAAGAAAACAAAGGCCTCAGGTGTTGAACAGCACTTGATTGAAAAGGACTACAGCTGAAATGCCTTTGTGATAAGTGATCGGCATACTGGTTGCAACTTTTAAATTTGAAAATCGGGTTTTTGCATGAGTTTCAACCGGCGAAAAGCAGAACACACGATAATATCATTTATACGGCAAGTTCATCTTTCGGGCAATTTCCTGAAAGCGTGGTTGGTCGCGCAGTCCATCATAAACGGGTATTAAAAGATAGGGTAAGTTAGGATCCCGCTCTTCATATGCCTGTTCAAGCCAGTACAATGCGTTGTCAACATCGCCAGCCCAGGTAAAATATTGGGCAGGAGAAGTTTGACTGACTTGTGTGATATTTGTATTTTCAGCACGTAAGCCTGCGAGTTTCTTCATCGCACCTTTGAATCCCATTTCGGCATTTCCTTCGTCTATTGCTTTTAAATACACGCTGTTATCTTTCCAGCGGGACCTTAACATTTCTATTGCTTCTTCTTCTCGTCCCCCAAGGTAAAGTGCATTAACAATGTTTATTACTGCAATTCCTTGCGTAGGACTAAGATCCAGTGCTTCCCGGAATGCCTTAACGGCCTCATCATATCTGTGCACAAACATAAGATTTACGCCATAAAATGATCTTATTCTGGAATTTAAAGGATCGAGCTCAAGTGCGGTTTCAATGTGCTTCATTGCTTCATCTGGTCTTCCCAGAATATTCAATAGGTGCGAATAAGCGGAATGTGCTTCTGCATTGTTCGGATTCAGTTCAATTGCCTTCCTGAACGATTCCTCTCCGCCTTTCCAATCCCATCTCGTCCATGTCCTTAATCCAGCCAGAGTCCTGTGAACATCAGAAAGGGTGGAATCCAGCTCAAGGGCTCTTTTAATAGCTGCCTCTGCCTTTGGAGTTGCTTCTGATACTTTGGCCAGCCCTGCCTGCTTACGTGAATTCCACACCCTTGCAATACCTGCATAAGCCAGGCCAAACTCCGGATCTTTTTCTATTGCCAGCTCAAAGTATTGCATAGCTCTGTCAAAATCCTTCGGGGTGTCCTTGCTCAGGAAAAATTGACCATTCAGGTATGCATTATATGCTGTCAGGTCTGTGGTGGGTATTTTCTCTATGAGCTGGATCTCTTCAGGGGCTATTACAGCTTTCAGCTCCCTGGCTACGGATTGGGCAACCTCGCTCTGAATTGAAAAAATATGAGATAAATCACTCATATCATCATCATATATCTCGGACCATAGGTGTGTGTCGTTCCTGGCATCGATTAGCTGAACTGTAATCCAGACCATATTGCCTGCTTTTCTCACACTGCCTTCAAGAATCGCCGTGACACCCAATTCCGCTGCTATCTCCTTAAGCGGAAGTCTGGAGTTCTTATATAGCATTGACGAGGTGCGGGATATGACCTTTATATCGCCTACCTTGAAAAGACGATCCAGTATCTCATCCATCATTCCTTCACTGAAATAGTCCTGCTCCGGATCACCGCTGAGATTATGAAATGGTAAAACAGCAATTGATTTGTCCATAGCTGATTCGGACAAAGATATTTTCTGTTTTAACAGAGGTGATATTAACAGCAACGCGACAACAAGTACCGTGATTATCACAGCTACGGTTATTCCTGTCTTTCCCCATGGGTACTTATGCCTGCCTGTTCCCGTTAAAGATTTACCAGTCTTTCCCAGTCGCAGGGTTCCCTTCCTGATAGCCTTTTCAATATCATCATTTTTGACCTTATCCTTTGACATTAACATCTTAACCACTCCCGATAACTGATTTATGTGCCGTTCCACCGGAGGGGTCAAAGCATCCAGCCAGTGGACATCGCTGATGTAATATTCGAGCTGCTTTGACATAGGCACATCTTCCAGGCGAAGGGTTAATATTGCCAACCCGTGGTGCACGGCACGATCCACCTCCTTGATGACCTGCGAAGACTGATTTGAGTTCGTTGAATAGACAAGGATGAATACCTTCGATTCTTTAATGGCATCGATAATAGCTTCTGCAAAGGGAACTCCCGGGCTGATATCACGCGGGGCAATCCAGCAGTTGATACCGTTTTGTTCCAGGGTCGAACAAATTGTATCGGTGACGCTTTTATCGATACTGGAATAGCTTATAAATACATCGTGCTGCAAGTGCAGTACAGAATAAAATACTTCAACAATTTAACTCGTCCTTCACCCATTCTTTACTTCTCCGCTTCTTCTCTCCTTTCTTAAGGCGAAAGTTGATGAATATGTCATAGTCAGATAAATCAACTATACCTGACATTTGTTGATTTTATATTTTGTAATGTCAAAGTTACGCTTTGTTGTGACAAAATTCAAAGAGAGACATTTTTATAGGTCAGATCCTGCGACTTTTGAAGTTAAGAATAAATTGATTTATTGAACGAGGGTTAAAATACAGGACATTGATTTATTTTTGCTTCTTAAAACAATCAAAGCAACCATGAAAATAACAAAAACTAAAAAAAGGTGGGGTTTCATTTTGTTGTTGCTTGCAATAATTATCATCATTGCTTACTTTCCACCAACACCCCGGGATTCAATTCAATATTATGAAAGAGAAAGTGGGCAATTAAAAACAGAAAAAGTAGCCGGAGAAAAGTGGTTGCTATGGTTGTATAACAATCCAATAGGAGAAGCAACCTTGTGGGCGCTGGCTAAGAGAAAGCTGGTTTCATCGGCCTATGGTAAAATGATGGATCGTACTTCTTCAGCAAAATGGATATATCCCTTTATTGAAGATTTTGATATTGATATGAGCGGTGCTCAGGAACAGGAGTTCAAAAATTTTAACGATTTTTTTACCCGAAAATTAAAGGATAATGCAAGACCGATTGATACCAGCTTTAATATTGTTGTATCTCCTGCAGATGGGAAAATATTGGCTTATGCCGATATCAGCAATTCTGATTTTATAATAAAAGGATTTCGCTTTGATGTATCTTCCTTTTTGGATAATGCTGTTCTTGCACAAAAATACCGTGATGGCGCCCTTCTTATCTTCCGGCTGGCCCCGGTCGATTATCATCGTTTTCATTTTCCGGTAAGTGGGAATCTGACTTCAAATAAAAAGATTGATGGTGACTATTATTCCGTCAACCCATTAGCTTTGCGTAAAAAGGCTGAAATATTCTGTTTGAATAAACGGGAATATGCAATTATTTCAAGTTCTTTGTTTGGTGATGTTATTATGGCCGAAGTTGGTGCCACCATGGTAGGAAGCATCGTACAAACTTATACGGGAAGTTCTGTAAAGAAAGGTGAAGAAAAAGGCTACTTTAAATTTGGAGGCTCAACAGTAGTAATACTGTTTGAAAAAAGTAAAATCAACATTGATAAGGATTTATTGATCAATACTGCAAGGGGACATGAAACTGCTGTTAAAATGGGAGAAAGAATTGGTGATGCCTCTCTCACTCGATAATTAGTCGGGCATAAGATTTTTAGTCTTTTCAAAATAGGCTATTTCACCCTTTTGGCCTCAGTAAAACAATAATTTGTATTTATTCCCCGGGGAGTGTTTCAGCTTATAGAAATGTCAGTTATATTTATGGAGAAATAAATCTGACAATTAAGACTATATTTTTAAATCAATTAGGTTATGGAAAAATTATCTATCAGAAAGAAGTCTGACATAACAAAGCATTACGCTTTGCTCATATGCTTGATTTTATTCAGTTTTTTATCTTCATGTTTAAATAAAAGATCAGGTTCCGATTCTAAAAACCGTATTTCAAGTCCGGGCCAATATTCCGGCTATAGTGATGTTATTTACGCTGATGATTATGAAATGAGTTCTCAGTATGTGGAGATGAGAGATGGCACTAAGCTCGCGATAGATATTTACCGACCTAAGGATACAATAACTGGAGAGGTAATAAAAACACCGCTTCCTGTTATATGGATGCATACCCCTTATAACCGCAGGTATAACGACAATAGGAAAGGTGCACTGACAGTTGATAACTACGCAGGTACCGCAAGCAGACTGATTAAATATGGCTATGTGGCCGCCACTGTTGATTTTAGAGGGCTTTTCGCATCCTACGGACATAATGAGGGATATAACCGTGGTGAATGGATCAGCTCAGCCCGTAATGATGCCTATGATGTCACTGAATGGCTTGCCAGACAGCCATGGAGTAACGGGAAAATAGGTATGTGGGGTTGTTCGGCCACAGGCGGTAGTCAGATGCAGGCTGCCACAACAGCGCCTCCGCACCTGAAAGCTATATTCCCTATGAGCTTTGAGTTCGATGTATATGATTTCCGTGTACCTGGCGGTATCACTGGAGCCAGGGGAGGCGTCATGCCAAGGAGACCGGGAGGTCCGTCACCACAGGAAATGCGGGATGTATTAGCTGCACCGGTAGATGCCGATACTGACAGTATGTTGCTGAAAATAGCAAAAGCTGAACATGCGGAAAACATTGAAAGCGAAGGCGATCTGCCCTTCCGTGATAGTTTTTCTCAGTTCCTTACTGATGAAGATTCAAAACAATGGTGGATAAAAAGCAGCCCTTCAACATATATGAACCAGATAAATGCTTCCGGTATAGCCATGTATATGGCCGTTAACTGGGATGAAGGATCAACCAAACCCGGTCCGTTTTTTGCCATTAATAACTTTACAATACCGGCTAAGCTAATTATAGGCCCGGGAGTACACTGCGACTGGGGTACCTCTATGAAGCTGACCGGATTTGACATTACTGTAGAGGAACGCCGGTTCTTCGATTACTGGCTTAAGGGAATCGATAATGGTATAATGGACGAAGACCCTGTGTATTATTACACATATAACGCTCCGGCAGGGTCTGAGTGGCGTTCGTCCAAAAAGTGGCCCTTGCCGGAAGAAAAAAGAGTCGAATATTATCTTGGCGAAGGTTCACTTATTACTGCAGAGCCGACAGGAACAAATAAAAAAGACCGAACCATTGTTAATTATGACGTCAGACCAGGTGATGCAGCTGCCGGGAAACTAATATATGAAACTGCTCCATTAAGCGAAGATGTCCAGGTCACCGGTCATCCGACAATTAACCTTTGGGTATCATCAACAGCTACCGATGGAGATTTCATTGCCACGATTCAGGATGTAGCACCGGATAGTTCTATTTCATCGTACAACGTTTATGGGCAGCTGAGAGCATCAATGAGAAAACTGGCCGAACCACCTTATAACTACCTTGGATTACCATGGCATAGTTTCATGCAGGCAGACGAAATGCAATTGGTGCCGGGAGAACCGGCGGAACTTGTATTTCCGATTCTGCCCATATCAATGATTTTCAAGGCAGGTCATAAAATACGTCTTGTTATCAGTTTTTCAGGAAGGGGAACGCCACGGCTCGACCCGGCACCGGAGGTGACAATTTACCGTGATGCAACTCATAAATCATATTTAACATTACCGATTATTGAATAGGTAATACAATTTTAATACCCTTAGGAAATTCTGTTTTAAGAAATTTAACAGTCGTTTACCAGAAGGTGAGGATTCTGATATTGCTGGATCATTACTTAACCACGCCTGGCCCATGGGCTGACGAGTTAAGAGTTTGGTAGTATTTTTTACCCCTGAAGATGTTAAAAAAGTGAATTAGTTTATTGATTAACTCATTATATGATGATCTCTCAAAGTACAAATCACGGGTACCTTCATACAGATTAAGGGAGGTATTCTCTTCTGTTATAATGCAAACAGGCTCGAAGTATATTCTTTCACAAGTTGAAACAAAATCAAATCGCCGCAAATCAAAGAGAGCCTCGAACTTCTTGAGCAGGCTGGAATTATTTTCCCTGTTGTACATTCATTATCAAATGGTATTCCTTTTTGTACTCAGATAAATGTTAAGTTCAGAAAATATCTGATTTTCGATACCGGAATATTTCAGCGGTTTTAAATCTTGATCTGTCGGAATTATTATTGAATACCGAAATATCATTGGTAAATAAAGGTGTAATTGCTGAAGTTTATACCGGGCTGGAGTGCTTTAAACCCATATACATAAGATGGATTTGTATTGGGAATAGCACAGTGATTAGTGTCTTTCAAAGAGATAATGGTGTCTAATGCTAGTAAATAAGTAAAAAATCAGTATGGCACAATAATTTATGATCTACCAGTAGAAGTAACTGAGTTATGATTTAATCTTCCGTTTAGTTCTCTGTTTCGGGTGTTTTTTGTTCATTCTTTTTTTCCTTTGAGAAGGTTCTGGAAGTAAAAAAGCCAATGAAAAATGTAATTGCAATAATTACAATGAGTGGCAATTCAAAAGAAAAAAACAGAAACTGCACTTTTACACTCTCAACATTTTGCACAACAAATATAATTAGCAGTGCCAGCAGCAAAATATCGACAACCTGTTTAGCTGTCATATTGATTTTTTCAAAAAATTTACTCATATTATTTCACTTTAGGTTTTATTATAAATTTAAACACTTCCATTACCAGTATCATTGGTATAGCTAACATCAGAATTAAAAGCCATTCATTAATTGTAATTGGTTCGATTCGAAGGATGTTTTGCATAAATGGGATTTGCATGCTAAGGATATGGATACCTTGTGCTGCTATAACCCCAAACACAAGGATTATATTTCTTTTTAACGGCACTTTAAAGGCCGAAAGCCTTTCGGAACGGGCATTGAATACATGGAAATTTTGCATAAATACCATAAGCAAAAGAATGAGGTCGCGCGCGTGTATTTCATTCATCTGGGTATATTTGTTTAAATAATACCACAATCCGAATACTATCAACCCCATTGTTGCACCCGACACGATGGTTTGGTTAATCATAAGAGGGTTGAATATTTTTTCTGAGGGTTTACGTGGAGGCCGTTTCATAGCTCCAGGCTCTCCTCCTTCGAATGCGAGGGCAACGTCCTGTATTCCATTGGTGACCAGATTTAACCACAACAATTGTACGGCAAGAAGCGGAAGTGGCATTCCCGCAAAAATAGATGCCAGAAATAAGATGATCTCAGCAGAACCTGTTGAAATTAAAAGGTAAATTACTTTCCGCACATTATCGTATGCAAAGCGGCCCTCTTCAACACCTGCTACGATAGACGAAAAGTTGTCGTCCAGCACAATCATTGAACCTACCTCTTTAGCCACATCAGTACCTGAGCCCATTGCAACTCCAATGTTGGCACGTTTCAGCGCAGGAGTATCATTCACTCCATCGCCTGTAACAGCGACGAATTCTCCATTACGGATCAGCACATCAACAATTTCCAGTTTCTGTGAAGGTGAAACCCTGGCAAATACTGTTGTTGAAGCCACAAGTTTTTCAAAAGCCGGGCTGTCATGTGCACCTGATTCTGAGAGCATTTGTCCGGTAACCACTGGTGTGGTTTCATCAGTTATGCCAAGTTCACGGGCAATGGTCCCGGCCGTTTCGTGATGGTCGCCGGTTATCATAATTACTTTTATCCCTGCTTCCCGGCATTGTTCAACCGATGTTTTAGCTTCTGGCCTTAAAGGGTCAATAAATCCCACAAGTCCGTAAAAGATTAGCGGAGGAATATCCTCTGGTTCATATACTTCTTTTTTATGATATTCTTTGTATTCGCTGCTGGCAAATGCCAATACCCGGTAGCCTCGTTTAGCCAGATTTTCGGTGTCGTTAATTATTTTTTCTTTATCTAACGCTTTAATCCCGCCATCAACTGACATGGATGTACAAAAATCGAGAATGGTTTCAACAGCGCCTTTCACACCAATGTAAACCGAGTTGTTTACACTGCAAAATGATGCAGAGAATTTTCGCTCCGACTCGTAGGGTATTATTCCAATTGGTTTTTCCTCTGCCAACCATTTTTCTGGACTCACACCAAGTTTGTAACTCATTCCCAATAGAGCAATATCCATTGCATCGCCATGATACGACCATTTATCATTTTCTTTGGCTAATGAACCCTCATTGGCAAAAACGGCTATGCGGGTGATTTTCTCAATCTCTGCATTTTCTGTAAACTTAATTGATCTACCTTCTGAATCGACTACCTTGCCTTCACCATTATAACCTTGTCCTTCAATAGTGTAACGGTTATCATTGGGGAGATGTATTATCTTAGCCGTTTGCTCATTAACGGTAAGTGTTCCGGTTTTATCGCTGGCAATTACGGTGCAGCTTCCTAAACTCTCAACCGATGTAAGCTTTCGCACAATTACATTTCGCTTAGCCATTCGTTTAGTGGCTATAGACAATGCCACAGTTAAAGCTACGGGTAGTCCTTCAGGGATGGCAGAAACAGCAAGTGCCACTACAAAGAAGAAAATTGCGGTTAAATCCATACCCTGCATTCGGAGTACAATTCCCAAAAAAACGCTGAGGGCAATAATAAAAATACTGATTTGCTTGATGAATTTCTCCATACGTTGCACCAATGGTGGTTTTGCGGAAGCTGATTCGGTTACATCCAGTGAGATTTTACCTACCTGTGTATCTAAGCCAGTACAAACCACAACGCCCACGCCCCGTCCTTTCATTACGGTTGCCCCGGCAAAAGCCATATTGGTTCTTTCGGCAACACCAAGATTCTCCTGCAATATGCCAATTTGTTTTTTTGCAGCTATCGATTCGCCGGTAAGGAAACTTTCATCAATTTCCAGTCCCGACACTTCAAGTAACCGCATATCGGACGGTACTTTCATGCCCGATTCGAGCAACACAATGTCGCCTGGGACAAGTTCCTCGGAAGGTACTTCTGTCTCTTTGCCATTCCTTCTTACCCGTGCTTTAATTTTCATTAATTTCTGCAAGCTTGTGGCACTCCTTTCGGCGTTGTATTCCTGATAGGTGCCCAATGCGCTATTGATGAAAATGACCAGAAAGATAAATATGGCATCTTTTCCTTCACCTATGGCCACCGATGCAACAGAGGCAGCAACGAGGATAAAAATCAATGGATTCAATAGCTGGTGCAGGATTATCTGCATAAGTGTAATTTTTTTACCCTCAGGCAATTTATTCTCACCATAA
Organism: Bacteroidetes bacterium ADurb.Bin145; assembly: GCA_002070505.1. Lineage (GTDB taxonomy): Bacteria > Bacteroidota > Bacteroidia > Bacteroidales > VadinHA17 > LD21. The sequence continues at coordinate 14,245 of MWDJ01000035.1, read as the reverse complement.
AACTCCAGCCTCTTCTTTACTTCTTCCTGATTTAATCCATTTTCAGAAGTATTTAATTCGCTGAAGATTTCTTCTTCATTAAATGCCTGCCAATGCTCTTTTGCCAATTGTCCCTGATGCTTAATAGTATGATTCTTCATTCTTTATTACATTAATTTTTTACACCTGTTATGATCAGGTCAATTCACAACCATGACATAAGAAACCACATTGCTGCACTGCGCATTAGATGCGGATATAGATTATTGCAAATTTTCCACTAACATTTCCGGTGGTACTTATAAAGTTAACACCTCTTTTTAACAATTCGAACTTACCGTCACTTTTTTATTATTTAAAACACCGGGCCATTTTAGTTTAAACAAGCATTACCAATGTCTCCATTGCCAATAACTTTTATTAAAGAATCATCGTTCTTTCATTGCTCCAAATTACATTTATGATCTCAATCCTGACCAAAATTTGATTACTTTAATAAGTTAGTCTATATTATTCATTTGGTCTTTAATATCTCACCTTCAAAACTATATTGCCAAGTTCTTTTAGATCATCATCTTCTGTAAAAAGAGCCCTTCCATTTTTAGAAATAATTTCCCAGGCAATATTGCTGGTTATATCATCAATTACATCAGGTAATGTAAAATCCTGTATTAATTCAAACGAAAATTCATCTTTCATTCTCACAGCCTGGTAAAAATCTTGATGGGTTATTAATAAATCCCCCCTGCCTTCTTTTGCTGCACGATATATTTCCTGCAGGTCGGTATAAACATGACCTTTTGCAACAGCATGTTTTAGCTCTTTTATAGCTTCTGATGTCCTTTCGCGCTGCAACCTTTTTACAAACTCCCAGGCTTGTCCTGAAATGAAATGTTTTGCAGTATTATTATAGTTAATATTCACAAAACCAAAATAAAGTTCCGGATTATCCGCAACCTGAATCAAACGGCTAAAATTGTCTTCGGTACAAATAACTATACAATACAAACCAGTTTGATTATTTACTTTAACAATTGCTTTGTCGACTTTATTAAGAAATTCCCGAACCATATTATCATTTGCCTTCGGGTCGCTGATTTTTAGCGGATCGGTGTGAAAATAGATGCTTTGACTGAATGGGAAATTATCATTTATTACTTCGTCGGTTATGGTATCGTTTAACGCCTTATAAAGATTTACTCCGCTTTGAGATAAAAGAAGGATTAAATACTCTTCGGTCCTGTTTAAGGCATAAATTAACGGACGTAGTGCGAAACTGTCAGCAATATGCACTGTGTTCGCTTTACTTGGCCATGATAATTTGATAATTTCTTTTGTTTTGTTAGAAAGAAAGATATGTAAACTGTCGAGGTTCAGGCTAATATCAATTTCATCGGAGATCTTATCTAATTTTTCCAGTAGTGGAGCAATAGGCTTTTTTCCAAACTCAGCAACGAGTCTGTTTTCAGCTTGTTTACACAAATTTTTTAAAAGGATACGATCTCTTTTATTGTCGGGTTTTGTTCGGTGTGTGTTTAGTGAAATTGTCACACAAGGATTACTATTTTCTAATGCCAGTTTTTCAATAATTTCTTTTTGCATAATTTAAATTTTGTTTATTTAATTTTCTGATTGTCGGGCATGATAAAGAAAATGATTAATAAGAAAATTGACCCTTGTCTAATTAAATATCATGAGTCATACCTAACGGGTACTCATTAAGGAGTAAATTTAAGGAAATAAAACTTCAGCTCATTAATAGGTTATTTTAATTATAGTAAAAACAATTTCTTCCTTATCGTGCTTTATAGTAACCCTCTCACCTGTTTTCTTACTTATTAACATTTTTGCCAGAGGTGACAGAAAAGAAATCTTACCTTTTGCTATATTCGCCTCATCAACGCCTACTATTCTGAATACCTGCACATTGCCTGATAACTTGTTCATGAGAGTCACCGTTGCTCCAAAGGTTATCTCATCAGGTGGTTGTCCGGTGATTTCTACAATTCTGGCATCTGCAATCCTTTCATCCAGTAACTGTAATTTCGCATTTAAATAGTTCTGCGCTAAACGCTTCTCATTCTCATTTGTTATGTCAAGATTCTCCCTTTCAGTTATCAGTTCTTCTTTTTCCCTCAACAGCTGATCCATCCCCTCCCGGGTAACGAAATTCGGAACTCCAGCAGGCAAATATGCTCTTTGCGGAACTAACGGTACTTCTTCCTGGTCACCTTCCCTTACGAATCCTCTGCTCATAATGCTCAGGCAATAAATAATTATGCTGAAAATAATTCTCTCTTAGTAAATTATAGCAATACGTACATTTACCTGCAAATTTATCATTTGATAATCAAAACTATGGATATGAGGAATATTAATACTCTATGTATTGTCTATAATTTGGATACTCTTTGACAATTAATCTGTTGAAAATGAAAATCAAGAATCTAATCCAGTTATTCATTCTGCTGATAATTGCTTCAGCTTATTCTGCTAATGTTAAATCTCAATCCCTTAATGAAAATCCGGCTCTGGATGAGAAAGTCAGGAAATTTCTGGCTGATAATGCATATAGGTGGTATGATAGTAATGTTCCATCTGTTGACGGGCAGCTTCTCTATGATATTATAGTTAAGAATAAATATAAGATTGCACTTGAAATAGGGACATCCACCGGTCATTCAGGAATATGGATCGCATGGGCTTTGAGCAAAACGGGTGGTAAACTTATCACCATTGAGATTGATGAAGGAAGATATCAAAGGGCTCTTGAGAATTTTAAACAGGCCGGCGTTTCGCAGTTTATTGATGCAAGGCTTGCTGATGCCCACGAACTGGTAAAAGAACTTAAGGGGCCATTTGATTTTGTATTCAGTGACGCCGATAAGGAATGGTACAAAAACTACTTTGTGGATGTTGATCCTAAGTTAAAAGTTGGAGGTTGTTTCACGGCCCACAATATCATGGATTTCAATCCGGGACCTTCAGGCAGTATGAGGGGAGGACCCGGCAGAGGAAGAGGACGAGGAGGTTTTTTTGGAGGTCAGGGAGAGTTCCTGTCATATATTAAAGGCCTTCCAAACTACGAGACTACAGTAAATAGTGCAGGAGGTGGAGTGTCGATAAGTTACAAGAAAGCAGAAAAATAGCCTGATTTGATTAAAGGATCTATGACGCTAAATCCCGGTGAAAGTGTATGCATCCACCAACTTTCAATTTTTTTTGAGAACATATTGCTTCAGTTTTGTTATATGAGAAGAAAATACTTACTGGTAAAACATATCTTGTATGAGAAATCTGGCATTAATACTAATTCTATTAGCGCTTAGTACCGGGAAAACTGTTTTGGCTCAACGAGGAGGAATAACAGGTATTATTACAGACAGAATAGCCAGTGATAGAATTCCATTTGCCAATATAGTCGTTTCATCCAAAAATAATGAGATACCCAAAACAGGAGTAGTATCTGATGAAAATGGCAATTTTATTATCAAAGATCTTTCTTTCGGTTCATACGATTTAATCATTTCATTTATCGGGTATCAGACTGACACTATAAAAAATATTAATATTAACGAAAAGGTCCAGCAGGTAAACATAGGAACTGTACAGCTTAATCCATTTACTGTTGTTTTAGATGAAGCTGTGATTGAAGCTGCTCCAAATCAGGTGGTTAGTAAAATAGACCGGAAAAAATACACCGTCGGAGATTTTGAAACTGCCAAAGGAGGTAATGCTGCCGATATTCTGAATAAACTGCCTTCTGTAACAGTTGATCCCAACGGTGTGGTTTCAGTCAGGGGGACATCTGACTTCATGATCTATCTTAACGGGAAACCAACTCAGTTTGAACCCTCCGTATTGCTCGGACAAATAGCAGGTAATTCAATTGAAAGTATTGAAGTCATTTCTGTGCCAACAGCAAGGTATGAAGCGCAGGGTAAAGGTGGAATCATCAATATAATCACTAAAAGAGCGGGACTTGAAGGATTATCATTATCTGCTAATATACTTTCGGGGGGAGCACCCTGGGGCAATTACACCACACCTTTAAGCGACTTCCATAAAAATGATAACCGTATTGGAGGCGGCTTAAATCTAATGTATTCGAAAAATAAGCTGTCAACATACGGCAGTTTTACATATAATGATAAGAACGTAAACGGGACACGCCCCGGGGAAGCAAGATTGCTTCAGAAGGATGGTTCGTATTACCATATGGTATCAGAGGGCGAACGTCCGGAATGGTCTGAAAACTATACTATTAATCTCGGGACAGATTACTATCTGAATAAAAATTCATCAATTTCGGCATCCTATTTCTTTGGCTACAGGAACGATGGCCGTTCAGCCTTTTATACTTATGATAATTTTTACGGTGATGCAGATAAAGTTCCTGTAATAGGCGTTCCGGTTAATGAAAACCGGTCTTACAATCCGAATAAGCGTAATCGTTATGGTATTTTTCATACTGGAAATATCGATTTCCTGCAAAAAATCCTAAATAGCTCACAACTGACAGTATCTCTTTTGTATGAACACTCTGATCTTAAAAACGAAATGGAAAACCGCCTTTATGATTTCGTGCCTTCATCAGGCGGTATTGGTAATCTCAGGGAACATTTTAAACAAACAGATGACACTCCGCTTGATGGTTACAGGTTATCAATCGATTATGGCAAAGAACTACCTAACGGACATTCACTCAGCTTTGGTATACAACCTCAATTCCTGAAAATATCGGGGGCGTTCAGCTTTGACACACTCGATGTTTTAAATAATATCTGGAATGATTATAGCGCTTTCGAGAACGCTATAGCTCTTACCCGTGGGATTTATTCCGGATATTTCGATTATTCAGCTGATATCGGTAAACTTGATTTTGTTGCCGGATTAAGACTTGAATATACCAACCAGATTATGAAAATAGATAATCCGGATTACTTCACAATCTTCGACAGGCCGACGAAGACCAGGTACGATATAAATCGATTAGACTGGTTTCCCTCTTTCCATCTAAACTTTAAAGTTTCAGATAAAGATAAAGTAACATTTGCCACCAGCAGGCGGATAAACAGACCTCCGGTCAATAATATGACACAATTCCTTTACAGGGAGCACTACGAAGTCTATGTCGTCGGAGACCCTTCCCTGAAACCGGAATATCTTACGAATTTTGAGCTTTCCCTTGAGAAAAAAATCGGAAAACAAAGTTTCTACCTGAATGGCTTTTACCGAGGAGTGAATAATGCTGTTTTTCGGGTAAATACTGTTTATGAAGAAGAAAATGTTTTAATACGCAGCTATACAAATTCTGCAAAAACTAAGGCTGCAGGACTTGAATTCAATGCAAACCTTATAGCAGGTTCTTTTATAAAATTTTCCCTGAGCAGTTCATTATATGATAACCGTGTTGAAGGGGATATTTTCGGTTACAAGGAAAATAACAGGAGTCTGAATTGGAACCTGAAAGGGAATGCAAACGCCATGATCACGAAATCATTAAAACTCACTCTGGATTTTGATGCGAAATCAGCAACGGTTACAGCCCAGGGCAGAAATGAAATGTTCTACATGGCTAATGCAGCATTGAACTATACACCAAAAAAACTGAAAGGATGGGATTTCTCTCTGAGAACTCTCGATATACTGGGATCAAATAATACAGGCCTCAATACCCATGCATATAATAATAGTGGTGTACAAATATTCTACCAGGAAATTGAATATGTACGGTATGGTCCGATAGTGGAATTCAACATCTCATACTCATTAAACATGACTGGCAAATCTGTTAAAAAAGCCAGTAGTGCTTTTGGCAAAGATCAGTTTTAGCAAGTCCGAACTAACAATTCAGGGCGACTGGTAGCAACTTTCGTCCTTTCTGTTTTCCTCACTCTCACTCTCACCCTCACACTCACACTTTATTTCCACCAGGTTTCTCCCTGTACCAGATATTTTTCCTTTATCAGTTTTTCATTCAATTCAATACCAAACCCGGGCCTGTCGCTCAACTGAAGGTGCCCTTTCACGATCATCTCCTTGTCGTAGCCAAGAACATCAGGGTCGCCGTTAACTCCTTTACCGGCGCGGTTCATCTGATTGTTTATGAAAGTTTCATGGGCTACAAATTCCCGGACTGTTGCTGCAAAATTAGCTGATGCAATAGTGGCAATCGGACTGGCAACATTATGGGTGCAAACCGGAATGTAGTAAGTCTCGGCAAGGTCGGCTATCTTTTTGGCCTCCAGAAGTCCACCGGCCATTGATACATCAATTTCGATCATATTAACACCCTGGTTTACAATAAAAGGACGGAAGTCATCTCTTGTATATAAATTCTCCCCGCAGAGTATGGGGACCGGTGATTTCTCGGTCAGCTTTACCCACTGCTCATTATAACCAATCGGCAAGGGGTCTTCCAGCCAGATGGGACGCATTGGAGCAACGGCATTTGCAACACGCAGGGCACTGTCAAAATCAAACTCCCAGTGACAGTGAACAGCTATATCAAATTCCGGCCCTAAAGCTTCCCTCATATTGATAAAGCCTTGTGCTATCTTGTCTACTTCAGTGTTTGAGAGCCTGCGGTTGTCAAGGTTGTTCCATCGCTGATCCCTGTCGATATCACTCTTGCATGCCGTCCAGCCCTGACCTAACATCAATGCTGCAAACTCTTTGCATGAATCCATGTCAAGCATGTTTCTCGGACGGGCGGATGCATAGGCACGGACCTCGCTTACATGACTGCCACCTCCCAGGATCTTATGAACTGGTTGTTCGGTAATTTTCCCGATCAGATCCCACAGGGCCATTTCTACTCCTGTAATTGCATGTGTTGCTACTCCATGATTCCCCCCGAAATATGAAGTGCGGGTGCTCATCTTGAATACGTGATAGTCCAGATCCAAAGGATCCTTTCCCATTATAATTGGTTTACAGACATTCAGTACAATATCCTTAGCGCCAAGGCCGTTCGAGTCGTGATGACATTCTCCAATCCCGATTAACCCGGCATCAGTTGATATTTTGACAAGGGGGCTGATCCGCATGCCTATTCTTGTAAGGACACATTGCACATCAGTAATCTTTACTTTCCCTTTAACAGGATTTGCTAATAGTTCGAACCCGGGTAAAAAGGCCATCATAGGAACTGTGACGGCAGCGTTTCTTATGAAATTTCTTCTATTCATTTTACAGTTTATTTATTGATCGTTTATTTTACAAATATAAAGGTACCCTTTTATCTGAATACCATATTAAAATAATTATTCGCCTGCTATCCAAAAAACTTCGTTTATGGATTTTTAAAAGAATTCATTGGCAATATTTCATTATACATTTTTATATTTGTTTACTTTATACTTAGACATTTCCAAAACATGAAAAGAATTCTGCTGCTCATTGTAACAATTGTTACAATTTCATTTCTGTCGCAAGTATGTGGACAGGGCTGGCCTCAGATATTTGGACCAGACAGGAATAATACTTCTCCTCAGAAAGGTCTTTTGAGAACATGGCCGGCAAAAGGTCCGGAAGTTCTGTGGAGCATTGATGTAGGTACAGGCTATGGAGGACCTGCGGTAAAAGACGGGAAAATATATATGCTTGACAGGGATGATAATGTGAAAGACATACTAAGGTGTTTTGATCTGACATCTGGAAAGGAACTCTGGAGATTTGAATATGAAGCATCAGGAACAGTCAGTTTCCCCGGTTCGAGAAGTGCACCGACAATTGACGGCAACTTCGTCTATTCATGCGGACATAACGGAGACCTCTACTGTATAAACATCACCACACATAAACCGGTATGGCATAAAAATCTGATGAAAGATTTCGGCGGAACCAAACTGCCGGTGTGGGCGATAACCCAATGTCCGCTTATATATGGTGACTTGCTTTTTGTTTCGTATTCACAGGATCCCTATGCCGGGCTGGTCGCCTTTAACAAACTGACAGGCAATATAGTATGGAAAACCGAAGCATTCGCAAATGAAACTTATGCCAGTCCTGCTTTAGCGAAAATTGCAGGAGAGGATCATATAGTAATGGCATTTTCTTCCACCAATACGTATATGCATAAGGGAATTAAGCAATCCAAAGGCAGGATAATCGGGTTCAATCCACAAAGCGGTAAAATTCTCTGGGAATATAATAACTGGGAGAATGCTATCCAGGTAGCTCCTGCATTGGATGCCGGGGAAGGAAGGATTATTGTTGTTGGCGGGTATGAACTTGGAACAGCGATGATAAAAGTTGAAAAGAAAGCTGATGGCAGCTATTCAGTAAAAGAGCTTTTCAGGCATAATGATTTCGGTGATCACACCAAACCACCAATACTATACAATGGTTATTTCTATGCCCAGTTCTCAACAAACGACAGACGTGACGGGCTATGCTGTATGAGCATTGATGGCAAAGTTATGTGGAAAACAATGCGTTCACCTTCTTTTGATAAAGGCAGTATGATACTGGCTGACGGGCTGATCCTGGCTACCGATGGAAATAAGACCCTGTATCTCATACAGCCCGATCCTTCAGGATTCAAGCGTCTGGCTTCTGCTGAGATCCTTGAAATGGGTCAAAATTGGGGTCCGATAGCGCTTACCGACGGAAAATTACTGATCCGGGATCAAAAACGGTTATTGTGTATTAGAGTTTCTAAATGAAAATACAGAGACTGCAAGAACACATAGGACAAGGTTAGAATAAATATTTACTTTTTTTGTCATTGAGATCGGGAAAATTCTCGTCTTTTTTCTCGCTTCTCTGTATATCCTGATATACTAATTTTTAATTAACTTTGGGTAAAACTCACCTATTATGAAAATCTCATCCTGCATTGTAATTGCCCTGATAATTGCGGGCTTTTTCCTTATTCAGGGTTATCCGGCCGTGAAGACCATGCAGAATAGCGGGTCGATCTATACAACCGCGGTAAAGAAAGTGATAGATAATAAATGTTACGGGTGCCACAGTAACAATGGAAAATCACAGGTTGCAAAAAATGCTTTAATGTGGGATAATCTACCCGATCTGCAAAAAAAAGAGCTGGTGGCACATCTTGACAAAATAATCAGGGTGCTCAGGAAAAATACGATGCCACCTGAAAGTGCTGTGAAAAGGAATCCGGACATGAAACTATTACCAGAGGAAAGCAAACTCCTTCAGTCCTGGGCTGAAGCCAAAGCCGACAGCCTGCTGAATTAGGTTTAATTGGACCCTTGAGAATCATCTGATGAAAAAAATCAAAATAATTCTGGTAGTATTGATAGTATTATTCATTATCATACAATTCATCCCAGCAGGAATTCCCCGAAATAAACCTGAGGATGAAAAAAGTATTGCAAAAAGCAGCCTGGTTACAGGTCAGGTGCTTAACCAGCTTAAGAAGTCATGTTTTGATTGCCATTCAGATCAGACTAAATTACCATGGTATGCAAAGATTGCTCCTTCGTCATGGCTGCTTTCCGGGCACATCAATGAAGGAAAATCACATCTTAACTTTTCCGAATGGGAAGATTACAGCAGACGCGAAAAAATAGGATTGCTCGAAGCAATTAAGGATGAGGTGGAATCAGGCAATATGCCGCTGAAATCTTATCTGCTGATCCACAGAGATGCCAGACTGGATTCTGAAAAGATTTCATTATTATCAAAATGGACCAGTGAAACCTCAGACAAAATCCTGGAATAAGTATCCTTTATTAACAACAAGGGATCTGATTATTTTATAAAGTCTGTTACCTTACCGGTCCCCACTCAACAAGAGTGTCATTTTCAATATATAGCCAGGAGCTGGAATAGATCCACTCTTCTTTAACATCATTGCCGCTTATCACCCTGTTAATTTTTTTCGGGCTGCCCCAGCTGTCCTGAACCATCTCAGCAGTCATGCCTTTCCAGATTTTCATGGCCATCATCCGGGATGCAATATCAGAACCATATTTGTTCGTGAGGTAGGTCCGTCTGTCTGTTACAGGTCTCTGAGCCGGCTGAGCTGATCTTTCAGCCTGCCGGGTCTGTGGGACAGTTCCAATCCTTTCTTCATTAGCCGATGAAGTGGCTGGGGCGCTGCTTAATATTGCATGCTTCCTTTGAATGTAACCATCCTCCCCCTCATATGTTACATGAAGATATGTTTCGTCTGCACCAAGCACATCCACAACAGTTCCAGACGGGATAATTACAATTACTGATGTCAGGTCATCTTTGTCTTTAAAAAGCCGGCTCGCGGAGGTTAAGGTTGCTTTATTCATTGCTGACTGCCCCGCAGGCTGAGCCTTCTCAAGATCTTCAAGCACGGCAGTACGGTTACCCTGTGCGCTGAGATGACAGACTAGCAACAGGCATAGTATTGATGTTATGAGATTTTTCATGTTCTGTTTTTTTAGGTGTACGCAAAAAACGTACCATATATAGGGTTACTTAAGTAGGAATAAATAATAATAACGGTACAACGGTACAACGGTTCAACGGTACAACGGTGCAACGGTGCAACGGTGCAACGGTACAACGGTACAGCGGCGCAGGGGCCCTAGAGTCGGATGATCATGAGGCCGTCTCTTATAGGGAGAATGATTTTTTCAATGTTTTTCTGACTGCGGATCAGTTCATTGAATTCAATTATGCCTTTTGACTGGGGATCTTTCGTATTTTTATCGAGGACTTTATCTCCCCACAGCACATTATCGGCAATTATGAAACTTCCGGGCCTTGTTTTACGTAAACATATATTATAGTACTCATTGTATTCACGTTTGTCTCCGTCGATGTATACAAGGTCAAAGATCTGGTCCAGTTCCGGGATTATATCCTGTGCCCTTCCGGTCAGCTGGATTATTCTATTATCCAGTCCTGCCTTCCTGAAATACTCATGAGCAAATTCCCTGAGTTCATCATTAATCTCTATCGTGGTAAGTTTTCCTCCTTCAGCAAGTCCCTTTGCCAGGCATATTGCAGAGTATCCTGTAAAAGTTCCTATTTCGAGAATATTGGAAGGTTTAATCATTCGCGACATGAATTCCAGGAATCGTCCCTGAAGGTACCCTGTTGACATATTCGGATTGACGAACTTTATATGTGTCTGCCTGTAGAGTTCTTCAAGTACAGGATCTTCAGGTGATGAATGATCAATGATATACTTTTCGATCCTTTTATCCATGGTCATTTATAGATAAGAGTAGACAGGTCCCCGGGTTGGAATACTTCGTTTGCAATTTCAAGGAGCTGTGATGCATTCAGTGCATCTATTTTTTTACATATAATTTCAAGTGAATCTATCCTGTTGAAGACCATCAGGTTTTTTGCCAGGCTGAGCATCAGGCTCTCGTGGTTCTCGTAAGCCCTGGCAAGGGATCCTTTTATCTGGTTTTTAGCCCTGCTGAGCTGGATAGTTCCAAGCCTGTTCTGCCTGAGCTTATTCATTTCCAGGCGTATGATCGCCAGGCATTTTTCCAGGTTATGGCTTTCAGTACCGAAATAAACCGAGAATATTCCTGTATCGCAGAATGCATTATAACCGGATTCAATATTATAGGCATATCCGTTCCTTTCCCGAAGTGATAGATTCAGCCTTGAATTAAGAACAGGACCTCCAAGAATATTATTCAGAAGGAACATCCCGATCCGGTTTTTGTGTTTCAGACCATATGCAATGTTCCCTATAATGCAATGGTTCTGGTTTGTATCTTTATCTTTTATTATCGTAGACGGGCTGTATGATACTTTCTTAAAATTTCTTTTTTTTCTGGTACGGGGAATGACGGGACCAAAATATTTCCGGAAAATCCTGAATATTTTTTCTTCAGGGATATTTCCGACAGAGCAAAACACCATCTGATCTGTGTTGTAGTTGCCGGAAACAAATCTTACAAGGTCCTGTCGTTTAAATGCTTTTACCGTTTCAGGGGTGCCCAGTATACTTCTTCCCAGGGGCATTCCGGGAAATATCAGTTCCTCGAATTCATCGAAGATCAGTTCGCCGGGATTATCAAGAGTAGCTTTTATCTCTTCTGTAATAACCTCTTTTTCTTTTTCGAGTTCTTTCTGGGGGAATGTTGAATTAAAGGTAATATCACATATCAGATCAACTGCTCTTTCAAGATCTTCTTTCAGAACAGATGCGTGAATGGCTGTTTCTTCCTTGGTTGTATAGGCATTCAGTTCTCCTCCTCTGTCATCGAGGCAGCTTAGGATATGATAAGCTTTACGGTGGCTGGTGCCCTTGAAGAGCATATGTTCGATAAAGTGGGCCATTCCGTGTTCAGCAGCTGATTCATCGCGTGATCCGGTGTTTACAAGTAATCCGCAATGCATGACCATGCCGTTTGTACGGTGGTGAACGAGCCGGATGCCATTGTCAAGAGTGTGGTAGGAGAGAAGCATATTTTCTGCGTATGGTGCAAATTTACTAATACTTGAAAGATATCAATCAGAAATTTTCAGGTTAAAGTTTTGTTTACTATGATTTTGAAATATATATTTGCAGACCGAAAAGCAGGTGCCATAGCTCAGTCGGTAGAGCAACGGACTGAAAATCCGTGTGTCCCCGGTTCGATTCCTGGTGGCACCACTTAAAAGAGAGCGAGAGTGAGAGTGAGAGCGAGTTGGCTCGAATGAACACTCTCGATCTGTTTTCCCGCTCTCGCTCTCACACTCACACTGGCAGATTTATTAATATGTGTACATGATCTGACTGGACAAGAGTATCACTCAAACTCCTTCGGTACACCGCATATCATCCTGAATACCTTATCAGTTGATATGTTTTTATACTGGTGCTTCTCACCGGGATTTACCAGAACAAAATCACCGGCTTTTACCGACCGCTCATCTCCGGTTTCATCAACGATCACTCCCTGGCCTTCAATAATGAAATTCATATGTTCATAAGGATGACTGTGAAAAGGGGTGTTTCCTCCCTGCTCTACAGTGAAAACCCTGAAAGAATAAACCGGGGCACCGTCGCTGCTTCCCAGGGGAAGCTGCTTCCATGCTCCATGGGCTCCCTCCATTTCAACTTTCTTTTTATCTACCTTATCGATAGCTATTATTTTCATAACTATTATTTTAACCTTAAGTAAAGATATGAGGTTTTTTCCTCATGATCTGTTGTCAGCATTACGGATGGCAGTTGAATATCCGGTGAACTCCGGATTAATCCTTAACGCATCTTATTGAGTAACCATAATTGAGAATATAGGAACTTCTGCTGATTCCTTTAAAATCGTATCCGAGGTAACGGCGGTATAGATGATCTGCATCCGGCCCGGTTGAGGTATAAAAACCAGCCCACTGTCCAATCCATTCAAAGTCACCTGTTTGTCTCCGATACCCGCTACCAACCGCAGAAAATCCTGATTTGTTGTCAGCTCCTGAGTTTGGTGAATCCCAGTGAAGGGTTGATTTCAGATGTCCTCCCACATTCTCTGTCACGCCACGATCGCCATCACTGTAGGCTTGTCCCTGAACTAATCCCTGACCCAACTCCATATCTACCCATTCATCATCAGTTGCCACATGCCAGCCTACAGGACAAAGGCCCCTTGAATCCTTAACGGCATAGCCATTATATAAGCCACCGAAAGTAGTTTTGTTGGTATTACTATTGTCATACCAACAATAAGCTGCTGAAGTTAGTCCTGCCCATTGATTATTATCAGAGACAAGCGCAATAGCTGATCCATCCCTGAATTTTGTTGTTTTAAGATTTTCAGCCATCCATACATCACCACCGATCGTAACTGTTTTGTAAACATTACCATCAATGTCAGTCACTGTTCCCGGCACCTCGTCCTTTTTACAGCTTACTGCCAGTAACAGAAATGAAATGAATACTGAGAACAGAGTGATTACAAATTTAATTCTGGTTTTCATCGGGATAAGGGATTTAAGGTTAAAGAATCTCAAAAGCATGTCTGATGCTTTGAAATCTAGATTATCAGATATTTTACTCTAATATAGAAAATTCCTGAAAATAATCTCTGCTATTGGGTAATTTTGATTAAATTGTTAGAATATTAACAGATCTTAACTATATGTCCTCAGAATCTCTAAAAGTTTTATGTCGGGTAAATACCAATAACTGATAAGGAGAAAATTCAATGTACAACGAGATCACTTTGCGTCGCATTATTGCTTTGGGAACGGGACTAGTAATAGTCGTTGCTATTATTCTTTCACTTATCTTAGTACATGACAAAAAATAGTAACTAATTGATTGTTAATATATTATATGATTATTGTTAATAAATACATGTTC
>MWDJ01000034.1 GCA_002070505.1 Bacteroidetes bacterium ADurb.Bin145 | reverse complement strand
AGGTACTGCATCAAACATCACAACAGAATCAAGACTTGTTGCCCGTTACTCGGGTATTGCAGAAATTGAAGAGCTGAGATCAGTACCAAAAAAAGATGCTGAAAAAGGTGAGGTTGATATAGTTATCGGACGACTTGCCGAGTTGAGAATAATTGATAAAAAGACAGGCATTGCACTTACCACTCACTCAGTTCCGTACGGTTCCAAACTATATGTAAAACCAGGACAGGAAATTGAGAAGGGCAAGCTGATCTGCGAATGGGATCCTTTTAATGCCGTCATTATATCTGAAGTCGCCGGTAAGATCGGATTTGATTATCTCATTGAAGGTGTTACGTTCCGAGAGGAATCGGATGAACAGACCGGGTTTAAGGAAAAAGTCATAATTGAGAGCAGGGATAAGACCAAGAATCCCGCTATTAAGATACTAGCTCCAAAAGGCGGGGAAGAATTGAGGATTTACAATCTGCCCGTAGGCTCTCATCTTGTTGCTGAACCCAACAAGATTGTTGAAGCAGGCGAAGTTCTTGCAAAGATCCCGAGGGCAGTTGGTAAATCAGGTGATATCACGGGTGGTCTTCCAAGAGTAACTGAACTGTTTGAAGCCCGTAATCCTTCCAATCCGGCTATAGTATCGGAAATTGACGGTGAAGTGACTTTCGGTAAGATAAAGAGAGGTAACAGGGAGATTTCAATTAAATCGAAGACTGATGAGGTCAAGAAATACCTTGTACCCCTGTCGAAGCAGATACTTGTTCAGGAGAACGACTATGTCAAGGCCGGAGTCCCGCTGTCAGACGGAGCAATAACTCCATCGGATATACTTGCTATCAAAGGGCCTACAAAGGTTCAGGAATATATAGTAAATGAGATACAGGAAGTATATCGTCTTCAGGGTGTTAAGATCAACGACAAACACTTCGAGATCATTGTTCGCCAGATGATGAGAAAAGTTGAGATAGTCGATCCGGGTGATACAAAATTCCTCGAAAGACAGGTTGTTGACAAACTGGAATTCATGGATGAGAATGACTGGATATATGGCAAGAAGGTGATAATTGACGGAGGCGATTCACAGACACTTCGCCCGGGAATGATAGTAACAGCCCGTAAACTGAGAGATGAAAACTCAATGCTGAAAAGAAAAGACCTTAAGGTTGTTGAATCAAGAGATGCCATACCTGCAACATCAAGCCAGGTGCTGCAGGGGATAACGCGTGCTGCATTGCAGACGAACAGCTTCTTCTCAGCAGCATCCTTCCAGGAGACGACGAAAGTCCTAAATGAGGCAGCAATACTTGGAAAGGTTGACAAGCTTGAAGGACTGAAAGAGAATGTGATTGTTGGTCACCTTATTCCGGCCGGAACCGGACAGCGTGAGTACAACAGCATAATTGTAGGATCTCTTGATGAATATGAAAATATGGTCGGTCTTGAAAGCGAGACTGAAGTTGAAGTTGCGGGCGGATCAAAAAGATAAATCTTAAATCAAAGAACAATGGCAGATCCCAAGGAAAATCAAATTAGCATCGAACTGAATGAAGAAATTGCACAGGGGATCTATTCAAACCTTGCAGTGATAACTCACTCAGCTTCGGAGTTTGTCATAGACTTCGTCAGGATTATGCCCGGGATTCCCAAAGCCCAGGTAAAATCGCGCATAATCCTTACTCCTGAACATGCAAAACGACTTGTTTCTGCCCTTCAGGATAACATTGCAAAATATGAAGCTGCACACGGACTTATAAAAGAAGTTAAAGGTTCAGGACCTGTTATGCCTCTCATTTTCGGAGGTCCGACAGCCCAGGCCTGACATGCCAGTAACTCGGATATTAAGCCGCCTTACATCTGTTTGGCGGCTTATGTTTTTGATTTGAATTAAATATAATCTTACTTTGTGTGATTGACTTGCATCCAAACCGGAAATACTCCGATCCTGATGACAACATATAATTTATCCTTTGCAGGTTCCGGAAGAGTGGCAGGATCGCTCTGCAGGAACTTATTTCGTGCCGGTAACAGGATCAGGCAGATTGTTTCTCCTGACAGGAAAGAGGGTATGCTGCTTGCAAGAGACTGCCAGGCATCCTGGTCACCGGACCTTGAATTTGACAATCCAAATGATGTTATTATCGTTGCCGTACCTGATCATGAGCTCAGTGGTGTTCTCTCAGCAATGAAATGCCATGAGGCAAGTATTGTTGCTCACACTGCAGGTTCTTTTGGACTCGATGTCTTTCCTGAAAGAATCAGAAAAAAGGGTGTATTTTACCCTCTTCAGACCTTTTCAAAAGGAAGAGATACAGACTTAAGAGACCTTCCATTTATCCTTGAATCATCACAGCCAGGCACAGGAGAACTATTGAAGAGTCTTGCAGAATCCGTCGGGGGCAAGCCTTATTTTATCAATGAGGAGAACAGGAGAATGCTTCATCTGGCCGCTGTTTTTGTAAATAACTTTTCAAATTTCATGCTTACCGCCGGAAAGGAGATCACAATGAGGGCCGGAGCGTCTTTCGAACTTCTGTTTCCGCTGATAAAAGAGACCTTCAGCAAAGCGCTTGAGAATGGGCCGGAAAATTCTCAGACAGGCCCTGCAGTAAGAAACGACAGGAATACTATTGAAAAGCATATGGATTTATTATCTTTCTCTCCGGAATTGCAGAATATTTACAGGGAAGTTTCAGAATCGATTATTACCTACTACAATAACAGGAACCTATAATGACAAATTTCAAAGAGGATCTCAAGAATATTAAAGCTTTCATCTTTGATATCGACGGAGTGCTTTCACTGCAGACAATAAGCCTGAATGTTTTTGGCGTTCCCAACCGGACAGTCAACCTCAGAGATGGTTATGCATTGC
Organism: Bacteroidetes bacterium ADurb.Bin145; assembly: GCA_002070505.1. GTDB lineage: Bacteria > Bacteroidota > Bacteroidia > Bacteroidales > VadinHA17 > LD21. Next base: position 26,387 of record MWDJ01000034.1, on the reverse strand, counting down.
ATCTGGCAGTAAAGAAAGGTTATCATGTCGGGATCATATCAGGCAGCAACTCCAAAGAATATCTTAAAAGGCTTAAAATGTTAGGTATCAATGATATATTCCTGAATAGCAAAACGAAGCTTGAGCACTATAAATTATTCAGGAAGAAATTCGGACTTAACGATTCGGAAATTATGTTCATGGGAGATGATATTCCAGACCTGGAGGTAATGAGAGTAGCCGGAGTACCAGTTTGTCCGTCAGACGCCGACAGCGAAATAAAACAGGCTGCATCGTATATTTCCGATAAAAAAGGAGGAGAAGGATGCGTAAGGGATGTTATTGAACAGGTACTTAGATTGCATAATAAATGGCTTGACAGTGAAGCCTATACATGGTAGCTATGAAAGAGTTCTTAAAGCTTGTAAGATGGCAGAATCTGCTTATTGTCATCCTGACGATGGTCCTGATGAGATATGCAATAATTGGATCTCTTCTCAGTAAGATCAGCGTTGTAATGCTCAATGGGACAGGAGAAGCTGTACCTATGGTGCTTCAGTTTCCATGGTATGATTTCGTCATCCTGGTAATTGCTACTGTTTGTATTACTGCCGGAGGCTATGTGATTAATGATTATTTCGATATAAGGACTGACCTTATAAACAGGGGGCAGGTAATTGTAGGGACAAAAATATCAAGGAGGAAAGCGATAATGTGGCACTCCATCTTTAATATCATTGGAGTGGCTGCAGGTTTCTATGTATCATGGCGTGCCAATTATTTCTGGCTTGGTATCTTCTTCCTTATCGTATCCGGATTACTATATTTTTATTCGGCAAGCTATAAACGCCAGTTTCTGATCGGCAATCTTGTCGTTGCTCTTCTTACAGCTCTTGTGCCAATGCTTGTTGCTGTTTTTGAATGGGCAGCCTTATACCGGCATTATGTTGTCAGCGTTACTGATTTACCTGATCTGAGCCTTATTTTCGGATGGGTCGGCGGCTTTTCAATATTTGCATTTCTTACAACACTGACACGCGAAATAATAAAAGATATTGAAGATTTTGAGGGGGATATGGCATATGGACGTAATACCGTGCCTGTAATAACAGGCATACCTGCTTCAAAAATAATAGTCGCTTCAATTTCAATTATAACTATTGCACTGCTCTATTTTGTGTGGTACCGTTATTTGCACGACAGAATAACCCTGGTATATCTTTCTGCCATAATAGTGCTGCCGCATCTATATGTGCTCTTCCAGCTTTTCAGGAGCAGGAACAGGAAAGAACTGCACAGTGCCAGCAACTTCATGAAGATCATTATGTTCGGCGGGATCTTATATTCCCTTGTTGTAAAAGCAATACTTACCTTGAACCTTATCTGATGACTGCACTGGATAAGATCAATAATTACAGGCTTATCCTTGCCTCCCGGTCTCCGAGAAGAAAGCAACTCATGGATGAGCTCGGACTAAAATTCGAGGTTATTGTAAGAGATTACGAAGAGCAATACCCTGAGGATCTGATAGGAGAAGAAATAGCTCTTTTTCTCGCAAATGGGAAAGCTGAACTATTCAGAAGAGAACTCAATGATAATGAAATCGTTATAACAGCCGACACGATTGTCTGGTGCAGGCAGAAAGTGCTCGGTAAACCTGCCGGGAAGGAGGATGCCATTAAAATGATCAGGGAACTTTCAGGGACCACCCATGAAGTAATTACCGGGGTTGTACTGCTTTCAAAGAAGGGTGAAAAGGCTTTTTGCGAAACTACCAGGGTAACATTCGATAAGCTCACTGATAATGAGATAGAATATTATATAGAAAAATGCAGGCCTTTCGATAAAGCCGGAGCTTATGGCATTCAGGAATGGATAGGTATCGCCGGTTGCAGCCGTGTTGAAGGATCATATTTCAATGTTGTCGGCCTGCCTGCACACAGACTTTACAGGGAACTATTGGATTTTATTTCTTTCCTTGAGGGATAAATCCTAAAACCTTATCGTATATTTTACCTTTACCCTGGCTTCGTATATCTCAGGCCTGAAGCGGTCCATCGGATCAATGAGCGGTGAATTGAATGTAAGGAAAATCTCCTTTCCAGGTTTTATTATCCACTGAAATCTTGACTGCCATCCGATAGTTTCACTCTGGTTCTCATACTGGGCGAAATTATACCATGAAATTGTAGGGCTTATAAGGAAATTGAGATTCAGACGGTAGATCTGAGTTATGAAATCACCTTCTTTAAGATTGACCCACCTCCTGTCAGACTCAAGTCCAATGTAAACAGGCACGCAGATCTTGTAACCTGTCTGAAGAAGCAGATCAGTTCTTGTACCGGAATAAAATGTACCGAACACAAACCTTGAAAGGCCCCACAGGTTGCGCCTTTTTGCCGAGGACAGAGTTACAGAGTGCCTCCAGAAACTGTAATCATCAGCAGGAATGGCGATTGATTCAGTAATTTTGAAATCATTATCAAGCCTGTCGAATTCATAATTCGATGAAAATGAGATCAGATCACCGCTCAGGAATGAGATATCAGCATAATTGAGCTTCAATTCAGCTGTCTGGACACCTCCGTTCCTTAAATCTGAAATAAGTGTATAATCTAAACCCGATCTTACCTGGAGCAATGGTGAATTCTTAGGTCTGGGTCCGAGGGAAAGACCCCCATAAAAATCCCGGATATTTTTCCTGAGAACGAATCCCAGTCCGGGAGTGAAATTCTCGCCTATCTGCATATAGCCTATCCTGAACTTCAGAAAATCATTCGGATAATTGAGTTCAGTGCCGAAGGAAAAGTCTTCGCCTTTGATATCTTCTGTGAAGGATTTGACTCCATAAAGGGAAAAGGCGATATTCTTATTTCCCCGCAGTTCGGATGTTGCCAGTTTGAGATCTATTCCTGCAAGGGAGTTAGAGGCCTCGTTAAGGGCATTCCCGCTTGTCGCTATCAGTCCTATTGACGATTGCCTGCCAAAGACCCTTGTGATACGTCCTGCAGTATACCCTGGATTATCCCATTCATTATCGTCTTTTACATGAAGGAATCCCAGATTCCAGTTTCCGGCTTTACCGGTAAATTTTCCTCCGTATTTAATTGGGACAGGATCACCGCCGCTGTCGAGGCCGATACGTCTCGAGAAAAACGGGATCATCATTGTATTCTGAGGATTGACATCATCCCCGTTAATACCGAAAATGAAGTAATTTGAACCATCCAGGAAAAAGTCCCTTTTCTCGGGAAAATATAGCGAAAACCTGGTGAGATTGATCTGTCTCTCGTCAACTTCTGTCTGGGCAAAGTCGGTTCTGAATGTAACAGCAGCTTTGAGCGAAGGGGTTATCTGGTAGAAGGCATCCAGACCTCCGTCTATTACGGGATCGGATTCTTCATTCTGTTTTTTACTCAAACCTCCGGTTAAATAAGGTATAACATCAAGACCTATTCCCTGAGTGATATCTTTCAGTCCGGTTATTCTTCCGGCATCCGAGATCTGGAATCTCTCAGCATTAAGCGAAGTGGCCGGCCAGTATGATGATTCTGATTTTCTCCTGATATGCCTTATGCATTTCAATCCCCATGTATCCGATCCTTTTTTAAAGCCCATTGTCTTGAACGGGATGATCATTTCTCCTTCCCACCCTTTATCGGTGATCCTGGCTTTTCCGTCCCACAGGCCATCCCATGATTTATTGAAGTTCTTTCCATTGTCGTCGACTAATGCATCACCGATGCTGCCTCTGGGCCCAAGCTGAAACCAGTACCCGCTTCTGCCATCGAGATAGGTATCAAAGATGACCTGTATACGGTCATCATCGCTGAGGCTTACATCGCGTGCAAGTTCTTTGGCTGTAATGAGTTCAGGATCATCATAGCAGCGGATCCCTACGTAGATATTATTACGATCGAAAAGGAAATAGAATTCAGTTTTTTCCGTGGCTGGCTCTCCATTTCGGGGTAACTGCTGGAAAAAATCACTTATAACTGCAGCTTCCTTCCATATATCCTCATTCAGATAACCATCAATCTGTGGTGGAGTGGGGGCAGACACTCCTTTAATTATTGGTTGTGAGAAGGACTTATATGAACTCAGGGAGAATAATATCAAAAAAATTACGGAACTTCTGGACATGCTTTAAAATAATTGCCCGCAAATATAGCGTCAATAATCTTTATTCAAAGCTGCCGTTCCGTAAATTGTGCAATAATGCGTAAATATAGATTTTTATTTGTACCCCTTGATTCTATTAAGTTTGTCGGTAAACCTTTGTACAACAGTTTCCTGTGCTCTTATTTCTTCATTGTATTTCTCCTGTATCCGGTCATTCCTGGGGATATCATTGTTTGCTTTCTTGATGGCGCCTTCAGCTTTACTGATTTTCTTCTCGGAAGATGCTATTGTTTTTGTAAGTTTTTTTCTATCCTTTTCAAGTACTTTGAGTGCTTTTTCCTTCTCATCCTTAGTAAGCCCCTCTTCCATTGTAGTGTATTGAATGCGTTCATCTGCTATCCTTTGAGTGAGAGTTGTAAGCTGGGTATTCAGTTCAACAAGCCTGTCTCTCTCGTTTTCAATTGTCCTGTTATTTTTCCTGATAGATTTCTCCATACCCGACTGGTCCCTCTGGAGTGATCCAAGTTCCTTTTCAAGATCTTTAAGCTTGTTTTCCTCAGCTTTAAGCTGGTCAGAAGCCAGATCGACATACTGTCCTTTGGCAAATTCAAACACGAAGTCCTTAGCCTTTGAAAAATCAGCCTCCCCGGTTGACCTGGCGATATACACATCTTTCTTAAGCTCAAAAGCAGCTGCCAGGTAAAGCGCGCTGTCCCTGTCACTGAGTACACTATAGACATTAATGGCATTCGGTGTAATGCTTTTAATTATCGCGCCTAATATCGACATCTCGCTATGCTCTGTCATCAGTTTGGACTTGGTACCTGTCTCCAGCAGTTTTGTCCAGTTCTTTAGTGTCTTATCATATTGAACTTCAGGGATAAGAACAGATATTGCAGGAAGCATTCCATTTCCAATTTTAATACTGTCTTCCGACATTATGATCGGCTTCTGTGCCAACGTCCCGGCACATGAGATAAAAATAAATACAACAGCCAGACTAATTGTTTTCATATCTTACGATTTTAGAATTTTTCAGGTCAGATATAATTATAAAGTTACAAAAATATTCTTCATTTCCCAAATCAGCAACATTATCATCACTCATAGCCTGTTCGGAGAGAATTTCCGGGTGTAACCTGTTAAACATGATTATAAAACTATGGCTTTAAAATTATACTTTATAATTTTTTTATCCGAAAAGTATTAAATTTGCAATCTATTTCGTGATATTAATAAAATTTATAAATCTGGCAATTATATTGCCGGAAATGAAAGCAGATATATAATTATGACATTTCAGGCTGAAACAATACATATTTCCTGTGCAAACGACATGCTCAAAACTGAGGAGATGATCGACTTCATTAAAACGAGGTATGAGAAAACACTGGCTCAGCATCTTAATATAGTGAAAGTCTCAGCTCCGGTAGTTGTACCTGATGGTACAGGCATTAATGACGATCTGAGCGGAGTGGAGAAACCAATCAGTTTCCCGATTAAATCTCTCGACGGTCAGAAAGCATCGATAATACAGTCGCTTGCCAAATGGAAACGCATGCGTCTCAGGTATTTCCACATTGAACCCGGAAAAGGTATCCTGACAGATATGAGGGCACTCCGGCCAAGCGAAAACCTAAGCCCCATTCATTCAGTATATGTCGATCAGTGGGACTGGGAAAAACACATACTACCTGAACAAAGAACACTTAAATTCCTGAAATCGACAGTTGAACAGCTATATAAGACCATCAGAATAACCGAAGATGAGCTCTTCCAGAAATATCCGTGGCTTACACCTCAGCTGCCTCCTTTCATAACTTTCATTCACTCTGAGGAACTATACAAAATGTATCCCGGACTGCCGCCCAAAGAGCGTGAGAATGAAGCAGCAAAAAAATTTAAGGCAATTTTTATAATCGGTATCGGCAACGTTCTCAGTGACGGCAAACCTCATGATTTAAGGGCACCTGATTACGATGACTGGAGCACAAAAAACGAGGACGGATATTTTGGACTGAACGGTGATATACTCTTCTGGAACTCTAACCTGAATTCAGCATTCGAGATTTCCTCAATGGGTATCCGTGTCGATAAAACGGCAATGGAGAAACAGCTTGAGATATCAAACTGCCAGGACAGAAAAAAACTGCTCTTTCATAAGCTCCTTCTTGAAGGCCAGCTTCCACTCAGCATTGGCGGAGGCATAGGTCAGTCAAGGCTTTGTATGTTCCTTCTGAAAAAACTGCATATAGGCGAAGTACAGTCCAGCGTATGGCCCAATGAAGTGCTCAAAAAATACGAAGGAAAGGATGTGAAGCTCCTTTAAGGCACTTCAAATATCATTCCCCCCGTTACGGGCAAAATGATTACCTTTCATTAAATTTCTTTCATGAAAATAGTAGCCGATGATAAAATACCTTTTCTGAAAGGTATCCTTGAGCCTTATGCAAATGTCATTTACCTCCCCGGAAAGGATATAACACGAAACATTGTCAAGGATGCTGATGCCCTGATCATACGGACCAGGACCAAATGCACTGAAGAATTCCTCAGCGGTACATCTCTGAAATTTATTGGTACAGCTACAATCGGCTTTGATCATATTGATACACAGTTCTGTGGCAGGAACAATATTTTCTGGACGAATGCTCCCGGCTGTAATTCTTCTTCTGTTCAGCAATATGTAATTGCTGCCCTCTTGAAAACAGCACAGGAATACGGTTTCAGCCTGAAAGATAAAACATTGGGTATAATAGGGGTCGGAAATGTAGGCTCGAAGGTCGAAAGATTCGGCAAACTTATGGGAATGAACGTGTTGCTTAATGATCCGCCGCGTGCCAGGAAGGAAGGAAGAAAAGACTTTGTCAACCTGTCTGACCTGTTGCGTGCATCCGACATTGTCACACTGCATGTGCCTCTTAATGTTGTTGGCAGGGATTCAACCTATCATATGTTTGATGAAAAGAGGCTGGCAAAGATCAAAAAAGGAGCACTTCTGCTTAATACTTCAAGAGGAGAGGTGATTGAGACAAATGCTCTGAAAAAAGCACTGAGCGAAGGATGGCTGAAAGGCGCTGTAATAGATGTCTGGGAGAATGAGCCTGATATCGATACAGGACTTTTATCGCTCGTCAATACTGCAACTCCGCATATCGCAGGATATTCTACAGATGGCAAAGCCAACGGGACATCAAAAATCGTGAATTCTCTGTGCGAGTTCTTTAAGCTTCCTCTAAAAGACTGGTATCCGCCTGACGTTCCTGCTCCTTCCTCTCCTGTCATAACAATTGAATGTGCCGGTAAAACGGATGAAGATATCATCAGGGAAGCGGTGTTCCATTCGTATGACATAAGTATTGATGACAGTGATCTGCGGTCTGATCCGTCAATGTTTGAAAAGCTGAGAGGCGATTACAGCATCAGAAGAGAATTTCCTGCCTATTCAATAAAACTGGTTTCCGGAACAGATCATGTTTCCGGAATATTAAAAAGCATGGGATTTAAGATCCTCTGAAAGTTCAATCACAGGAAAATCATTATCTGGTAAGGTCTATTGAACAGTTACGAGGTTCATAGCCTTTGCATACTCTTTCACCTGGAAAACAAATGCCTGCAGCCTGGTATCAAGAGATACGGAATCCTGTCCGTCATATGCGATATTTATGAACGGAATATTATTATTGTCTTTCCTGAATGAATCACTTACGGCTGCTATCAAAGTTCCGGGCATACAGGTAAACGGCAGTATTGCCGCGATACCCGATACACCCCTTTTTGCAAGAGCTGCCGATGACCCCATTGCTATAGGTGGATCACCGTCATAGAATTCACTGACATATGTATTACACATATTAAGCATATCGTGAAGCGATACTTCTTTTTCGTGATCGGTGAATTTCGTGATACCTCTGAGCAATGATTCAACTATGATTTCCTGTCCGATACCCTGTAACCGGGATTTAAAAACTCCTTTTGTATCATTTTTCCATTTACTGTCGCGGGTGAACCTGTGGGTCGAATATGTTATCCACTCCGAGAAAGGACCTATAAGCACTTCGGCTCCGAGATCTTCCAGACGATTTGCTATATTCCCGTTGCATCCGGCATTATCGCGCATGAATATTTCGCCAAGGACAGCCACTACCGGTCTGCGCCTGCTTCTGTCCGTCTTAATATTCATGAATTCACCGGCAATACTTACAAGTAATTTACGTAAGCCTTTTGAATTATTTTCAATACACTGCTCCACTTTCTTAAGTGCATCCCGGTAAACTCTTTCAGTTTCTCCCTTGTTGATCTCATATACTTTGATCTCCCTGTAGAGTTTCCTTATGTAGTCGAATGCAACAAATCCTTTCCAGGCGTTGATCCTGAATTTCATGCCATGTTCTCCGGCAATATCCTGGTACGAAGTGTCATTTGAAGGGGTTATCAGCTCAGCTTTCTCATATCCGAGCCGGTCGAACAGGATCCTGTGGAACTGGTTGTATTGTCCGAAACGGCATGGCCCGTTATGGTCGGGCATAAAGAAACTCATTTTTGAAGGATCCGCTCCGGGTTCCTGAAGTTTCTTTATGAAACTGCCTGTGGTGCAAATCATCGGGAAGCATTCCTTGGAAGAAGTATATTTCCTTCCCAGAGCCAGATCTTCTTCAGTCTGCATGGGAAGCACTTCCGAAGGTACTCCAATACTCCTGGCTGCAGCGGCTATCATAGTGGCGCCATCGTGCATATACGGAAAATAGAGTACCCTGTCTTTTGGCGGGGAAGATGGACTTGGCCGGGGCCTGTAGATCTCCACCTCTTTTTTCTCATTCATCTCTGAACCCCGGAGACTGTCGAGGAAAGCTTCTATACGCGTAACCATTCCTGCATCAGCTGAGTGCTCATCAACTTCAAGATGGAGGAAGGGTTTTCCTTTAAGCTCTTCTGTAACGTAGTGCCAGATGAAGGAATCCGGGCCGCACCGGAAATTACTTACATATACAGCATATAATCCATCGGTTCTGGCAACATGCTGAGCAGCTGCTATGATCTTCTGGCCGTTTGGCCAGTACATATTCCTGTAACTCACAAAAATATCATTCGGAGTGAGATCAAGCATATCAACAGGGATAGGCATCACATTCTGGCCAATAAGCTTTTCAACAAGGGCCAGGTTCAGATGCGGATCCCCGCTGTTATATGGTCTTCCCAGAAGGACCACAGGGCGGCAGCCGGCCGGCATATTTTTCATGACATCTTTCCCGTATTCAACAAGCTTCCTTTCAAACATTGTCTGAACACTGTCGGCGTAATATATTGCTTCCCTGATCTCCTTTCTGCCTATATTGAATTTAGCATTGAAATATCCCATCATCTCTTTTACAAGAGCCCGTTCGAAATACCTGAAATGCAAGGTAGGTGTCAGAAGTTTCTTTTCATCGATCCTTCCTCTCAGGGCAGCCTTCACCATGAAGGGGTATGACTGTATCCACGGGCAGTTGCAGTTGGATGTCTTATCATAACCACGGAACTTCGCATTTACAATGAATGGAAGGAATATATAGTCGACATTCTTTTCAATCAGGTCGATCACATGCCCGTGCATCAGTTCCACCGGCAGGCAGGTCTCGGCTGTTATTGTCTCAATTGACTGTGTAAGAAGCGATTTATCAGATTCTCTCGAAAGGACAACAGTGAATCCAAGTTGTTCAAAGAAAGTCTTCCAGAAGGGGAATTGCTGATAGAAAACCATTAATGCCCTTGGTATTCCAATTGTGATATTCCTGCTCCCTATAGTCTCTTCATAGCCTTCCATGAGCATCTCGAGCCTTTTCTTCAGGAGGTTAGGAATATTATTGTTGATTTTCTTACGATCGTCGGTCTCATATTTCTCGCATCTGCCGCCATAGAAGAGCGATTTCTTTTCACCCGCTATTTTCACCCGTCTTATTTCACAATGGTTTGTGCAGCCCTGGCAGGTGAAACGGCTTATATCATAGGAGACGTTGCGGACCCCAAAACCTTTAAATGTAGTATGCTGATCAGCTTTCATCGATCGCTGGGCGAGGATGGCTGCGCCTATGGCTCCTGTGACATCGAAATGCGGCGGGATAATGATCTTCTTACCCAGAACCTGTTCAAATGCCGCAACAACCGCTTTATTATTTGTAACACCTCCCTGGAAAAAGATCTTGTTGCCCACCCTGCGATCGGCAACGACTTTCTGTAAGTAATTATATACTATTGAGTAGGCAAGACCGCCAACAAGATTATCATTTCTTGCTCCTTTCTGCATGAAGGAGTTAAGGTCGGACTCCATAAAGACTGTACATCTGTCGCCCAGTTTTACGGGACTTTCAGACTTCAGTGCCATACTGCCAAATTCTCCGACGATATTAATGTTCAGTTTTTCTGCCTGTTCTTCGAGGAACGACCCGGTACCGGCAGCACACACCTTGTTCATTTCGAAGTCGATGACAACTCCGTTTTCTATGCTTATGTATTTCGAATCCTGGCCGCCGATCTCGAAAATAGTATCGACTGTCGGGTCATAGTCAATAGCTGCGGTTGCCTGAGCAGTGATCTCATTCTGGATAGTATCGGCTCCTATGAAATCACCTGTAAGATATCTTCCTGATCCGGTTGTTCCGGCACCAATGACTTCAACATTTTCGCCTACCTCATCATAGATCTCGGTCATTCCTTTCTGGATGGCCTCAAGAGGCTTTCCGGCCGTCGGCAGATAGCGGCGGGCAATTACATTATGCTCTTTATCAATAAGGACAACATTAGTGCTCAACGATCCTACATCGATCCCGAGATAAACAGGAAGCCTGTTTTTACCGTCAGGTTTGAAGTTCACAATCTTATTGTAGACAGCTTCTGATTCCGTTAGTTTCGGAAGGCTGACGAATGATGATGTTGTTTTTGCCAGGTACTGTTCCAGTTTTTCCAGCCCCTTAAACTCATTCATTTCCAGCTTATTGGAGTGAGCGTACATTACAGCCCCGATAGCTCCCATTGATGCATGAAATTCCGGGATTATCAGTTCGCCGTCAGTAAGATTAAGCACCTCCCTGAAAGCTCTTACCATCCCGATATTTGCAGCTACGCCTCCTGAAAAGATAACAGGTTTCTTTATCTCTTTGCTTCTTGCAACATTCGATCTGAAATTTCTGGCAAGGGCAAAACACAGCCCGGCCACAATATCGTGCAGCGGAGTGGCTATCTGCTGGTGATGTATCATATCGCTTTTAGCAAATACACTACAGCGGCCGGCTATCCTTGGCGGATCAACTGATTTCAATGCCATTTCTCCGAATTCTTTTTCAATCGGTACACCTATCCTGCGGGCCTGCTGATCGAGAAAAGAACCTGTCCCGGCAGCACATATGCTGTTCATCTCAAAGTCGACCAGCCTTGAATGACCCGCTGCAGGATCACTCTCAAGAAGTATCAGCTTTGAATCCTCACCACCTATTTCTATCACGGTACGAGCATCCGGATACATTCTGCCGGATGATGTTGCCTGTGCTATTATCTCATTGACGAAAACGCCTCCAATGAGTTCAGTAGCCAGCTTACCTCCGGTACCGGTTATAGCAATGCCTTTTATGAATGTGTCAGGGTATTTTTTTAGCAGGGAATCAAGTCTGTCCTTTAAAACATTGAAAGGCCTTCCATGAACATAATCATAATAGTTATCACATACTTTATAACCATCATCGAGGAGGACAGTATTTAGTGACACTGATCCAATATCAAGTCCCAGGTAGTATTTGTTGTCACGACCCTGATCAGAATTGTTAGTATTTATACCCATATACCCTTAAGAATGATAGTCTAAGCAAGCTAAATTATAAGGAAACTGCAATATTAATAATTTATCGGAACTTAATATTATCCTTATTCAGGGTTGGATAAAATATTTCTTACATCCATTCCTCCTGCAGTACCTGCCCTGACAGACTGATTATTATTTTCTTAACAGGTACTTTCCGTGACGCCCTTTCAAGTGCAGTTTTTACCATATGCAGGAGTCCACCGCAGCATGGCACTTCCATCATCATGACAGTTATTGTGTTAATTCTTGAGTGGTCTATCATGGTTGTGAGTTTTTCTATATAGATATTGGTCCCCTGGTCGAGTTTCGGGCAGGCTATCGCAAGGGATCTTCCCTTCAGGTATTTGCTGTGAAAATTACCTGATGCGAAGGCAACACAATCAGCAGCAAGAAGCAGGTCGGCCTCTTTCAGAAAAGCAGCATTTGGATTGATAAGGTGAAGCTGCACCGGCCAGTGCCTGAGCTCTGAAGGCTGGTCTTTAAATTCAGAGTGAGAGTGTGAGTGAGAGTATTCTTCTTTCATCGTTACGACAGTTTCATCGAATGGTTCAGCATCTCGCGATTCGATTGTTATAGCCCCCTGCGGACAATGTCCCAGGCATGCGCCCAGTCCGTCGCACAATACTTCGCTTACAAGTTTCGCTTTACCATTAATTATCTTCAGTGCTCCTTCATGGCAGTTAGGGACACATAAGCCGCAGCCGTCACACAATTCCTCATCGATCTTTATAATATCTCTTTTCATTTTGTGGTTCTTTATATTTCCAAACTCAAATTTGAAAGATAATGGTCAGGCAAATTGTAACATTTGTTACAATTACATATTTTTATAAAAAAAAGAATCATGGACTGTTCTCTTCTTGTCAGCGCGCCTTTGTTCTCGGGTTACGGGGAAAAGGAGATCGAAAAGATCCTCTCAGGTATCAATCATCGGTTGAGACGATTTCGATCAGGGTCACTCATTGCCATGAACGGCGAAAAGGTTAATTCCCTCAGGCTTGTAATCAGCGGGATTACAAAAGGGGAAATGGTCGATTTCTCCGGCAGGATAATCAAGATAGAGGAAATTCCGGCACCCGGTGCTCTTGCAGCAGCGTTTATATTTGGTAAAAAGAACAATTTCCCGGTCAACGTGATTGCAATGACTGATGTGGAAATCCTTATCATCGAAAAAGAAGAATTCCTGAAACTCCTTATCAGACATGAAAGGATCCTTGTAAATTTCCTTGAAATGATCTCAACACGTTCTCAGTTCCTCTCTGAGAAGATCAAATTCCTGAGTTTCAAGACTATTAAGGGCAAGCTTGCTCAATATTTTCTCCAGAGGACCGGTAATAAATCCAGTTCCTTTGTACTCGATGTAACCCAGAATGACCTGGCTGACTACTTTGGTGTAGCAAGGCCATCAATTGCCAGGGCTCTCGGGGAAATGGAAAAAGACGGTATCATTACCGCCAGAGGCAGGTACATAACAATAAAAGACGGTGAGAAGCTGTCGATGCTAACAGCAGAATAAGCAGAAGACAGCGTGGCTTACGATCGTGGAAGTGTAATGAAAAAACATGTTCCTTCACCTTCCTTACTGTCAACGCTTATCGTTCCTTTGTTGATCAGTATCAGTTCATAGCAAAGCTTCAGTCCCAGTCCGGTTCCTTTTTCATTCTCGGTCCCCGGAGTACTTGTGATCTCAGTTGAGGTAAACAAAAACTTCTGCTTTCCGACCGGTATACCTATTCCGTTATCGCATATCTTAAGCAGAAGCTGCCCTTCTTCATGCGATTTGTCCTTTAGGAGTATGCTTATTCGGCCGCCCCGTGGCGTGTACTTAACCGCGTTTGACAACAGGTTCCTGATTACTATATCGAGAAGGTCCTTATCAATATAAGCCATTGAGCTTCCCACCTGCGTGAAATTGACTGATATCTCCTTTTTGTCAGCTGTTTCCTTGAAGATACTCAGGTTGGTGAGAATAATATCAGCCAGGTTCCTTTTTGCAGGCGAGTATTTTATTTTATCCTCCTGACCTCTTCCCCATACTAGCATATTTTCGAGGAGAGAGATTACCATCTGGGCATACTGGATACTGGAGTTAGCAAGAGTATCATACTTTTCTCTGTACTCTTTTTCCTTGAGGAGGTTCAGCATGTAAAGTATATTAACCACGGGGCTCCTGAGATCGTGTGCTACAACAGAAAAGATCTTATTCTTCATCTGCACTGTCTCGGTGAGCTGCTTGTTCTGTGTGGCTATCCTGATATTCTGTTTTTCAATCTCTTCTTTCTGTTTCTGGATTGCCTGTGTCCTTTCGTTGACCAGAAGCTCGAGATTCCTGTTCATATATTCAAGTTCATTTTGCAGTCTGTCTTTTTCATAATAAGACCGTACCCATTTATATAACAGGAGCGCAGCCTGAATAAAGACAAAAACTACAACATTATATGAAAGAGTATATCCGAAGCTGCTTCCTGATCTGCCGAGTGAAACCCTTATGTCGTGTATCCCTCCTGCCACAAGTAAAAGGAATGCCAGAAAATATATGATATCTATACTGTTCTTTTTCAGGATGCCCTGGAAACTTTTTACTATGGCATAGATCATAAGAATGATCATTGCAGGATAAATGATCATTGTATTGTAGCTGAAGATCTTTACCGGAATAAGGAGTGTAAGGAAGAAAGAAACTGTAAAATAGATTCCTATTACTGTCGCAAATAGTCTGAAATATTTTGAAGGATAAACTGTGGCCACAAACCACAGCCATCCTACGATTATGATATAGAGGACCATGTATTCAAACCTTACGGTCCATATCCATCCCAGCGGTGTAATATCATTGATAAGGAAATGACCTGTAAAGAAAGGCCTTAATGCAAGTCCGATTGTAGCCATTGAGAAGTAAGCCATGGTTTTCTCTTTCGGATAGATAATGAAGAAGAAGAGGAACAGAAATGAAAATCCCAGGAGAAGGCTTATGTTGGCCCACTCTGCGGCCCAGGTAGAGGCAAGGCGTTTTCTTGCCCTTTCAAATGTGCCCATTGTTATCGGAAGCCAGAATCCACCTCTGCGGTGAGAGTAATTAGCAACATTTATAACAACAGAAATTGTATCTGAAACAGGATTGAACCTGACGAAATTCCTCCTGTATTCAGGTTTTGTTTCTTCTGCCGACTTTCCCGGAAGGCCGTTCCCTCCATAATAGTCACCATTCAGATACAGATCATAAGATGAATCAAAAACGGGAAGATCAAATCCAAGAGGTTCCCTGTAACCCTTCGGCAGGAGAATGGTAAGACGGTAAGTGGCATATCCGTTTCCCTTTGTTTTGAATGTATTATCCGAATAATCGATCCAGTAAGATGGTACTTTCCCGTAAATGTCAGGTTTGATTTCCCTGGTCTGAAAATCGTATGGCCGGAGTAGTTTTTTCCAGTAGAATTCCCACTCGCCGTTGAGCTTCAGAATGAAATCATCCCTGTTTTCAATTCCGGTAAGATCAATAACCCCTTTCTCGGCTTTGGGAGAAGCACCATTGACTGGCTGGCTCCAAAGCAAGCAGACTGAAAACAAAAGGATAATGCAGGATCTCATTTGAGTCCTCTGTTTATTAGAAGGGCATCTACACCCGGTTCTTTTCCCCTGAATGCGATATACATTTCAAGCGGATCCCTGGTCCCGCCTCTTGAAAGGATCTCATTTTCAAACTTTGAAGCAACTTCCTTATTAAAGATATCCCCGGTTTCCTTGAAAGCCTGAAAAGCATCAGCATCAAGCATCTCGCTCCAGTAATAGCTGTAATATCCTGAGGCATAACCGCTTGCCCAGATATGATTGAAATATGTCGACCTGTATCTCGGTTTTATTTCCGGTATCAGTCCGTATTTATCGAGTGTTCTCTTTTCAAATTCCCTTATGTCAGGATCAACCGGTTCACTTAGCATATGGTAGTCCATATCCAGCAGGGCGGCAGCAAGGAATTCGACTGTTGCGAATCCTGTATTGAATTTACTTGATTTATCAAGCTTTTCAACGATCTCTGCAGGGATCACCTCCCCGGTTTCATAATGTTTTGCATATTCTTTCAGCACTTCCGGCTCGAGGACCCAGTGTTCCATAATCTGTGAAGGCAGCTCGACGAAATCACGCGAAACGGCAGTCCCTGTGAAACCCGGGTATGTTGTGTTAGACAGTAACTGATGGAGGGCATGTCCGAATTCATGGAATAGTGTCTCTGCTTCAGTTGCTGTCAGCAACGCCGGTTTATCACCTGATGGCGGCGTGGAGTTTGTGACCATCGTAACAACAGGTGTGATCATATTGCCTTTAAGGTCACGGCTCTGGCTTCTGTAAACGCCGCACCAGGCTCCTCCGCGCTTTGAGTCACGCGGATAATTATCTATCATCAGGATCCCGACATGATTTCCGGCCCTTGTAACTTCAAAGGTAACAACATCAGGATGGTATTTTGGAATATCATTTCTTTCGCTGAAATTAAGGCCATAAAGCCTGTTAGCTACATAGAACATGCCTTTCATCACGTTATCGATCATGAAATATGGTCTTGTTATTTCGTCGTCAAGATCATATTTTTCCTTTCTGATCTTTTCGGTATAATACCACCAGTCCCATGGCTGAAGCCTGAATTTCCCGCCTTCCTTAGTAATCAGTTTCTGTTGTGCAGCAGCTTCTGCTTTGGCAACGGGAATGGCTGCATTCCAAACCTGAAGGAGGAAATCAATCACCCTTTCCGGAGTCTTGGCCATATTTCTTTCAAGGACAAAATCAGCATATGTATCATAACCCAGTAGTTGAGATCTCTCAACCCTTAACCTGGCAATCCTTGATATTATCTTTTTATTGTCGTTTGCATTATCGTTATCCCCCTTCATAAAGTAAGCTGTAAAGAGCTTCTCGCGGAGATCCCGCCTGTCGGAATACTGAAGGAAGGGTGTCATGCTGGGAACCTGAAGTGTGAAAACACACTTGCCATCCATTCCGTACGTCTTTGCAATTGAGGCAGCCTGCGCCCTTACACCTTCAGGCAAGCCGGAAAGGTCTTCCTCCTTATCAAGGATAAGTTTGAAATCATTTGTCTCAGCAAGAAGGTTCTGTCCGAACCGGACAGAAAGGACAGAGAGTTCCTCGTTTATTTTCCTTAGCTTTTCTTTGTTCTCAGGAGATAATGCGGCTCCGCTTCTTACAAAATCCTTGTACGTGTCATCCAGTATCTTCAGTTCCTCCTTTGTAAGATTGAATTTATCCTTGTTCTCAAATACCAGCTTTACTCTCTGGAATAGGCTGTCGTTGAGGCTTATATCATCATTATGCTTTGAAAGGAGCGGTGCAACCTCCTTATTGATCTCCTGGAGCGTGTCATTTGTATTAGCGGAATTTAATCCGCTAAAAACCCTGTTCACTTTTGTCAGTAGTTCTCCGCTGTAAATATATGGCTTTATTGTGTTCTCAAAATCAGGCTTGCCGGGATTGTTTATGATTGCTTTTATTTCCTGCTTCTGCTCTTCGAAGGCCTTCAGATAGGCAGGCATATAATGAGACGCTTTTATCTGATCAAATGGCGGTACTTCAAAGGGAGTCTCCCATTCATTAAAGAAAGGATTGTCGCTTTTCATTTTAGTCTTGCAACATGTAAACATTATAATTAATGCGAGGAATAAACTAAATCTTCTCATTTCAGGAATTCAGGTTATGATTTACGATGCCTAAAATACAAAATTGATTTAACTGTACAACAAAAATTATAAAAAGAGAAAGACATCTGGCGATGTCTTTCCATGATTAACTATAAACCTGATCGTAGAATAGGCCGAATGGCCTGTATAGAGAATTAATTAATCATTAATCAACAAATAGACGTCAGAAAAATGATTTTGTTGCCTTAAACAATGTTAAATTTCCTTAAAGAGAATGTTAAAAACTCATAAAAACGACTACCCTGTTTTTCTATGCAAAGAAGGAATTGTTAAGAATGAAGGTATATCCGATCACTTTTATGTCTAACTTGCAGTCAGAATGATCTTAGCTGACCTGAAATATCGTTTCAACTGGCAGCGTCTTGGCCGACGTCTTTACTGCTGCCTTATGTTCTACGCCTGACATAGGAGAATTCTCTCCTGTCTGTTCCTGGCTTTTCTATTTTGTCATTCTTCCAACTGAAAAATGAAAGGTTTGATATTTAACATTAATCGTTATTCGGTCCATGATGGTCCGGGTATCAGGGTTACATTCTTCATGAAAGGATGCCCTCTGTCATGCAGGTGGTGCCATAATCCTGAAGGTATTTCTCCTGACCCGGAAATAGCCGACCAGACCGAAAGGGTAGGGGAAAAGGAGTTCATTAAGAAGGAAGAAGCCGGGAAGCTTTATTCAGCTGGTGATCTTGTTGAAATACTTGACAGGGAGAGAATATTCATGGATAAATCGGGAGGTGGAGTTACTTTTTCAGGCGGCGAACCGCTTTTTCAGGCTGATTTCCTTGCCGAAGCCCTTTCAGCATGCAGGAACAGCGGTTATCATACCGCTGTTGATACCTGCGGTTATACAGAAACATCGAAGCTTCTGGCTGTAATGCCTTTTACAGAACTCTTCCTTTATGATATAAAACACATAGACGATAATATCCATTACCTTAATACAGGTGTGTCCAATGCATTGATATTGAATAATTTCAATGTACTCATGGAAAGTGGTAAAGATATTATTGTCAGAATTCCGGTTATTCCCGGTTTCAATGATGATCAGTCAAGTCTGGATCAGCTTAGGAGCTTTCTGATCTCAAAGAAGAGGAATAACCTTAAAAGGATAGACCTGCTGCCATACCATAAGACAGGCATCTCGAAATACAGGAAATTCAGAAGAGAAAACAAGATGGATGAAGTGGAACAACCCGGAAAAGAGAGGATGCTCGAATTGAAAGATTATTTCTCCGGAACCGGAATAAAGATTAAGATTGGCGGATAGAAATTTTTAATCAGGTAAATAACAATCTGTATGATAATATCAGAAAGGGTCAAAAAGTTACGGAAAGAAAGTCTTGATGCAGTCGAAACGCTGTCAGCCGAGAGAGCTCAGTTGATAACAATGTTCTATAAAAGTGATGCTGCAAGGGAATTATCTTCACCGGTAAAGAGAGCAAGAGCTTTTGAGTTCCTGTTGAAAAATAAAGCCTTATACATAGGTGAAGGGGAACTTATTGTTGGAGAGCGGGGCCCGGCTCCGAAACAAACTCCTTCGTATCCGGAGGTGAGCCTTCATTCCCTTGAAGATCTTGACATCCTTAATAAGCGGGAAAAAGTTTCATTTCTTGTTACTGAGGAAGTCAGGAATATCTATCGTGAACAGATAATTCCTTACTGGAAAGGCAGGAGTAACCGTGACAGGATAATGGATCTGATGGCTCCGGAGTGGCATAAAGCCTATAATGCTGGTATCTTCACTGAGTTTCAGGAACAGCGGGCGCCCGGACACACAGTGGCAGGATACAAGATCTTCACCAAAGGATTCCTTGATCTGAAAGATGAAATCAGCAAAAGTATTGCGCATATTGATTATCTGAATGACCCTCTTGCATATAATAAATATGAGGAATTAAAGGCAATGAACATTGCAGCTGATGCAATCATTATGTATGCTGAACGCTATGCCGTTGAACTTGATAATCTCGCACTGAAGGAAGACGATCCTGTAAGAAAAAATGAACTGACAAGGATGGCTGAAATATGCAGGAAAGTTCCTGCCCATGCACCCGGAACGGTACATGAGATGCTCCAGCATTACTGGTTCATTCATGTGGGAGTGATCTCAGAGCTAAATCCCTGGGATTCATTCAACCCCGGACGACTTGATCAGCACCTGTACCCCTTATTTAAGAAGGAAAGGGAGACCGGGTCTCTTTCGATGGAGGAATTATATGATCTATTGGGATGTTTCTGGGTAAAATTCAATAATCACCCGGCGCCTCCCAAGATGGGGGTAACGGCTTCAGAGAGCAGTACATACACAGATTTCTGCCTGATCAATCTTGGTGGTGTAAAACCCGATGGCAGCGATGCAGTGAATGAGATGTCATTTATCCTGCTCGATGTGATAAAAGAAATGAGGATCCTGCAACCAGGATCAATGGTTCAGATCAGCAATAAGAATCCCGATACATTTATTCATAAGGCTATTGATATCATCAGAACAGGATTCGGACAGCCATCGTGCTTTAATACCGAAGCCATTATCCAGGAGCAGCTGAGGCAGGGGAAAAGCATTACCGATTCCAGGAATGGAGGTGCTTCAGGATGCGTGGAGACAGGAGCTTTCGGCACTGAGGCCTGCTGGCTCACAGGGTATTTTAACCTTCCCAAAATATTGGAACTTACCCTTAACAATGGGTTCGACAAAAGAACGAAGGTGCAGGTCGGGTTACAGACTGGTTATGCATCCGATTATAAGTCGTTTGATGAATTAACAGAAGCTTATAAGGCGCAGATAAACTACTTTGCAGCTGTCAAAATAAAAGGTAACAACATTATTATGAGGACCTTTGCATCTTTTCTTCCTGTGCCTTTCCTCTCACTGATAATTGAAGATTGTATTAAAAACGCCAGGGATTACAATGATGGCGGAGCCAGGTATAATAACTCCTATATTCAGGGAGTTGGTTTAGGAAGCGTGACTGATATACTGACCTCAATAAGATATAATATCTATGACAGGAAGACCCTTACATGGGATGAAATGATAAAAGCAACAGATGCAGATTTTGAGGGATTTGAAGATATTCAGCGTGATCTCATTTATAACACTCCAAAATATGGTAACGACGATGATTATGCCGATCAGCATGCCGTTGCTGTTTTTGAGATCTTTCACGATGCTGTTAACGGGAAACCTGATTCAAGGGGTGGCGTGCACCGTATTAACATGCTGCCAACCACATCGCATGTCTATTTCGGAAGTGTAACCGGTGCTACAGCCGACGGGAGGAAGGCCCGGAAGCCTCTCTCGGAAGGTATATCGCCAAGTCAGGGTGCCGACAAACAGGGTCCTACTTCAGTTCTCCGGTCAGCTTCGAAGATAGATCATCTTAAGACCGGAGGTACGCTGCTTAACCAGAAATTCGCCCCGCAGTTCTTCGAGGATGAAGATAGTTATAAATGTCTTACAGCATTAATACGCAGCTATTTTGCACTTGACGGGCATCATATTCAGTTCAATGTCGTTGATGCATATACACTTCGTGAAGCTCAGAAACACCCGGAGTTATACCGTGACCTTATAGTCAGGGTGGCGGGGTATAGTGATTACTTCAATGATCTGGGCGAAGATCTTCAGAATGAGATCATTATGAGGACTGAGCATAGGTGTGAGCAGTGACCATTCTTATTCCCCCTTTGAAGTGGGCTAGGGGGATGTAACGGATGCAGGGTAAATTATAGGGTGAGTTGTTAGAAGTACTTAGAGTGCCTAGAGTGCCTAAAGTTAATTAAAAAGTTGGTATTGGTATGCACCCTGCACCATGCACCCTGCACCCTTTCCGCTGTCGCGGAATCGTCGCCTCACTACGTTCTGCTCCGAGCACCCCTTCCTACTTCTTCTTATCCTTCACCTCATTGAATACCGAAGTTGCAGTTGCTACTATTCCTGCGATATCAGAGAGGTTGGACGGGAGGATCATTGTATTATTTGTTTTGGCGAGTCCGGAGAATGCGTTAAGGTATTGTTCTGCTATCCTGAGGTTAACTGCATTCAGGCCGTTCTCTTCAGAAATAGCTTTTGAGATAGCCCTTAAACCGTTTGCTGTTGCAGAAGCTACCTGTTCAATTTCAGATGCACGGCCGGCAGCCTCATTGATACGCCTCTGTTTTTCACCTTCTGACCTTAATATGAACTCCTGTTTATCACCTTCGGCAACATTGATCTTCGCCTGTTTCTGTCCTTCAGATTCTGCAATCAGTGCCCTTTTCTCTCTTTCTGCCCTCATCTGTTTTTCCATTGCATCGCGTATACTTTGTGGCGGAGAGATATTTTTTACTTCATAACGGGCAACTTTTACGCCCCATGGATCGCTTGCTTTATCAACTGCTTCAACTATTGTTGCATTAATTGATTCTCTTTCTTCAAATGTTTTATCAAGTTCAAGCTTACCTATGACGCTTCTCATTGTTGTCTGAGCTATCTGGATTGAAGCAAAACGGTAATTGTCAATTCCGTAAGATGCCCGCTGTGGATCCAGTACCTGCAGATATAGTATTCCGTCGACCTCTACAGCAATGTTATCGCGGGTGATACATACCTGAGGTGCAACGTCAATTGCCTGTTCTTTAAGGGTGTGCCTGTATCTTATTTTGTCGATAAATGGGATAAGTATCTGGAAACCTGCTGAATAAGTCCCCTTGTACTTACCAAGTCTTTCGACGATAATAGCCGTCCTCTGAGGGACGATCTTGATCATGGATGCAATTAGGATAAATCCCAGGAATATTACACCCACAAGAATAAAAGTAGTGCTTGATCCTTCCATTTCAATTATTTTTTGGTTCAACTATTAATTTGACATTCTCTTTGTTTACGATAATTACCGTTTGTCCAGTAGTAATTTTAAAATTTGATTCAGCTTTCCAGGTTGTTCCTTTGAATTCAACCTTACCTGCTTTGTCCGGTCCAAAATCTGAAAGAGCGAGTGCTTCCCTTCCTGTAAATTCATCTTCTACTGCAGACGAAAGATCCTCTTTACTGTAGAAAAATTTCTTCTGTATCATCCTTCTGAGGCCCACAAGACTAAGGACTGAAACGACAGCAAATATAATTATCTGAAGGTTGATGCCAGGGTTCCATATCAGGCATGTAATAGCGGCAGCCCAGGCGCCAAGCCCAAAGAAGAAGATAAAGAATCCGGGGATAACCAGTTCAGCCAGAAAAAATACCAGACCAAGTATGAACCAGAAAAGTTCTGGTCTGGAAAAAATGTTTGCGATCATAATTATTTGTTTTAGTTAATTGCGAGATATGTTTACATTAATGTAAAGATACAACAAAAAGAGATACAGCTGATCAAAATGAATATATAAAAGAATTGCATCTTTTCCTGCCTCAGAATTTCGGTTTATCAATTTTTTTTTGTATATTATGTCCATAATATTTCGTGATTCTGCTGCACTGGGTTCTTTGGTTCCCATCCGTTATATTACGGGATAAGTGTTTAATAATAGGATATTTAGTATTTTGAACAGCCTGCATATCATTAAAGTCAGAGAAGGAGGATTTTACATGGATAAGTTCCTGGATTATTTCGACAGCCGGCACAGGGAGTCAATACTGAGCAAATCTTCATCAGATGATGGCCCTGTCATAACTATTTCGCGCCAGACAGGCTGCGATGCCCGGCAGGTGGCTGAAAACGTTGTCGATCTGCTTAACCGGACAGGAGGGACTTCAAAATGGAGGTGGGTTGATAAAGATATCATTTATTCCATCGCTAAGGAATTAAATACTGATACCCAGAGAGTTGAATCTTTCTATAAGGGTATTGAGCTTTCCAATATGTCAGAAATGATCATGGCATTCTCAGGGGGGTTTGTAAGTGATCTGAGGGTTAAGAAAGCTATAAAGGATGTTGTCCTTTCACTTGCAAAAGAGGGTCATATAGTCCTTGTCGGAAGGGGAGGGGTTTCTATTGCCCAGAATATAGCAAATTCTCTTCACGTCAGACTAATCGCACCCTTTTACTGGCGTGTGAGCAATGTGATGAAGAAGAAGGAGATGGATATTGAAGCAGCTGAAGAGTATGTAGTGGATACAGATGAAAAACGGTTCAAACTTATAACTACCTTCCTGGAAAAGAAATCACTCAATATTGATTACCTGTTTGATATATCCATCAACCGCCATTCATTCAGCATTGAAGATATCTCGAAACTGATCGTTTCACTTTATGAGACGAAAGTAGGAAAACTGGTAGCCGAGAGAAAAAAATCATCTCCTGTGTTCTAGTAGGTAGAATTAGGTCTTGCAGGTCTTGCAGGTCTTGCAGGTCTTGCAGGTCTTGCATTCCGCTGAGCGGAACTGCCTCATCGCCTAAGGGCGACTCGTCAGGGTCCATAGATCTGGTTTTGGGTTTTCATGACTTGCATGACTTGCACGACTTGCACGACTTGCACGACTTGCACGACTTGCACGACTTGCATGACCTCTTCTATTATCAGATCCCGCTTATCTCTCCTATACTCTTTATATGACTGCTCAGCCTCTTGTCAAGGCTCTTCCTGTATGCCTCCCAGTCTTTGATGGGATATTTTGCCACACCGCTATCGATGGCAGCCCTGGCAACCGCGGAAGCTACCTGAGATATCAATCTCGGATCAAGAGGTTTTGGTATTATATACTCTTTACCGAATGTAAGCTTATCGGTATTATATGCTTTCAGCACAGAAGCCGGGACAGGCTCTTTGGCCAGTGATGCAAGCGCTTTAGAGGCTGCAAGCTTCATCTCTTCATTGATTGTGGAAGCCCTTACATCAAGGGCGCCCCTGAAGATGAAAGGAAATCCAAGCACGTTGTTTATCTGGTTCGGATAATCCGATCTGCCAGTTGCAAATATCAGATCGTTACGGGTAGCCATTGCATCCTCGTACGATATCTCGGGATTCGGATTTGCCATTGCAAAAACGATCGGTTCCTCAGCCATGGAAGCCAGCATCTCCTTTGTCAGAATGTTGGCTGTGGAGAGCCCTAGAAAAAGATCAGCACCCCTGACAGCCTGGGCCAGTGTGTCAATATCCCTTTCAGTGACGAACATCTGCTTGTATTTATTGAGGTCTTTTCTCTTGTTGTTTATCACACCTTTTGAATCGACCATCACGATATTCTCTTTCCTGACACCAAGGGCCAGATATAGTTTTGAACAGGAGATAGCTGCTGCGCCGGCTCCGCAGACGACCAGTCTGATCTCTTCGATCTTCTTGCCCGTTATCTCGAGAGAGTTCAGAAGCCCGGCGCCTGAAATGATTGCTGTCCCATGCTGATCATCATGAAATACCGGAATATCGAGCATCTCCTTCAATTTTGTCTCTACTTCGAAACATTCCGGAGCTTTTATGTCTTCAAGATTTATGCCTCCGAAAGTGGGAGCGATTTTTGCGCAAACCTCAATAAGCTTAGCAGGATCTTTTTCGTCAATTTCGATATCGAACACGTCAACATCGGCAAAGACCTTAAACAACAATCCTTTCCCTTCCATAACAGGTTTCCCTGCCATGGCTCCGATGTCACCAAGGCCCAGTACTGCCGTCCCGTTTGAGATAACAGCTACAAGATTCCCTTTTGCAGTGTAATTATAGACATCTTCAGGCTGTTTTTGAATCTCCAGGCATGGAAAGGCAACGCCCGGTGTATAGGCAAGACTCAGATCGAACTGGGTACCGTAAGGTTTTGTCGGTATCACTTCAATTTTACCATGACGGCCTCTGCTATGGTAGAGAAGCGCATCTTCTTTTGTAACTTTTGGCATGTTCAGCTATTAAATTAGTAGTTAATTGTCAGGATCAATTCACTAATGGTCGGGTGCACGGATCATCAGGAAAATATATTTCCAAATTATAATAAAAAAAATTGAAAATCTATGAGATATATCAGAAACAAAACAATCCCTTTCCCACAAAGTTATCTTAATTCTAAGTGGTTGCAGGGAAGGGTGTTTCAGTTCTCCAGTAAGGGTGACCGAGGCTGTCTCAAAAGCCGCCTTCTCTTTACCTGTCCCTAAATCCCGCTGATACGGGACTTGCTCATATTTGGTATTTTAGAGAACCCCCCAGGGACACTAATCTTCATACACATCTTTATTTTATTCTCTGCCGAAAGGAGGAGATCCTGTGCATCATTCCTGGCTCACCAAAAGTTATCTCGTATATATCCGTACAGTAATACCTCTGTATAAAGATTAGTTCAGGGGGCAGGGAGTAATTCTATTGGCTTTTAAGACAACCTCTTTGACTATTCCTGTGTTTATTGCCGTTCTCTCAATTAATTTACGGTAAGCGTAGTTTTCAGGAGATCTTCATCGCGAGAGGAATTTCCAACCATGATATCAAATTCTCCCGGTTCAACAACATATTTATAGTCAATATTATGGAAAGCAAGCTGCTCTTTTCCAATATCCAGAATTACAGTTTTTGTTTCCTTTGGTTTCAGTGATACTCTTTTGAAACCTTTCAGTTCCTTAACAGGTCTTGTGACAGAACTCACTTTATCGCGGATATACAGCTGGACGATTTCATCACCGGCTCTCGTGCCTTTATTGGTGACGTCAACTTTTACTCTTGTCGTTCCGCCGGTTTTTATCCGGGATTTTTCAAGACGCAGATTTCCGAATTTGAACTGTGTATAGCTCAATCCGAAGCCAAAATGATAGAGCGGCAGGTTATCCTGCGACAGGTATTCATTAGCCTGGGCGCTG
>MWDJ01000033.1 GCA_002070505.1 Bacteroidetes bacterium ADurb.Bin145 | reverse complement strand
GCGCCTTTGCACCGTTTACATCTTTCTCAGAAACGTAACCGGAATCGTCAGCACAATATTCTGATCAAGCTTATCTATGCGGATAATGACCCTCTTTTTACCACCGACCTTTATGAGCTCTCCGGTCAGGCCGGTAAGGGAGCCGCTGATGACTTCTACCTGATCGCCCTGAGCGAATTTTTCGCTTGTGACATGTATCTCGGCATCGCTGTTGACAAGCAGACGGAGATTATCTATCTGGTTTTGCGGGATTGCCACAGGCTGACCCTCGAATGAGACAAATTTCACAACGCCGTTGGAATTATATACTTTGGGGAATTCTTTACGTGTAACCCTGACAAAGACATAAGATGAAAGCAGCGGTTTCTCAACAAGTTTCTTCCTGTCGCTCCACTTCCTGTAGGTTTTCTGTAATGGAAGAAACGTTTCAATAGCAATTTCCTGGAGACGTGTGTAAACCTGTTTTTCCGCTCTCGGATGAGTATAAACAGCGTACCATTTAGGATCTTCCTTTTTTCTAACAGGTAAGCCATTCTTTTCTTCGGCCGGAAGGGGGTCGGTCATCATACCACTTGTTTATTTTGATGACCGCAAAGATAATATTTTCTTCTATACCTGACGCCCGGAGGCTAAGGCATTATTCCACCATCGGCGCATCCTTCTTGTTCAGATATTCAAAAATATTGAAGCCTATTGTAACCTCGTGATTATTATATATCCCCATCGATACATTGGTGGCGAAATTGAAATTGTACCCGATCTTCAGTCCCCTGTCGATATTGGCCCCAAGGCCCAGACCCAGGGTGCCGGGATCGCGGTAAACAACACTTCCCCATATCCTCTTGTTCCAGACGACCTGCGAAGCAATTTCCAGCTGGGTTTTGATATTCTTCCCGCCCCTTACAAGAACGAAAGGAACAATATCCCACATTTCAGCAACATTGAAGAGATATGAAGTATGGAACTGGAAGACAGATATCGGGTTATATTTAAGATCTTCAGCTTTTTTATAAGTTGCATCGCCAAAAGAGATATTTGAAAGTACCACTCCGGCTTCGAAACCCTTATAAAGATACACAACAGAAGCATCGCTCAGGAACTTCACTTTTGAAGCCACATCTTCCTGTACCAGGGCGGGATCGATATTATAGTTCGGGTCGCTGTAATAATCGGTAAGATTAACAGAGTTATGATAGAGGCCTGCTGATAAGCCGAACAGGATATGATGTTCATCCGATACTGTAAGATTATATGAGTATGACCCTACTGCATAAAGCTGGTTGAAGATGCCCGCCTTATCAAAAACGATCCTTGCACCCCAGCCTGCTTTCTGCATCAGGACATCATTAAAGGACAGCCTGAATGTCATCGGTCCGCCGTTTATGCCTGACCAGTCGCTCCTGTATCCGAGAAAGGCATATTTCGGATTGAAGTTTCCGGCATATGAGGGTGCGAGAGTGTATTTATCCATGAAGTAGCTCTCCGACAGCGGCGACTGCTGTGCCTGTGCTGTTATGGCCAGCACAGTCAGTATTGATAGTATAGCTAGTTTTTTCATATTCATAAATTTAAGTGCTCAGGGCTCAGGGCTCAGAGCTCAGAGCAGAAAAACTCTGTGCCCTGTGCTCTGCGCTCTGCGCTTTTTTTTATCTTACTATATTGACTGTTCCTTTAATAGTTCCTGAATTTTGAGTTTCAATAACATAATAATATGGTCCCTCAGGTAACGGATTCCCGTTTGAAGTACCATCCCAGAGATTATCATAATTATCCTGTGCAAACACCAGCTTGCCCCAGCGATTGAATATCCTTACGTCACATCTTCCCCAGGTATCCATTTCCGGGAGTTCCCAGTAGTCGTTTATACCATCGCCATTCGGTGTGAAAAGGTTCATTATATCCCTGTGCGTGGATGTAACTACAACAGTTACCAGGGCTTCCGCAGGTTCATAATTCGCATCTCCTGCGTTGTATGCACGTATCTGCACGGATCCTTTCCTAACTGCGGTAAGAATGTTACCGGCGACAGTTGCTATTGTAGTATTCTTGCTCTCAAAAAGAACAGGAAGTCCGGATGATGCAATAGCTGTTAGAGTAAATGTTTTACCCTGGAGTATCTCATCAGGATAATTTGTGAAAGTGATTGTCTGGGTAGCTTTTGATACAGTCAGGGTCTGGGTCACATCCGGGGCTGCAAAATAAGTATCATTCCCAGCCTGGGAAGCAGTTATCACTGCAGTTCCTGTTCCTGTAATATGGATCATGTTATTTACAATAGTGGCAACATTTGTGTTGTCGCTTGTATATGTGACTGTAAGGCCTGAGCTGGCAGTGGCTCCCGGGCTGAAGTCCGCATCTCCGAATTTTTTGGCCGGGAGGGCATTAAATGTAATTGTCTGGTTGACTTTATTAACGGTAAGTGTCTGCGGAACATCCGATGCAGGATTCCACCAGGCGTTACCGGCCTGTGAGGCAGTGATCGTTGTCGTTCCACCACCGGTAATTGTCACAGTATTGCCTGAAACTGTTGCAACGGCAGTATTGCTGCTTGTGAAAGTAACCGTCAGTCCTGATGTGGCTGTTGCCGCAAGAGTGAAAGGAGGATCGCCGAAAGTCTTTACATCGAGAGGGCCGAATGTAATTGTCTGGTTGCCCTTTGTGACGGTAAGTATTCTGATATATTTTACCGGAGCATATGTTGCATTACCGGCTTGTCTGGCTGTTATTTCGGAAGTTCCGAGTGCATGGAAATTAAGATATGTACCTGCCACAGTAGCGACTGCCGTATTCGAGCTTGTATAAGTCAGTCCAAGTGCGCTGGAGGCAGTAGCGGTAAGTCTGAATGGGCTTTCGTTATATGTCCTGTCAAGAGACTGTGTCCAGGTGATAGTCTGGGCAATGTATGTAACGGGTTCATCAGTAAATGTTAACAGGAAGCCCCCTACAGCTGAAGTAACGTCACCCTGGGTATAGGAGACTTTGACAGTCTCAGATCCACTTAACGGAGCAGCAAGAGACAGGATGATAGTATAGGGATCGCCCGTCTTGAGAGTCGCAGAAGAAATAGTTACAGGAATATCGTTCACTTTAATTTCAAACTGGCTCTGTTTTCCGGCAGGATCAGCCATCTGCCTGTCAAATTGTATTTCTATATAATTGGAGCTTTTAGCTGTAACAAGTACATTCGGTATACCCGGAGGGCTGACATTTACTTTAATAGTGGCTTCAGGTGATTCTCCTCCGGCATCAGTGACTTTGAATTTAAAGTTCCCAACACCATTACCGGCTGTCCCTGAGGCTGCATATATTACATTCATGTTGGCATCTGTGACATTTGCAGGAACGGAATTGATAAGAACGCCCCTGGCTCCGGCGTCATACTGGTATAGCTGGCCCTGAGCCGGAAGGGATGTTATGACAGCAGTTTTGGGACTGGCATCGCCACCGGTATAATTGAGTTTGATCGGCTTATCCTGGCCCTGTTCAGTCCAGAAAGTCTGGGGGACAACTGCAAGTGGTGGTGTGGCTACAGTTGAAAAACGGCTTATTTCCGTCCATGTGTAGCTGGTTGCGTTATATGAAAAGACAGTCCAGTAATAGGTCTTGTCAAGAGTGAGGCCGGTAACAGTATGAGAGAGGTTCAATCCAACATCAGTGTATGTTGCAGTTGACAGATCAGGACTATCATCCAGTACGAAATAATATGTTGAGGCGTAATCAGCTGCCGCCCATGTGAATGTGACGTCTGCACCAACTTCAGCATCTTCAGCAGGACTGATAAGATCGACCGTTCCCGGATCGGGCAGAGCTAGGTTCGTTGTAAGAAAGATCCCATCATAGATTGCATCAGGATTGATAGTGTATGTTGTCGGACTGACAGGTGTAAAGGAAATGGCATCATGCGAATAAATAGCATTTGCATCATGGTATTTATACAGGGCACCGGCACTTCCGTCAGCATTCTCAATGCCAATCGTAGCGCTTTCCCCATGAGGCTGAGGGGAGTACGGGTCCAGGATCAGTCTATACTGGACCTGGATAACATTTGAGGTCTCATAGAGTATAACCATGAAAGTCCCGAAAGGTGTCGGTACAGGATCGAATCCCATTTTCTTGAACTGAATTATGCATTTCTTGCTACCGGAGGCGCCTACTGTTGTGTACATCACATTACCGACGTCAAGGATTGACAGGTCATCCCAGAAAGGAGCTATGTAATTATTCGGGATCACTGCTGTTGGGATAGGAGCTTCGTATTTATAGAGATCAGTCGAACTCGGAGCTTCGAATAAAACCAATCCGTTTGCGCTGACATAGAACTGACTATATGTATTCCCGAAAAAAGTGAAATTGAATCCAATGGGATGCGGTCCTGCTAATGCAAGCGGGATATTCTGCCTGAAGCCTGTCGCGATGACAGTTCCCTGGTAGACTTGCTCAGGAGGCTGGGCGAAAGCTCCGGAACTCAATATCACTATAGCTAAAAAGATTGTAAACCTGTAGTTCATAATGTATGGTTTATAGTCCGTAATAACAGATACAGTAATTTAATAAGACAACAATAACATTAAAACAGTTGCTTTATTTCCTGTTATTTAGCGTCCCGACCGGGATAGCATTCAGGCCAAAGCAAATGCTCTAATTGTGTGTTATTATCAATTAAGGATAAAATTAAGTAAAAAATATGAGAAGAAGGAATAATTCGGACAAAAATACATAAGGTGCAGGGTGCAAGGTGCATGGTGCAGGGTGATCCAGGGTGCAGGTTACAGGTTGCAAGATGTAGGGTGTAAAAAAGGTGCAAGTTGCAGGGTATTAAACTCGCCAGTTGTTTTCTACATAGCTGATATAAGTACTGATTTTCTTACCCAGAATTATGTATTCTTCAAGAAGAGGTTGAAATTCAGGCATTTCAGGGTATATTTTTATCAGCATCTCCAGTTGACTTGTTGCCTCATCACATGAAGAATGAGCGTTTACAAGGAATTTAATGTAATCTGCCTTGTATCTTCTTCTTCCGAATCCCTCAACTATCTGTTCTTTAACGCTTTTGGACGATCGTCTTATCTGGCTCCCTTGTTCGAAGAGTTCGAATTTAGGCAGCTTCAAAGATGTAATATGCACTTTATACGCAAGATCAAATGCAAGTTTGTAGATTTCTAAATCACGATAACTATTCATCTCTTTTAGCACATTGTAGTTTCAATCCCTAAGATAAGTATTTTTCATGATCTCAAACATCCTGCAACCTGCAACCTGCACCATGCAACCTGCACCATGCAACCTGCACCTTCCACTGAGCACCACCCTGCACCCTGCAACCTGCAACCTGCAACAAAAAAGAGGCTGCTCCCGCACCCTCTTTCTATATCTTCTGTTCTCTTCTAACTGAACGGCTTATCCCCGAACGGACTTTCGAAGGGAGAGTCATTACCCTTAAAGGGATAATCCTCACCCTTCTTGCTCCCGCCTCTTGGAGGAGGGTTAGGAGGCATGGCAGTCATCATAACAAGCGAGATCGAGTTATCAAGGACTATCCTTGTAACCTCAGGTTTAGTGTATGATTTCCCGGACAATATATTTTGATCTTCAGCTTTCAAGAGCAAACCAACTTTCTAATTATTAACAAAAGTACAATATTATTACAAATCAACAAATCTTATTTATGGTTTTGCGGCTTTAGGGCTTTAGGGCTTTACGGCATTACGGCCCTGATCTTGGGGCAAGCCGTAACGCCTTAATGCCGTAACGCCTTAACGCCTTACTTCACTACCACTTTCCCCACATATCTCCTAACCCCCGATCTTATCTCAACAAAATACATCCCTTTTGCTTTCGGGGCCTGCATCCGGACCAACGAATTCCTCTGGAATTCGACATTCTGCATGTCAGTTATGCTTTTCCCCGACATATCCATTAGTCTTACTGAAGCCGGCATACCTGCCCAGTCATCAGCAAGGGGTTGTATGTTGATAAGGTCATAGCCGTGATAAATTATAAACTGACCAGGCTTAACCTGAGGATCCTCGGTTCCTGTAGGAGTAGTGGAGATCTTCAGAATGAACCTGTCGGATATCTTCCCTGCAGGGGCTGAGAACGAAAGATCAGGAGTATCTTTGAGATCCAGTTCGGTACTTGTAAGGTTATCTATCAGATAAATATAATAGCTATCCAGACCCTGCAGCTGGGTGGTTGATATCTTATGCATGCCTGTAGTTGTTACATTTACAATCACAGGGATCTCAACTGATGTTTCAGGGAAAGGAAGACCGTTGATAGCATAATCAACGCCTCCAACACTTGTATGTATTGTTGTTTTTGTGTCAGAAAGGAACATTTTTACAGCATCAAAATCGTTGTCGAGATCAGATTTTGCCGCCTCGTCGAATCTTACGACAGTCTCGTCGTTGGATACTGTATTTTCGAATATCGCAAGCCTTACAAGAGGAATGGGTTCATCGCCTTTATAACGGGAATGGATATTATTATGAGTTCTTGCAGCTGCCGGAAGAGTAATTGAGTTACCTGTTGCATATGTTTTTGTAAAGAAACCCTGCATAGGTGGTATGATGCCGTTTACATCAGATGGTATTCCGACACCAGCTGCATAGGTGCACTGAGTATTATCACGTGTAAAGTAAAGGCTCTTACTTGTGTTTGCCGGGTAAGCAAAATAAACACCTTCGATAATATCGTCCCAGTCGAGTCCGGATGAGAATGGATTACCGAGAAGATTAAAACCATGAATACTAGGCATACCCGAGTACCCGAGAGACATTGTAACATTTGAAGTATTTAATGAACCTCCGAATGTGAATGTATTATCAGAATCATCCCAGAAATCATAACCTTTCCCCGGACTAAGCGAGGAGAAGGTAGGTCCACCTGTTCCTCCTGTAGAATATATGTACCCATCGTAAGCGACCCAGCCCTGGAGCATTGAAGTTGACGGTCTGCTTTCGATGAATTGAGCGAGGTCGAGTGTTGTGGCGGTGAAAATACTTGCTGATAAAGACGAAACAGGGATTGAGATATAGTGCCACTTATAGTCTTCAATCATAGGATTGCCACCACCCGTAAGGTATAGCTGAATCTCTTCTGTACCACCTGTGCCTCTTGTATAACCATTAAGGATGAGTGATGCAAATCCGGAGGAGTTGTGATTCAATTTAAGAGTGCCGTTATTTGTAAGATTGTTAAGAGTAACTCTTGAGCCGGATTCTATTGTCATTTGTTTACCGGAAGCAATAGTATAATCCTGCGTTGTGGATCCCACAGGATAATTTGACAGGCCTGAAGGGATAATTATATCTTCACTTCCGGAAGGAACGATTCCGGAGTCCCAGTTATCAGGGTCGTTCCAGAGAGTTGGATTGGCAGTATCATCACCCTGCCAGGTATAGATCAAAGAAATAAATTCATATGCGCCAATATCAGTTGTTCCGTACCGGGGATTGCCTAAAATGTCCGTCAGAGGAACATCAGGATCTGAGCTGTTATCAAGGCCTTTGTTAATTAGAGGTGAATTTTCAGTAAGTGACCAGTCAGAACCATCAATAGCATTGAAATTCGGACCATTTGGATCGTCATTATCTGATGACAAAGAGATTGAGGCAGTGTGGTCTCCCACATTACTGAAACCCTGTATTGCACTATTAGTCACTGTAATTTTTGCTGCGTCTAATGTACCTATATCACTACCCCATATTATAGAGTTTATGATTTTTGGTAACTGACCAGTCAACCCTGAAAATTGAAAATCTTTAACAGATCCTGATATATTATTTTTGGCACAGGTAGTATTAATTATTTTCAGGGCAGAATTAGCACGATTTAAGAAAATGCCAGAACCACTTCCTGAGGAACTATTGGAATAGATCAGATTGTTTTGAATTTTTGGTCCGCCAGTGTACACATAAATGCCTCCTCCAGAAGGGGCAGAATTATTTCTAACAATACAATTCGTAATTGATCCTGAAGATCCGCCGAAATATAAGCCACCGCCCCAAATGTCTGCACTGTTATTCTCAATTGTACATTTATAGAGTGTTAACTTTGCCGCGCTTCGGATGAAAATTGCACCACCATAATCTGATTTACAGTTCCGGATAATGCTATTAGTTAAAGTAATTGTACCTCCTGATGCATCCAGTGAACCATATGCCTCTCCGCCTGAGGCAAGTGAACAATCAATATATTCAACAATACAATAGCTAAGAGACGAGGTGCCTTTTGAGCCGGATGTAGGATAGAACTTTAATTTCAGACCTCTTTCACCAGTTTCTCCATAGGTTCCATCTTCATCGTCATCAGCAGAGAATATAATCTTGCTTTCAGAGGTACCGTTTGCAATAATAGACCCGGCACCATCAACTATCAGTTTGACATCATTACCCTTATAAAGAATCTGGGTCCCCGCGCTGATTGTTACCGTGCTTGTAATTATAATATCATCGGAAAGGTATACTGTTCCGCTCCAGGTCTCAGGCGATGAGATTATCCCGCTTTTATAGGTTTGAGAAAATAATAATTGTGAACCTGTTAAAAAGGCAGCAATAAAGATTGAACTTTTCATTTTCACTAAATCTTAATTTCTAAAAAGCATTGTTATAAACAGGACAGTAAATAATTATTTATAGTTGCATCTTTGCAAAAGAAAAAATATTATTACATTCTGACATATAATTATTACAAATATACTTTAATTCACAAAATAATAGTTTAAAAACTGAGGTATTCAAAGAATTTGTAGTTTAAAAAATCAGCTCATATCAGATTTTTGAGAATATATCTTGAAATGAATAAATTTGAGTAAATTTGTTACTCAATAGCTCTGAATTAAACTTATGTTAAACAGTCTAATAACTTCTCAGACCCGTATAAAGTTGTTGATGAAGTTTTTTCTTAACAGCAATACAAGGGCACATCTCAGAGGTCTGGAAACGGAATTCAGAGAATCTTCAAACGCAATAAGGTTGGAACTGAACAGGTTTGAGCAGGCAGGATTGCTAAACTCCCTATGGGAAGGGAATAAGAAACTCTTTCAGGCTAACAAGAATCATCCCCTGTACAGGGATATTCATAACTTAATTCTCAAGGAGACAGGGATAGACAGAGTTATTGGTAAGGTGATTAATAGATTAGGCGACCTTTTTTGTATCTATCTTACAGGCGATTTTGCCAAAGGAAGAAATAGTCCTGTAATTGAACTGATCCTGGTGGGAAAGGAAATTGACAGGGAATATCTTGCCCGGAAAGTTGTTCAGGCTGAGGAAATGGTTGACAGAAAGGTTAGTTACATTGTTCTGGAACCCGAGGAAGCTGAAAAGTATTTATTAAGATATAATTCTTCTGATCTTCTTCCATTATGGAATTGTGATGGCCAGGGAATGAAAACATCATAAGGGGTATTTATATCCGATATATGATGTAATATTATGATAATCAAATTATTAAAGCGATGTTGTTCCGGTTATTTATCTGTGAGTGACGGGGCGGAAGCTTGCCCGGAGATCAGTAATATTTTAAATCGGATGGATCTTTATATCACTTAATATCTTTGTATTTTTGTCTTTATTTCTTAATATTTCTTAAATGAAAATCAGTCATTTTCTTCTTATACTCTCTGTTATAATTTTGAACGCCTGTACCAGTCAGGAGAAATTAGCTTATTTGAATAATCTGCCGGAGACCGGTGGTGTTGAAACTTTTACGATGGAGATACCTGATTACCGGCTTCAGCCAAGAGACGTTCTTTACATTACTGCGAAAGCAATGACACCTGATGGTACAATCAGGGATTTTCTTAATTCGTCCCAGACAAACCAATCATTAAGTGTTGGGCAAGGTGAGGGGGGCGGATATCTTATTGGTTACGATGTTAATTCTGCCGGAAACGTGAATCTTCCCGTCGTTGGAGCAATAAAAGTAAGTGGCCTTACCCTCGAAGAAGCAAGGGCATTATTGCAAATAAAAGCAAATCAGGTTTTTAATGGTGCAATAGTTGAATGTAAGCTTCTGAGTTTTAAATTCACAGTAATCGGGGAGGTTCGTACTCCTGGTTCTTACATTAATTATAATAATTATCTTACAGTGCTTGAAGCAATAGGACGAGCCGGCGGATTAAGTGATTTTGGAAGACGTGACCGTATCCTTGTGATCCGGAATATTAATGGGAAAACCAATACCTACAGAATTAATCTCCAGGATAAAGCTATTCTTTCAAATGAAGGATATTTTCTTTTTCCCAACGATGTGTTAATAGTTGAACCAGAAGCTATAAAGATATTCAATATTAATTTTCCGAATCTTTTGTCTGTGTTCACAACAGTAACATCTGTTTTTACTACTACTTTATTATTAATTAATTATTTTGGAAAATAATTGAATTTAATAATTTGAGTTTTTGGGATTAATAGTACAACCTTTATATCTGCAAATCGGAATTAGAAATAATGAATACTCTCCAACCTGATAACTACTCTCAGATCCCTCAGAAAATGAGGGTGGATGATGACATGATCGACTTTAAAAGATATCTTTCATTATTCATAAGCAACTGGTATCTATTTGCCCTCTCTCTTTCAATTACTTTAGCTATTGCGTATGCAAAAAACAGGTATTCTGAAAAGATATATACAGTCTCATCAACATTACTGATAAAAGATGAACAATTCGGGGGGGGCACTGCTGATCTTTCAAATATTTTCCCAGGAACAAACGCTTTTAAGAGTGAACAGAACCTGAAAAATGAGATAGGGATACTTAGGTCATTTAAGGTGAACTACAAAGTAATGCAGAAGCTAAGGGATTTTCATATTGTATATATTAAGGTTGGCAGAAGAGGTATCGTAGAATCCAGGATGTACAAAACATCACCATTTAAGGTCGTTTATGATTCGCTGAATATGCAGAGGCTTGGCGTACCTGTTAAAATCGAGTTATTATCGCCCGATTCCTACCGCCTTGATATTAATGGCCAGACTGATTTCAGTAAAACGCTTTCAGCCGGTGAAAGGTTTAATGAAATGGGTTTCGATTTTATAATTTTACCTAATTCAACAAAATTCCCTATTGAACCCGAAGGCTCAAATAAGTATTATTTTTATTTTGTAAGTCCCTTCTCACTGGCAAATCAATACAGAGCTAAATTAAGCATATCCCCGATTGAAGAAGAAGCTACTCTGGTTACATTGTCGGTAACTGGATCAGTCGTTGAACAGGAATGCGAATACCTTAATATGCTAATGGATGAATATGTTCAGCAGGGGCTTGATGTGAAAAACGCAACAGCTGAAAAAACAATTGAATTTATTGACAGTCAGATAGGTTCAATTTCAGATTCATTAAGGAAAGTTGAAAGCAATCTTGAGAATTTCCGTCTTTCCAACAGGCTTGTTGATCTTAGTACTGAAGGAACTTATATACAAAACAGGCTTCAGAACTATGAGAATGAACTCAATGCGCTTATCCTTCAAAAACAGTATTATGGATACCTGGATGAATATATAAGGTCGAAAAATGAAACGGGGGATATTGTTTCACCCGGTGCAATGGGAGTTGAGAACAGCTCTCTGGAGCGTTTTGTCACAGAACTTGCTTCGTTGCAGCAGCAAAAAACAAAGATGATAGTGAACATATCTGCGGATCTGCCTGCTGTTACTGTTATTGATAATGGAATAAAGGAGGTTAAAGCATTAATAGCTGAAAACATTACCAACAGCATGAAGAGCATCAACAACGCAATAATTGACGTTGAGAAAAGGATCTCATTGGTTGAAGCCGAAATGAACAAATTACCCGGGACTGAAAGGAGGCTTATTAATATACAACGTGAATTTGATCTGAATAATACAGTTTACAATTATCTCCTTGAAAAAAGAGCTGAAGCGGGTATAGCAAAAGCATCAACAGTATCAGACAATAGAGTAATAGATAGAGCAGAACCTTTTAATGCATCTGTTATAGGACCCAAGTCAAGACAGAATTATTCTATGGGACTAATATTCGGATTGTTTATACCTGCACTTCTAATCCTGGTTATTGATTATCTGAATAATAAAATAATCGATAAAAAAGATGTAGAGAAAAAGACAACTGTGCCGATAATTGGTTTTATTAGTCATAATAACCTTCAGACGGAAATACCGGTAGCCAGGAAACCAGGGTCGACACTGGCCGAGTCATTCAGAGCTATCCGCACAAGCCTTAAGTATTTTATCAAGGAATCGGATTGTCCTGTCATTTCAGTAAGTTCCACTATCAGCGGTGAAGGTAAAACATTCATCTCAATCAATTTGGCTACAATAATTTCATTGAATGGAAAGAAAGTACTTCTCGCGGGACTGGATCTTCGTAAACCACGAATTCATAAAATTTTCGGGATAGACAAAGCGAAGGGCATTAGCACCTATCTTATCGGTGAGGAAAAATTCGAAAATATAATTTTCCCGACTGACGTTGAAAATCTGTGGTATGCTCCATCCGGCCCCGTCCCGCCAAATCCGGCTGAGCTTATTGATTCACCTGAAATGAAATCGTTTATTGATAAAGCAAAAAAACAGTTTGATTATATCATAATTGATACACCACCCATTGCTTTGGTAACAGATGCTCTCCTGATATCTCAGATAACAGATGTTTACATGTTTGTTGTGAGACAAAGATATTCCTCAAGGGATACGCTTGAACTTATTGAAGAACTTAATCATAATGAAGCTATTAGGAATCTTTGTATAGTTATTAATGATATCTCACTTACCGGTTATTACGGATATGGATTAAGATACAGCTATAATGCTGGCTATAGCTATTATTATGGTTACAATTATTATGATAAGTATGCCAAATCAGAAAACGGGAAAGAATATTACAGTGAGGGATAAACAGTTAAGGCTTTATAAAATTAGTAATATACATTTACTATCCTCTTACAGTGTGCGTTAACACTCCTGCCTGGAATCTAAAGAATCTATAAGGGTAAAGTAAAATCATTAACGTTGTAAAAATATGCCTGGCACTCAGAAAATGCCGCCTGTAATAATTCTTTGCGGCGGTATAGGCACCCGCCTTCGTGAAGAAACAGAATACAAACCTAAACCAATGGTAGAGATTGGAGGTAAACCAATTTTATGGCATATCATGAAGCATTATGCCCATTATGGCTTTAAGGATATTATTTTAGCTCTTGGCTATAAAGGGAATGTGATCCGCGATTACTTTATTAATTATTATAAGTATAATTCCGATTTTACAATCTCACTTGGCGACGGGGGTAAAACAAGGTATCATAATGACTGTATCACAGACGATTGGACAGTGACATTAGTCGAGACCGGCTCAGATTCGATGACCGGTTTCCGTGTTAAAACTGCCGGTAAATATGTCAAAGATGATAATTTCATGGTTACTTACGGAGATGCTGTATCTGATGTAAATTTAACCAGATTATTGCAATTTCATCTGGAACAGGGATTAACGGGAACCGTCACCGGTGTTTATCCTCCATCACGTTTCGGAGATCTTGAAACCGAAGGGGATAAAGTAAAAAAGTTCTACGAAAAAGTAAAAGATGAAAAACGGCAGGAGCCTATTAATGGAGGATATTTTGTTTTTAGAAAGGAATTCCTGAAAATGATCCCTGAGGATCCGTCAACTGATCTTGAAAGAATTCCGATGAAGATACTGACAGAAAAGGGGCAGCTTGCTGTTTACAGACATTCAGGATTCTGGCAGTGCATGGATACCTATCGGGATAATCAGATGCTGGAAAAGATGTGGAAGGAAAATCCTGTGTGGAAGATATGGGATTGAAGGAAAGATTGAATGATTGGGTGATTGGGTGATTGGATGATTGGATGATTGAATGATTGAATGGGACACAGATAACGTTGCTCTGAATGATAAATAAAGATGAGATCAGTGGAAATCAGTTAAATCTGTGTCATCAGTGTTCTAATTTCTTCTAATGCAAAGTTTTCGAAAATTCTATAAAAACAAAAAAGTTCTGGTGACCGGGCATACCGGTTTCAAGGGCTCGTGGTTGACTATCTGGCTAAAGCAGTTGGGAGCAGAAGTTATCGGAATAGCTCTCGATCCAAAGACCGATAAAGATCTTTTTCTGCTTGCTGGGATATCAGATAAAATCACTGATTACAGAAAGGATATCAGGAATCTCGAAAAAATTAAAGACATCCTTTCTAACGAAAAGCCCGAGATCGTTTTTCATCTAGCAGCCCAGGCTCTGGTCTTGCCCGGCTACGAAAATCCTGTTTCTACTTTCGAGATCAATATAATGGGAACGGTCAATATACTTGAAGCCTGCAGACATACACCTTCGGTAAAGCAAATAGTCATTGTTACAACCGACAAGGTTTACGAAAATAAAGAGACCATGACAGGCTACAGGGAAACCGATCCCCTGGGTGGTTTTGACCCCTACAGCGCCAGCAAAGCCGCAGCTGAAATCGTGACCCAGTCGTACAGACTCTCATTTACTCAATCATCCAATCAGTCAATCAATCAATCAATCTCTACCACACGTGCCGGCAATGTCATCGGTGGAGGCGACTGGGCCGAATACAGACTGGTTCCGGATTGTATCAGGGCGCTGGAAACCGATCAACCTATAATCATAAGAAATCCTTATGCCTTGAGACCATGGCAGCATGTACTTGAACCTTTGTCGGGTTATCTGTTTCTTGCTTTAAAAATGGCGGAAGATCCGGAAAAATATTCCGGAGCCTGGAACTTTGGGCCTAATGAAGAAAATAATGCAAGTGTTAGGGATGTGGTAGATATGTTAATTTCATTATGGGGTAACGGTGAATGGAAACCTAAAATAAAATCAGGGAAGTTGCATGAAGCAGGCCTGCTGAGGCTAAACATCAACAAATCACACGATATTCTTGGATGGTATTCTGTAATGGACTTCAGGGAAGCTGTTCAATGGACGGCAGAATGGTATAAAGCTTACAAGAAGGCTGATGCTTATAAGCTTTGCATGGATCAGATAGAAAGGTATACTGCAAAATGGAATTCAGGGCATCTGAAATAGCAGGGTTATTTGAAATAACTCTTAAGCCTCATATTGATGAACGTGGAT
Source organism: Bacteroidetes bacterium ADurb.Bin145 (assembly GCA_002070505.1). Lineage (GTDB taxonomy): Bacteria > Bacteroidota > Bacteroidia > Bacteroidales > VadinHA17 > LD21. The sequence continues at coordinate 15,188 of MWDJ01000033.1, read as the reverse complement.
TCTTTATGCGGACATTTGATACTGATGAATTCAGAAAGCATGGTCTGCATAGGGAATGGGTACAGGAGAGTCATTCGCGTTCTGACAGGAAAGGGATTATCAGGGGATTACATTTTCAGATCGAGCCATTTTCTGAAACAAAACTTGTGCGGTGCATCAGAGGCGGGATATTTGATGTTGCTGTTGATCTGAGGAAAGGATCCAAAACATTTGGAAGATGGCATGGAATAATTTTATCTGAAGAGAACAAGAAGATGTTTTTTATTCCCCGGGGTTTTGCACATGGATTTTGCACATTGACAGATGTAAGTGAAGTTTTATATAAAATGGATAATTATTACTCTCCGGAACATGGAAGAGGATTGATCTGGAACGATCCTGACATTGAGATTGACTGGCCTGTAAAAGATCCGATCCTTTCTGATAAAGACAGTAGTAATTTAACTTTAAAAGAATTTTTGGAACACAGATAACACTGATCAGATTTATGACCACAGATCAGATCAGTGATAATCAGTAAAATCAGTGTCATCAGTGTTCAAAAGGATATAATATGAAGCACGAAGAAATAAGATCAAATATCCTGCATTTGGTTGAGGAATACTACAAGGAGAAATTCATTAAGAAACCTTTTATACCCGGAGAATCAATTGTCCGTTACGCAGGAAGGGTGTTTGATGAAAGAGAATTAATGAACCTTGTTGATTCATCTCTCGATTTCTGGCTGACTGCAGGGCCTCATGCAGAAGCTTTTGAGAATGAGCTTGCTGAATTTTTTGGGGTTGAAGATGCAGCTCTTGTAAATTCAGGCTCTTCTGCAAATCTCATAGCTATTTCAGCGTTGACTTCTCCCAGGTTGCTGGATCGTCAGCTAAAACCCGGAGATGAGGTTATTACAGTAGCATCAGGCTTTCCGACGACCCTTGCCCCGATAGTTCAGAACAGGCTTATTCCCGTTTTTGTGGATGTGTCAGTTGGGACATATAATGCAAACACAGAAATTATTGAGCGTGCTGTTTCAAGAAAAACAAAAGCAATATTTCTGGCCCATACTCTTGGCAATCCATTTGATCTTGGCCAGGTTAAAGATATAGCAGGTAAACATAACCTATGGCTTATCGAGGATAATTGCGATGCACTCGGAAGCAGATATGAAGGCAAACTGACAGGAACATTCGGGGATCTGTCAACATTATCATTTTATCCCGCTCACCATATTACTATGGGTGAAGGAGGTTGCGTCATTACAGATAATGAAGATCTTGCAAAAATAATCCGCTCATTCAGAGATTGGGGACGTGATTGTTACTGTGCATCAGGTGAAGATAATACCTGCGGATTGAGATTTTCACAGCAACACGGAGATCTGCCGTCCGGTTATGATCATAAATACGTCTATTCGCATATTGGCTATAACCTTAAGGTAACTGATATGCAGGCTGCAATTGGAAGGGAGCAGCTTAAGAAATTGCCGGAGTTTATTGAAAAGCGAAAGCAAAATTTTAATCTCCTTTATTCCGGTCTTGAAAAGTATAGTGACAGAATAATACTTCCTGTTGCAACCACTAAAAGTGATCCGGCCTGGTTCGGATTTGTCATTACTGTTAGAGAAGAACAAGCATTTAGCAGAACCAGCCTCGTGCAATATCTTAATGATAACAAAATTCATACGCGTAACCTTTTTGCTGGTAATCTGATTCGTCAGCCTGCATTCAGGAATATAGAAAAACGCGTTGAAGGAGATCTCAATAACACGGATTTCATTATGAACAATACGTTTTTTATCGGAGTATACCCCGGATTAGGTAATGAAGAGGTTAATTATGTATTGGATAAGTTCAATGAATTCTTTCAGCAACACTGAATGTCTGTTCCGAGGAAAGTAAAAGCGGTTGTTATTGATTTGATAAGATACAGGGATAATATTACTCTGTATAGGTTTAAACCGGAGTTTGGGGTTAAATTCAAACCCGGTCAGTTCCTGCATCTGGCACTTGATGAATATGATCCGAGTTATAACTGGCCAGAATCTAGAGTGTTCTCAATCGCTAACGCTCCGGGTAAAGAATTTATCGATATTCTTATCTCTCCAAAAGGAAGCTTCACAAACCGGATTATAAATGAGATTTCAGTTGGCAGGCAAGTATGGCTTAAATTGCCTTTTGGGACATTCAATTTTCACGATTCTTCAGGCAAAGATGTTATTCTTATAGCAGGAGGAACCGGAATAAGCCCCTTCATTTCGTTCCTCGAATATTTAATCGAAGGCAAAAATGGTTACAGGAGCATAAACCTGTTTTATGGGGTAAGGGAGCAGGATCTTATAATCTTCGAAGAAAACCTTGAAATCTACCAGCAAAAGATCAAAAATTTCAAGTACAGATTATTTTGTGAAAATATTAACAATGAGTCAGTTTTGCTTCTGGAACCCGGGATACTGCCCGTCAGGGAGCTGGTGAACCAGACAATATCGTTTACAGATCCTGTCTATTTTTTATCAGGGCCGAAACCAATGATTGAAAGCTTTGAGAAAGAATTAAATGAAAAATCTATACCGCCGACAAAAATCTTTTATGATAAATGGGAATGATGGATGATTGGATGATTGGATGATTGATTGATTGGATGATCTGATAAGAAGAATGGATGATTTCATAATAAACAGGAACAGGAATATTAATAGGGGTTTCAGGAAGCTTGAAGTATGGAGGGAGGCTATTAATTTCTTTGTTTTTGTAAAGAAAAAACTGGACGCTACCAATGGGATTTCTTTCAAAGTAAAAGCTCAGATTGAGGATTCTTCGTTTTCAGTGCATTCTAACATTGCCGAAGGTTATGGAAGAAGATATCTGAAAGAAAGTATTCAGTATAATAGTATTGCCCTTGCCTCGCTGGCAGAAAATTATTCTCAGATATATGCTCTTTTGAAAGCAGGAATAGTGGAGTCCGCCTGGTTTGATGAATTTGATTCGAAACATTACTCTCTTGAGAATAAACTGATTAATTATAATAAGTCTCAGGTAAAACAATTGAAAGAAAAATTTGGCTGGGAGAATGATTATATCATAAAAGATATACTTGAAACCTACGGAGACGATGATACTGAATAATCACAAACCCAACCAATCATTCAATCAATCATCCAATCAATCATTTATAGATGAACATCCGTTTATTTAAACCCAGCGTAGGCGAGGAAGAGCTGGCAAATATCCGGGAGGTGTTTGACAGGGCATGGCTGGGCAATGGCCCGATGGTGGTAAAGTTTGAAGAAGCCTGGAGCAGATATATTGGTTGTAAAATATCGGTAGGTGTGAATTCTGCAACTGCTGCCCTGCATCTTGCTCTTACGGCGTTTCATTTCCCTGAAGGCAAGAAAGTTCTGGTTCCGGCAATAACATTTGCTTCCACTGCAACAGCAGTTTTGTATAACCGGCTTATACCTGTTTTTGTTGATGTGGATCCGGAAACGGTTTCAATGGATCTGGATGATCTTCAGCGCAAGTATGATAAAGATTGTGTTGCGGTCATTCCCGTTCATAACGGAGGATACCCTGTTCCTATGGACAGGCTGATGGGGATTGCTGAAAAACTTAATCTTAAAGTGATTGAGGACTGTGCCCATTGTGCGGGTGGTGGGTACAAAGGCAAGAAGCTTGGTACATGGGGGCATATAGGATGTTTCAGCTTTGAGGAGAAAAAATGTATGACAACAGGCGACGGGGGGATGATATGTTCGGATGATGTTGATTTAATTGAACCGCTAAAGGCTTACAGGTGGGTAGGTATTGACAAAGATACCTGGAGGAGGGCCAAGAAAGCTTCAGGACTAAATGAAAATGAGGCAATGCACTGGCATTATGAGATTTCCGTTTTAGGGTACAAATACAATATGAATGATCTTGCTGCTGCTATAGGACTAGCCCAACTTGAGAAACTGGATAAAATGAATCAGAAGAGAGCAGAAATTATAGAAAAATATATTGACGGTATTAAAGAACTTAAATCCATAAAGCCAATTTTTCCTTATGAAAAAAGAAATGGTGCATATTGGTATTTTGGTATCCGAAGTCATAATAGAGATGAGCTTATCATTTTTTTAAAGAACAAAGGAATTGCGACAGGAGTTCATTTCTATCCTTTAACACTTCAGCCATTATTTAAACCTTATTCAAAAAATTGTAATAATGCGGAAAGAATCTGGGATCAATTCATAACCCTACCTTCCCATGTCGATTTAACCAAATCAGAAATTGATTATGTTATCTGTACGCTGAATGAGTTTTACTCTAGATAGTCGTCTCAAAAAGAAAGGGATAGAGATCTTTTTATGACAAGGGAAAGAACTAAGTTTAAAGTTATCAAGCTGAATGAACTTGACAATCTTACGATCGATCATTTAAAAAGGGTATTGGCTTTTTCAGAGAATTCTACTCCTTTTCACGATCCTGAATTAAATAAATTTATTTCAGTTTTTTTTTCACTTGAGTCTTATGTAATAATAGCACTTGACGGGGATGAAATTTATGGTTTTATAATATGCCATAAAAAACAAGATGATTCATTAATAACCTCACCGTACCAATTAAGTTTACTCACATATGGTGGCCCGGTAAGCTTGCCGGGCAAAGATCATATAATAACAGATCTGTTAAGAAAACTGAAAAAAAACTTCTTAAAGGATACTATTTATATTAAATCCGGGTATAAAATACCAACCGATTTGTATAGAAAATCTGGATACAGAATTCAAACAATTCCTACTCTTTTAATAGACACAGACAGAAGTGAACAATTGATTTGGGATGGTTTTGATAACAGAATAAGACGCAATATTAAGAAAGCTATAAAGCATAATATTGAAGTTATAATTGAGAATGAAAGATATCTTGAACAATTTGCATATGTATATAAAGATGTTTGTGAGAGGACAGGACTCTTTTTTCATGGGCCTGACTATTATAAAAAACTATTTTACACTCTGCAAAACGACGTTAAGATGAGCATCTATTACGCAAAATATAATAGTAATATTATTTCCGCCATGTCAGTTTTAGAATATAAAGATCAAATTAATCCCTGGTTTGGAGGAACTAAAGCCAACTTTATAGATACCGGAGCAGGTTCTCTCATTTATTGGGAAATTTTGAAACATGCCTGTTCAGGAGGGTTCAGGACGTTCGATTTTTTGGGTCTGGACATTGGGCCCATAGCATTTTATAAAAGGGGATTTGGCGGAACTGAGATTGATATTTGCCATGCAAATTATTCTCCTTTCCTTAAAAGGGCAATCAGAAAAATATCGAGATATCTGATTTCGCATTAAAATAATATTTTGCTATTTTATGAATTATGCTTTATTTGCAAATCCCCGGGAGGGTAGTCCAATCCTGACCAAATTATATCAAATTAAACCGCCAAGTGTTGTTTTTACCTTTTTTAATAATATTGATAGTTGGAAAAGGATTCTTTACAGAGCATTACGCGGGAGTCTGACTGTTGAAGACAAACTAAGGTTTTTTTATAAAACTGAATTTTATGATTATAGAATGTTAACTCCCGCTTTACTAGAAAAGATTATTCTAAAAAATAGAATCGAGATAGGAATCATAACAACTTTTTATTCTCTACTCAAAAAGGAAATCTATGATTGCTTTCCTCTGGGTGTATTTAATTTTCATCCGTCATTACTCCCATTGCACGGAGGAGCAAATCCTTTTTTTTGGGTAATCTATAATGGAGACCAATATTCAGGTACTACCTGCTATAAAATAAATGAAATTCTTGATTCCGGTGAAGCTTTTATACAAAACAGATACAATGTTGAAGGAATGAATTCTAGGCAATTATTTAAATTATTTGCAGATGATATTAAGGAAATGGTGCCTATGCTCCTGGCTGATTATCATAAATTACAAATTAATTCATTTCCAACTGGTGCTACGGTTTATGATCCCAAGAATCTTCCGGAAATCTCTGAAATCAAAGATGAAGTTACTCTTGAAAGATATCATCGTGCATATAAGCTTTATAGTAAATAAAGCAGAGGATTAATCTCAAATAAATTAAAGTAATTTATTATCACGCTAAACAAATGCTAAATAGTAAGACAATTGCAGTAGTTATCCCTGCTTATAACGAAGAAAATCAAATAGGTATTGTTATTGAAACCATGCCTGATTTTGTTGACAGGGTTATTGTTGTCAATGACAGATCTTCTGATTCAACAGAGGATACAATAAAAAAGTATTTCGCATCAAAGCATAATCAGTCTTCAATAAGGTTAACCCCTAAAGTAATCTCCAGGACATTTCATAATGATTCTGAAATTGCATTGGATCAATTCAACAAAAAAGAACTTGAATATTTCCCAAAGTCTGAGATTGTAAACCAGGATCCTGAAAACGACAGGATCATTCTTATAAATAACCTGATTAATACTGGTGTAGGAGGCAGTATTGCAAGAGGATATAAGTGGTGCAAGGATAATAATATTGATTGTACTGCTGTGATGGCAGGCGACGCCCAGATGGATCCTGATGAGCTGGAATCAATTTGCATGCCGGTTATTTCTGAAAACGTTGACTATGTGAAAGGCAACAGGCTGATCCATGGCAGTGCCGGGTATTATATTCCAAAAACCAGATTCATTGGGAATTCTCTCCTTTCAATCCTTACCAAGATTGCATCAGGTTATTGGCGTGTCTCAGATACACAAACAGGTTTTACGGCCATTTCTCTTTCTGCCCTGAAATCGATAAAGCTTTATAAGATTTACAGAAGTTACGGCATGCCCAATGATATGCTTGTAAAGCTCAACATTGCTTACTGTACCATCAGGGAAATCCCTGTTAAACCTGTGTACAGAATAGGAGAAAACTCCAAAATGAAAATTTATAAAGTAATTCCAAAAATCTCTTTTTTACTTTTCATAGCTTTCTTTAAGAGATTGTGGGCAAAATACTTTTTTAAGGATTTCCACCCTTTGTTTATCCTTTACAACCTGTCTTTTATTATTGGCATTGTCTGGCTTCCATACCTGTTCAAAGTAATTCGGATTTTTATTCAGGGCCGTAATGCATCGTTTGAAACATTGCTTGCTTTTACATTTTTAGGGATAACTGCAATACAGTTTCTCGTTTTTGCGATGTGGATGGATATCCAGGATAATGAAAGATTATACAAATAGAACGCTGTAATGTGTGGAATATTCGGACTGATCAACAATAATCCTGATTACAGTTCCGGCAAGATCTTTAAAAGCCTTTGCCTTCTTTCAGAGTCAAGAGGGAAAGAAGCGTCCGGTTTTGCTGTAGTTAAAGACAGAAAAATTCATGTCTTCAAAACGCCATTTGCTGCAAGTGAAATGGTAAAAAGTAATGTATTCAAAAATGAAATACTAAAAGCAGATAATAAAGATAATACAGGGTTCACTGCCATAGGGCATTCCCGGCTGGTTACAAACGGATATGAACAGGATGAAAAAAACAATCAGCCTGTCGTAAGAAATGGATACGTGGTCATACATAACGGAATTATTGTTAACCAGAAAGATCTGTGGAGAAAATATGAACGGGAAAAGAAAATGTCAGATCTCGATTCTGAGCTTATCCCCGTAATTATTAAAAGTCAGACAGAAAAAGGATCAGACATGGGAAGTGCACTTGGGATCCTTTTCAGCGAGATCTATGGGATGACAAATATCGCCCTTATCTCATCATCAGGTTATAATCTTTATCTGGCTACAAATAATGGTTCCATTTATTATATTGATGATTTAAAGAACAAATTCTTTGTTTTTGCTTCCGAAAGATTTATTCTCCAACAGCTGATAAAAAAGCACAATCTCCCCTATACGGAAGATTCAATTATGCACCTGGAAGCAAATAAACAGATCAGCGTGGGATTAAAAAGAACAAATGCAGAAGTTGCACTAATTGGGAACCATGTGTTAGATGCTGATGTGGTTAGTCCCCCCTTTGACATTATCAATTTAAAGTCTGATACTAACAGCAAAACTGTTTATATTAACACATCGCTTGAACACGAAACCAGAGAAACAGATCCTCATTTTATTGATGTTTATGAGTCCCGTAAAGAAGAGATAGGCAGACTCAGACGATGTACAAAATGTATTTTGCCCGAAACATTTCCCTTTATTGAATTTGATGACAGTGGTGTATGTAATTATTGCAATAGCTATAAAAAGCATACTGTCAGAGGTAAAGATGAACTTTTAAATGTTGTAGATAGGTACAGGAAAACTAATGGTGAAGCGGAATGTCTTGTACCGTTCTCCGGAGGGAGGGACAGTAGTTACTCATTGCACTTTATTGTTAAAGAACTTGGTCTTAAGCCAATTGCATTCTCCTATGACTGGGGTATGATTACCGATCTCGCAAGGAGAAATCAGTCAAGAATGTGCGGCAAGCTCGGTGTTGAACATATCCTGGTTTCGGCCGACATAAGGAAGAAAAGGGTAAATATCAGGAAAAATGTTCTGGCTTGGTTAAAACGGCCATCACTTGGAACAGTTCCGCTGTTCATGGCAGGGGATAAGCAATATTTTTATTTTGCAAATCTGTTAATGAAGCAAAATGACCTGAATCTTTCAATATTGGGAGAAAATTTGTTGGAAACAACAAACTTCAAATCAGGCTTTTGCGGTATAAAACCGAATTTTGGAGATAAACATACATATTCTTTGAAGTTTTCTGATAAGTTAAAACTGGCTTCATTTTATGGGAAACAGTATTTGGTTAATCCTGCATATTTGAATTCCTCACTTTATGATACCTTAGATGCCTATAGGTCATATTATGTTATAAAACATAATAATCTGAATATATATGATTATATAAAGTGGGAGGAAAAAACCATCAAAGATACTCTTATAAATGAGTATAGATGGGAAACAGATCCTGGCACAAAAACAACCTGGAGAATAGGCGATGGAACTGCAGCTTTTTATAATTATATTTATTACATCCTTGCAGGTTTTACAGAGAACGATACATTCAGAAGTAATCAGATCAGAGAAGGAGATCTTGACAGGGGAAAGGCACTTGAATTATCAGTTAGTGAAAACAAACCAAGATGGGATTCAATTCTATGGTACTGCAGGACTATAGGGATTGATTTTACTAACGCGCTTCAGATCATTAGCTCACAAAAGAGACTTTATGGGGAACGATAAGAAAAGGAACTTTTTATTCTTCTTTGTTCATCCCTCTAAATACTATTTGTTCAGGAATACTATAAATTATTTGAAGCAGGAAGGTCATAATGTTGATATAGCAATAATTAAAAAAGACGTACTCGAAGATCTGGTAAAACAGGAAGGATGGGAATACACAAACCTTTTTCCAAAGGGACGCAGGAGTACTAAGACAAATAGATTAACAATATTTTTAGCTACAGTTATTAATTTCATAAAAACTGTTTGGCGACTGCATAAATTGACAGCCAAAAAAAGATATGATATTTATGTTACTGATGATTGTTTAACTATAACTGGATTTTATAGAAAAGTTCCCTCATACATTTTTTGTGATGATGATATTAATGTGATTAAAGAAATTAGTCTTTTATTTAAAACAGCCACTTATATAATTAGTCCTGAATGTACTAATCTTGGTTCATTTAATAATAAGAAAATTGGATTTAAAGGTTACAAGGCTTCTTCTTACTTGCATCCTGATGTTTTTGTTCCTCAAAAAGAAGTCTTAAAAAAATACGATTTGTGCAATAAAACCTTTTTTATAATCAGATTAGTTGCACTAACAGCCTCACATGATGCAGGAAAGAAAGGAATTTCAAATGATGATTTATGTAAAGTTATAGAATTATTAAATACGAAAGGTACGGTTGTTCTTAGTTCTGAGCGTGAACTTCCTTCAAATATTGAAAAATACAGGAAGAAAATTTGTCCGGAAGATATTCTTCATTTAATTAATTACGCAAATTTATTTATTAGTGATAGCCAAACCATGTCAATGGAGGCCGGTTATCTGGGGACACCTTTTATAAGATATAATGACTTTATTGGGCAAATATCGTGCTTGGAGGAAATTGAAAATAAATACAAATTAGGATTTGGTGTTTTAATTAAGGATAAAGAACTTTTTTTTCTTAGAATCAAAGAAATTACTGATACTCCTGATATCAAGAAAATCTGGTTAAAAAGAAGGCAAAGGGTAATTGATGAAACAATTAATCTGAATACTTTTCTTATAGATCTATTTAATTCTTAAATGGTAGTTTATAATTAATATTAGTTCTTCGATTACAAATATTGTGTTACTATTTCCTTCAAAATTGGGCACATACGTATGTTTAACAATATTGTACCTGACCTGATCAAGAATAAGGTTATTCAAACCATTAATTAGAAAGCAACAAACATGTTATTTGATTTTAGACAAAAGTTATTGGCTAAAACTACAAGCAAATATGATGTATTGTTAGATATTGGTTATGCGGAAATTCCAAATAAATATTTAACCAATAAACAAGTTATAGGAATTGATCTGCACACTATTGAAAAGCCTTCAAATTACTCAAAAGTAATTGTTGGAGACGCAAGCAATTTAGCTGATTATTTTGATGCGTCTTCTATTAATGCAGTTTGTTGTGGGGAATTATTAGAACATTTAGTAAATCCTATAGACTTTCTAAAAGGTTGCCATAATGTACTAAAACCTAATGGAATACTAGCTTTAACCACGCCCAATCCTCATCATTTTTTTGAATTTGTGTCAACAATATTTCTTTCAAAAAAGTTTTTTTATTCTCCTGGGCATGTATGTATTTACCCACAAAGATGGTTGATCCGGATGTTTGAAATTGCTGGTTTTACTGATATTAAAGTTATGAGTGGGGGACTGGCAATTCCTTTTATTGGAACGATATGGTTTCCCCGCCCTATCGCTGAATTTACTTTCGTGTCAGCAAAAGCCCATAAATAGTTTAATGAAGAACTTCAAACATATCCTTTCTTATGTTATTAGTTTGTTAATATTAGTAATACTTTTTTTTTGGATTGATAAAGATTCTTTAAGATTATTACTTAATACCAGTATTAAAAGCGTTTTAGTATCTATTCTATTTGCATTAATACTCTATTTTTCTTCCGGTATTGAACTATATTTTGTACGCAAACAATTCGGTGTTAGTTTAGGAATAAATGATATTTTTTTATTACCAATTGTTGGAAATTTATGGAGTTTTATTTTCCCGTTTCAGGGGAATCTGCTGTTTACCACACTTTTTTTCAAACAAAAATACAATATGAAGATAAGTGAAAGTTTTTCAATAAGCATTTATCTTTATTTAGTGATATTATGTTTTGCAGGTTTCTTAGGATTGATTTTTGCAGTTACTCATAAAATGTTATTTACATGGTTTGGCTTAATTACATCAATTCTTTTATTAAATCCATTTATAGTCTACATAATCAATTTACTAGTTAAAAATCTTAAGCATTCGCGTTTTTTGTTTGTTAAAAAAGTCCAGGCTTTCTTTACTTCTATCGTTGACAATACCAATCAATTATGGAGGAATTTTAGTTTTACATTTATCATTCTGGTAATTAACTTAGTAAGACTTTTTGTAAACATTGTATGGTTCTATTGGATATCTTTTTCCCTCGGATTTGGTCTGACTTTATTTGAAGCAGGATTAATCAGTATAGTAATGAGTATTTCCCTTATAATTAAAATTACTCCTAATAATCTCGGTGTGGCTCAATTTGTAACTGGTGGTTTTGTCAGTCTGATGAATGTTCAACCCGATAAGGCAGTGTTAGTCACTTTGTTTGCATCAGCTACAACAATGCTGCTTATTTTTACAGTGGGGATTTATGGAAATTTTTATTATTTCAAAACTCTGGATTTTGGAGCTTTAAAAAGAATTGATGATTAATAAGTTGATATGGGAAAATTGACAATAATTAGGATAATCAAAAAAAGAATAAATAATAGTGATAATTTAGTTGTTGTCTTAATATTTATTCTGGTTATACTTTTTAGAGTTCCGCATATGATCATGCTGGCGAACGTCAATGATCCTGGCGGAGATGGAGCTTCTTACTTTTCTCTTGCAAAAAATCTGGCATTACATAAGGGTTATATTTTAAATTTTAAGGAATTATTTAATTCATATCTTGATACAAGCGAACCATATAAACATGAGATATCCTATATATGCACCTGGTTCCCCCCGGTATATCCTGTTATCTCTGCTTTCTTCCTGAAGATATTTGGTATTAAAATCTTCTCCCTTATCCTAGCAAATGTGTTTCTTCACTTATTAACAGTGATAACACTTTTCAGGATCTGCAGGACATATCTGGATAAAGTCTACAGTCTAATAATATGTGTTTTATTTTCTCTTACTCCTCTTATTTTCTCATTGTCAGTAACAATTCTTTCGGAGACAGCGTACCTGTTTTTTGTTTTGCTTGCGATATATTTCTGTATTCAATATGATCTGAAAAAATTCGAGCGGAAGTCTTTTCTACAACTGCTTATTATATGTTCATTAACTTTGCTGACACGTAACATTGCGATTTTCACCATATCAGCTGTATTTTTTTGGCTAGTAAGCCTTAAACAATATAAACGATCTCTTATTTTTCTTTTAGTCATACTTACAGTTTTTTTATTTTGGGAAGTAGGTTTTTCATATCTGAGTCACCATCATATTACGTCACGATATTTTACCACCTGGACACAGTCCAGAGCATTTTTAGGAAATGCCGAAGTTCTGCAATCAAGCATTGTTAGTATTTTAAAAGGAACATTTTCAGTTAAAAGTATCTCATCTTTCTTTCAGCTTATCTTCAAGATGCCATCATCATCCTTTATTTCCATATTCACCGTAATATTGATATTCCTGGTTGCAAAAAAGAATAGAACTAATGTTGAAAATCTGCTATTGATTAATACTGGAATATTGATGCTCTCCTCATTTCTTACAAGGTCCACTCTAGACAGATACTTTGTGGCCCTTATCCCTTTATTACTTGTAGCAGGAGCATCACTGCTTAATAACAAACGACAACCATTGCCATACTGGCTTAACAACAGGGTCCTTCTGGTAACTTTAGGCTTCTTTTTTACAGCATTTTCATACTCAGCTTTAAAATCACTAAAAGATACAAGCATTTCATTAAAAGAGGCAAAGATACTTGAAGAACAGTACCTTACATTAGACTTAAATGGTCCAAATAAAAATTGCATAGCATCATATCCCATGGTTGTCAATTATCTTTTAGGTAATGAAACCCTGATCCTACCTGTAAATGTCAAAACAGCTGTGCAGCTGGAATCATTAGTTGATCAATATAGAATAGACTATTTCATAGTTACTTCTAAGGACAGTGGAATGATTAATTCTGATCTTTACAGAGATTTCTTTCTGAGAAAAGAATGTATCAAATTAAATAAATTTGAGTTTGTTCTTAAAAAAAACAACAAGGACCTTTGGGTTTATTTAATAAAGATGGTCGCCTGAAATAGTTATAAACTCAAATAATTCGTCACAAAACAAAAATCTTCAAGTCAGGATTAATTCCGGGATCTTTTATTAATGAGAGATTAATGCACCACTCACAAAATATTATAAATCAAAAGTTAAAAGCAATTTTCCCCATAAATCTTATTGAATTAGCGGAATTGTTATTTTATCTTTTTCTAGCATTCAGTATTATCTATTATGCTGGGGCAGGGTTAAGCCGACTTGTATTTCTCATTGTTTTACCTGTAGTATGGTATTCAAAACGTGATAATTTCTGGCTTGTTTTCTTTTTCATTCTTATGGAAATGCCCGGTGGTCTTTTTTCTGGCGGCGAGAAAGATGATCCCTTCAGGCTGCCAATTTATACTCTTATTTCAGGAATATCATTCACAATACAGGAACTGTTTATCATTACGCTTCTTGTAAAAGCTTTGTTTTTCAGTAAAATACGTAAGTTAGGTTCGGACTTTTTATTTAAAAGAGAATTGAAAATACTTGGCAATTATTTATTGTTGCTTTTATTCATTTCTCCATTAATGGGTATGAGTTTTGATTCAATGTCACAAGCCTTTAAAATTGTTCTTCCGCTTACGCTTTTATATTCACTTCCCCGTATCATCAATACTGAGGAGAAAATAATAGGATTTTTAAAATTGTTATTTCCTTTTGCATTCTTTACTCTTGGTCTTCAGGTATTTGAGCTTATGCACGGGCAACAGGTTATTTCAATGGTTAAGCCGGGCGTTACTGCAGTTCAGGGGGTGTTTTCTACCACGGAGTCGGGGGGATGGATCAGAGCAATTGAAATGGGACACGCGATGCTTATTACTTTTACCGGAAGTCTTTGGTTACTTGTTTCTAAGAGGCAAAATTTCAGCAGGTATTATCTGATGTTGGTAAATATACTTAGTTTCCTGGTTGTTTTTATGTCAGGAACAAGAAGCTGGATAATAGCCTTTGCTGCAGGTTATTTCATCTTTATTTTCATAACCGGAATAAGATCATCCGCAATTTATATAAAGTTTGTAATTGTAATGCTGATAGTTTTTTTTCTTATTAATATAATCCCAACTATTCATAACCAGGTTTTAAACGCTTTAAGCAGAGTGAAAACAGTTGAAACTGTAGTTCAGGGTGATATAACGGGAGGCGGAACGATCAGCCGTTATGATGCTAAAGCACCTGGTGTAATGAGAGCTTTCTGGTCAAGCAGCGTTATTTTCGGAGCAGGTTTTAGCGATCTTTTTTTTGATTATTCAAACGGGCACATAGGCTATCACAATATTCTCCTGAATGCTGGAATAACCGGGTTATTGATATTTTTTCTGATTATAGCTGAGATATTAAGCTATCCGTTCAGGTTATCCGGGAAATTCCGGGGACATAATAAAACGGCATTCAAAGTAAGTGTAATTCCTCTAATCATTCTGTTAATAATAAATACGGGAACTCAAACTATTGGATATACACCACTTGGCATTAACAGGGTGATATTAATTTTTTATGCCTTATTTCTAATCGAATTGTCGCGGAAAATATACTTCGATCAATTTCGTTTAGCTGCCAATTAGCAAAAGAAGAGAATATTGCTTAAGCAAAAATTCATCCTTCATTTTTCTACAGGCATTTTAGGTCAGCTGATCACAGCTGTTACCGGTATTGTTGTTGCC
>MWDJ01000032.1 GCA_002070505.1 Bacteroidetes bacterium ADurb.Bin145 | reverse complement strand
AGAAGAAATTGCACTTGACCCAGAATTATTAGGGAAGGTTTTTGAAAACTTGTTAGCCAGTTATAATCCTGAAACAAAATCTACTGCCAGAAAACAAACAGGAAGTTTCTATACTCCAAGGGAAATTGTGAATTATATGGTTGATGAATCCCTTATTGAGTTCCTGAAATATAACTGCAATAGTGATACACAAGGCTTTGAAGAAAATCTCAGAAATTTGTTTTCATATTCAGAAGATGTAAATCCGTTTGAAGAAGAAGAATCCAAATCAATAATTAAAGCACTTAATAAATGCAAAATACTCGACCCAGCATGTGGTAGTGGTGCATTTCCGATGGGTATTCTTCATAAAATGGTTCATATATTAAATAAACTCGACCCAGAGAACTTATATTGGAAACAACTTCAAAAAGAAAGAGCAATTGAAGAAACCAATATAGCGTATGATATAGAAGACCACGAAGAACGAAAAAGAAGACTGGATGAAATCGAGGATGTTTTTGAGAATAATATAAGTGATTACGGAAGAAAATTGTATTTAATTGAAAATTGCATTTATGGAATAGATATTCAACCAATTGCTGTTCAAATAGCCAAATTAAGATTCTTCATTTCTCTGATTATAAACCAGAACAAATTTGAGGATAGAGAAAACTATGGCATCAGGAGTTTACCAAACCTTGAAACAAAATTCGTTGCTGCAAATACGCTGATTTCCTTGGAGAAGCCACAATTAATGACTGGTGATATTTTTCTTAATGATACATATCAGGAAATAAATAAATTAAGTTCACAGTTGAAGGAAATCAGACATAAATACTTTAATGCAAAAATCCGAGAAGAAAAATTAAAATTTCAGAAAGAAGATAAAAAACTCAGAAAAGAAATAAGTACCCTTTTAGTTAAGGTTGGGCATACGACAATAAATGCTCACAAAATAGCAGCATTTGACCCTTATGACCAGAATCATTTTGCAAATTGGTTTGAACCTGAATGGATGTTTGGAAAAGATGTGGGAAATGGATTTAGTATCATAATTGGTAATCCGCCTTATATTAATGTTGAAAATTTGAATTCAGAAATAAAGAAATATCTTTTCGAACATTATCAAACATGTAAAGGAAGGACTGATATATATATTGCTTTTATTGAATTATCTATGAAGATTCTAAGCGTTGATGGCATTTTATCTTATATTATTCCTTACGCTTATACCAATCAAAATTACGGTTCATTATCAAGAAAAATGTTGATAGACAGGTATTATATCCGCGAAATTTTAGATACAAGTGAATATTATGTTTTCGAGAATGCTATTGTCAAAAATACTATTATAAGTATAGTAAATTCTTCGAACAAGGGATTTACAAATATCAAAATCGCCAAATCAGAAAGCGATTTTAAAAATAATACTTTTACCACTAACCATATAAACCAAAGGGAGTTTAAGGACTTGAAAGACTTTCGATTTGAAACGAAGGATATTTCAAGTGCATTAAAGATTAAATCAAAAATATGGAGTAAATCTGTACGACTGGATGAGATTTGTCTCATTGCTTATGGAGCAAGACTAAACCACAAGTCTGAAAATTGTGGCAAGGACATCTATATTTTTGATAATTATAAGAAAGGATTCAAACCATTCCTTGAAGGGAAGAACATTGACCGATTTCTATATACTCAACATGGATGGCTAAATTATTGTCCTGATGAACACTACAATGCAATGTTTCCTGAGTTATTCGAAACTCCCAAAATTATTTTTATTAACGTCGTTAAGGATAAATTGAGATTTGCATATGATACAGAAAAATTCTATAATAGTCATACCGTAATAAATTGCGTTAAATGGGATTTGATAAGATACGCTGGTCATGTAACTGTTCGAAGGAATATTAGTGCCGAAAAAATAAGAAAAGCATCAGATTACAGTTACTTATTTCTTTTAGGGTTACTCAATTCAAAAACTATAAATTGGTATTTTAATAAATTTTTATCTGAGTCATTACATTTTTATCCAGATGATGCCAAAGAACTGCCAATACCAAAAATAGAAATGGAAAAGCAGAAAGAGATTAATCAAATCGTTGAAAAAGTACTTTCACTAAAAAAGGAAAATATTGATAATGATACAAGTTTCTTTGAGCGCCAAATAGATGAATTTATATATAATATCTATGATTTTAGTACTGAAGAGAAAAGAATTATTGAAGAGCAATAATTTACATGATTTTATTTATAAATTTTGTTGATATAACCATCAAGATTAACCCTAACAATATAACAAATATACTCCTAATTTTCAGGTGTCTTAACAAGTGATTTCAGGGAACGGCAAGGGTGGAGATATTGCCTTTAAGTGAATTCAATTGGACGTGTTCAAGATGTGAATACGAAGGGAAAATAAGTCATTGGCAGGGAACAAAATGGGATAGCAGTTGAATCAAAGGATACTTATTTTATTACCACATTTATTACCACAAAGAAAAATGCCGCTGTAATTTATTGATTTACAACGGCATCCTGTTTTAATCAGTCGGGGTGAGAAGACTCGAACTTCCGACCTCCACGTCCCGAACGTGGCGCGCTAACCAACTGTGCTACACCCCGCAGCGACCACCGTAGCCCTGGCGCAGGCAGTCTTTATCCTCCGTAGCCTTCTTTGACAAACGTAGCTTTAGCGAAGCTGTTGGCAAAAGAGGACTTTATCCCATCCCGGTGCCTTAACAAAGAAAGCTTCAGCGTTCATTTGTCTGCTACAGACAGATCCTGTTTTTCGCCGACAAAAATAAGTATTTTTTTAAAAGTAAGGAAATTGTAGGATCTTCAGGTTCCGGGAAAATAAAATGAATTGCAGTATTAGACTTTCAAGTGAGGAAAAATCAACTAATCTGTTGAAAATATGCATAAAAATACTTAATTTGTCTATAGCTATTTAAATCAGCCAGATTATTAAACATTCTTCGTGTATTTGATTATATTTATCATATAAGCATTCAAAATGAAGAAATTAGCATACCTGATTCTGATTTTTCTGGTAAAATTCTTCTGCATAAACCCTGCCCTTCCACAGGGCAATCATATTACTGATAGTCTTTATACTTTGCTAAAGGAATCAAAAGATAAAGCGGCGCTTCTCAATTCACTGTCAGCCGAATACCTGAACATATCTCCTTTGAGGTCAAAAGAGCTGGCCTCAGAGGCTATGGAAACAGCCAGAAAAGAGAAAAATGATCTTGAAGAAGCTAATTCTTGGCATAATGCAGCCTGCGCCTGGATGGCACAGGGCCACTATGATACTTCGCTATATATGCTTGAAAAATCCCAAGCCCTGTTCAACAAGCTTGGATACTCGGAAGGATTATTGCGCACCAGGAACTCCCTGGCCAACCTGCTCTTTCTGCAGGGGAGACTGGATGAATCTTTGTCGCAGTACGAAAATAATCTTGCACAATCAGAAAAAGAAAACCTCACGGCAATTAAGGCCTCTGCAACAACAAACATAGGACGTATCAACTGGCTCAGGGGAAAATATGAAACGGCCCTGGAATATTACAACGATGCTTTAAAAATGGCTGATTCACTCAGAAATGAATCTATGCAGGGAATGATAAACCTTCTGGCAGGTATTGCTTACCAGGACATGGGCTATTATGATCTTGCTACCGGCAGGATTCTTCTGGCAACGGAACTGTTTGAGAAAATGAACTACTTGTCAAAACTGCCTTATGCCTATAACTACCTGGGATCAGTCTACTTTGAGCTGCAGGATAATGAAAAAGCACTGTCTTCTTTCAGAAAAGCACTTGATGGTTTCCTGCAAAACGGAGATCAATGGGGTAAAGCCGTAACATACAGGTACATGGGCAGGTCGTTCCGACGGTTGCAGTTATCCGATTCGGCTCTATACTATTTCCGGGCTTCCCTGGCTCTTGCAAACAATCTGAACGACAAAAGTGGTGAACTTTATTCCCGGAGATTCCTCGCCGAGGTCCTTTTTGAACAGGGAGAGCAGGACAGCGCCCGTATTTTGTTCAATGAAAATATCGATAAATCAGTCCTTACCGGAAATATCCGTGAAAAGGTCAATAACCTGTATGATCTTGGATTACTGTATATCCGTGAAGGAAAACTCCAAAAGGCTGTAAGCTTTTTGCAGGATGCAGTGATAATTGCTGATTCTCTTGACCTCTTCTATGAAAATATGCTCATAAATAAACAGCTTGCCGATACATATGAGCAGATGGGTGAGCCCGGGAAGGCCCTTGCATTCTACAAAGCATATAAATCACTCAGTGATACCATTTTTACCGCTGAAAAAAGGAAAAATATCGATGAACTTCAACTCAGATACGAGACGGTTAAAAAAAACAGTGAGATAAGTAATTTGAAAATGGGACAGAGGGTACAGGCTGAGAGTCTTAGAAATCAGCGTATTCTGGGTTATTCCCTTTCTGCTTTACTGATTCTGGTGCTTGTATCATCTGCAATTCTTTGGAACAGCTACAGGCAAAAGAAAAAAGCTGACAGGGAAAAGGAGATACTTCTAAAAGAAATCCATCACAGGGTCAAGAACAATTTACAGACAATTTCAAGCCTTCTTAGCCTGCAGTCTTATAATATCGCTGACCCGAGAGTAAAGGACGCCGTAAAGGAGAGCCAGGACCGTGTCAAATCTATGGCTCTGATCCATCAGATGCTTTACCAGCAGGAGAAGCTCTCAATTATTGATTTCGGGAAGTACCTGCATCAGCTTGCAGACAGCATCGCTTCAGGTTATGGCAGCCCCGGGGGCAATATCAGCTGCATTGTGGAATGTAAAGGTGTTGAACTGGACATAGATACTGCCATTCCACTGGGCCTGATTGCAAATGAGCTAATTGTCAATGCATACAAATATGCTTTCAATCCCTCAGAAAAGGGCGAACTGGTTGTCTCACTCACCAGCGACGGTAACCATAAGTATACATTCACTGTAAGAGATAACGGCAGAGGCATGCCGGAAAATTTCAGGATAGACAAGGCTCAAACACTCGGCCTAAGGCTTGTCTCACTGCTTACAAGGCAGCTGAGGGGAGATATCAAGTTCAATAATAATAATGGTACCGGGTTCATTATCACTTTCTGAATCAATTATCGTATAATCTTTACTGTTAACTTTGCAGATGATAAGGCATTATATCTTAAAAGAAGGAATTTCTCCCGGATTATAAAGCTATTTTCATGGAAGCATCAGGCGACATAAGGATACTTATTGTGGAAGATGAGCTGATCATTGCTGAGGATATCCGCACAAAGCTCACCGGACTGGGATATAATGTCACAGGTATTGCCATGACTGCTGATGAGGCTGAACAGTTGCTTGAATCCGCCAGACCTGATATTGTCATGCTCGATATATTGCTGAAAGGTGAAAGAGATGGCATTGATCTTGCACGAATTATAAAGGACCATTATAAAATTCCCTTTATCTTCCTGACATCGCATGCCGACAGAGACACTGTTGAGAGAGCCAGAAGCGTTCTGCCCGACGGATATTTGCTTAAACCCTTTACCGACAAGGACCTCTTTACTGCAATTGAAGTAGCTATTTTCAGGAAGAGTGCCGAAACAGAAAAGAAACATGAAGAACCGACTAACAAAATTCTTCAGGATTGCATTTTCATCAGAAAAGATTATTTCCTTATCAAGATAAAGTTTGATGATCTCATGTGGATAAGATCAGACGGCAATTATCTTGAATTGTACTGCAGGGAAGGTAAAAAACATCTGATCAGGTCGCCACTGAAAGATTTCCTGAATAAGCTTCCGCCAGATCTTTTCCTTCAGGTTCACAAATCATATGCAGTTAACATAAAACACATAGATGCAATAGAATACACCATGATTTCGGTGGAAAACAAAAGTATTCCTGTAGGAAGGAAATTTATCGATGAGATCCGAAAGACCCTTGGTGTAGATCTGTAAGTCACTAACAAAAATACTTCTAAAAAAATCATCACTGCAAACCCGTAGTTTATCATCACCAGGCGTCGTTTGTCACAAAATTTTGCACGCCTTTTACCTGATTACTAAATTTATATAGACTTATTAGTCTGCCACAGGCGGAAGGTATTTTCGATATACTGTAATATTTACAGCTATGGAAACAAGAGAATTTCAAAAATTATTTTTTCTTGCTGTTACATTGTTTTGTTTCACCACCGCCCTTCCGGGGCAGCGCCCCGGAATAGAATGCGGATGCACAAAATACGGTAACTATGTCGCACCTTCGCTAAAAGACATCTCCGCCGTATCGCTCGGAATAAACCTTAATGAAGGGTATTCACCAAAATACAAGTATACAGTAGTTGTTGAAAATACCCAGCCCCCCAACCTGGTTCATATTCAAATTCTTTATCAGAACAGGGTAATTTTTCATGAAAATAGCCGGGCAACAGGCTGGGGCTTCAGCCCCGATGAAGATAAATTCGTGATGCATGGATTTGATGCATCAGGGCACCACTGGTGCAGACTTGTCAATCTCGATCCGGACCCGTCAGAGGATGGAGAAAGTCCAATCACATACAATGTAATCCCCCCAATGGCAGTCTCCTCCTCAAGAATAATGTTCAGCCCCAGGGGAAAATACCTTGTTTATTCAGCCATTACAGGTTCTGACAGGCATCTTTTTCTGAAGGTTTTTGATGCCTCAAACGGAAGTGAGGTTTATGACGGTTCAACCACAGACATTATGGCTGTTCCCTCGTCGGGTAAGGGCATTGCAGGCTGGGGTTTCAGCCCCGACTCAAAGGATGCCACCTTTGTTTATGCATTTCTGACCGGGGTAGACACATATACACTGATAGTCAAGGAAATGAAAACACCTGCCGGTCAGAAAATTATAAATAGTTCAAACATGCAGGGCGATGCAAAGTTTTATTTCAGTCCCTGCGGCGAATACTTTGCCATGATACAAGACCTGCCGGGCAGTGATCCGGAATGCATGCTCTATCCTACCGCAGGCGGATCCGAAATAGGCCCTGCCAAGGCCACCGGATGGTCGAAACTATTCTCAACTGCTGACGGACACTATATTGGCTTCCGTGACCAGAACCCCGTAAAGATTGTTGACAATTTTTCCAAAAACACCTGCCCCGATACAAAAAAACCATGGTGGGAAAATAAGGTGCTCGATACAGGAAAAGTAGTAACGGGAACAAAAATGGAACTTCACTGGAACGGTGCAAAAGATGATAACGGGGTAACTGCATACAGGATTTATAAAGACGGTGAAAAAATCAAAGAGATTGGATCATCCAAAAAATATACAGTTACCGGCCTTAAACCATCCACTGCATACAATTTTAAGATTGAAGCTGGGGATGAAGGAGGTAACTGGAGCACCGACGGACCTTTAAATGCCTTTCCCACCCTTCCGGATAATCCTCCCTCATGGCCCAACCCGCAACTCCGGGCAACAGATACTACCGAAACAAAAACAACACTTACATGGGCACATGCTGTCGATGATTACGGAATAGAATACTACAGAATTCTGAAGAACGGCAAAGAAGAAAATATGATAAGCGGCACATTGAATTCCTATACTGTAAAGAATCTTATAGCAGGTGATATAGATACATTCAGAGTGGAGGCCATTGATGCAGCAAATCACAAAGTGCCCGGTTCTACACTTTTTGTGACGATGCTGCCCGCTGAACCACCTTCCTGGCAGCCGGGCTCTGCAATTACCGATACGCTGGTAACAGAGACCAGCATGACGATCCGCTGGCCGGTCGCATACGACCAGTGTAATGAGATTAAGGGCTATTATGTTTTCCTGAACGGGAAACTGGTGGACTTTGTCAAAAGTCTATGGTATCCTTTCAAAGGTCTGGAGGAGGGTACATTCTATAATTTTGGTATTGTAGCCAAAGATGAATCAGACAGCCCGAGCGATACACTTCGCGCCCGGTTGTCAACATTGCCCTCCCATATTGCAATGCCTCTTGTTAAACATCCTGCGAACCAGACCAATCCTGATATAAGCGACAGATTTGTGGTGTGGGAAGACAACCGGAATGATGACGGAGATATTTATGCCTATGATCTTGAAAAAGATACCATGATACGCATCACAACCGACCCGCATAAACAATACGAACCCAGGGTCAGCGGCGACAGGATAGTATGGACCGATACCCGGAACGGAAACAAAGACATTTACATGTGGGATCCCTGGAATGGCGAAGCGGCCGTTTGTACTGCACCAGGCGACCAGTATATGCCTGCCATCGACGGGGATAACATTGTTTGGACTGATCTCAGGAACGGTAATGCCGATATTTACGTGTTTAATTGTCATACGAATTATGAATATCCGGTTGTTACAAAACCGTCAAATCAGGGTTGGCCGGATATTGAAGGAGATTATGTTGTTTACACCGACGACAGGAATGGAAATCTGGATATATATATGACCCATATCTGGAATAATGATGTGGAATATCCCATTGTTGTCAAAAGAAATGACCAGACACACCCTTCTATTTCAAGGGCTACCAAGAACCCTCGTTCGACCATATATATTACATATGAAGACCAGGGAGACGTTTACCTTTATGCGCCCTTTCTTAATGAGGGAGAAGGCTACAGAAAAATGCTTCCTCTCGATTATGGCCCGGATTGGACTTATCAGTCTAATCCACAGTATGAAAACAAACAACTGGTATATGTTGATTATAGGCCTATATGTGATTTTATCCATCGTAGCATATATGTCTGTCAGGTTAGCAATATAGCTCTCTCCACAACCACACATATTAAACTTGTCAGTTCTGAAAGTGGTGCAGACCAGACCAATCCCAGGATATATGACGATATCGTTGTCTGGCAATACACCAAAGGATCCGATTCAGATATATACATCTGGAAACGGCCTCCCGGTGCCGACCTTCAGTTAACAGTAACCGAGTCGGCCGACCCTGTTCCGGCAGGCGACACACTGAAGTACTTTCTTGTACTCAACAATGACGGCCCTATCAGACGTGCACCGGCCAGCGTTGAATGCACCATCCCCGCCGAAGCAATCTTTGTTTCTGCCACCTCCGGCAAGGGAAATGTAACCATCGAAGGCCTTAAGATAACCTGGAACATCGACAGCCTGGCATACGGATCGGAAGACACCCTGACAATAAAGATGCTGACATCAGGCGACTGTATACTCACATTCAATGCCACAGCCAGTACTCCGCTTTTTGATCCGGATCCTTCGAACAATAAAGTAAGCGAAAAAACAAAAGTCAAAACAATCTTCCCCCGCTCCGTTGACAAGGGAACAAATGCAGGCATGCTTGTGGAACCCGATGGAACAGTCCATCTGATCTACCGGAAAGGAGATGATTACAGCCAGGATGGCGACCTTATGTATGCCTCCAAAACCCGCAGCGGCAAATGGCAGTATCACAAAATCGGCACCTGCCCTCCTTACATATCCGGTTTCTTCCGGCTTGCTATGACCAGCGATAGGACTATCCATGTTGTTTATTCCAATCAGGACTGGTCTCTCACACCAAAGAGCCGCCTTTATTACGGAACCCTGACACCCGGACGTCAATGGCAATCAAAAATCATTGCAGTCTCCGACTCAACCTTCCTGTTTCCCACAATTGATGTTACTTCGCATGATGAACTATGGGTGGCCTGGATTAAAGCATCCGGATTACATGGGACAGTTATGATCAAAAACACCCGTAACGGATACTGGCAGGCAGAAAAGAAGGTCGGAGGCGGATACTGCCATCTGGATATTGCGGTTGACGGTTCGGACAATGTACATCTGTGTACCTATGATGTTAACCTTGGAATAATTTATTATCGGGTAATAAACGGGATTCCGGGACCGCCCGAACAGGTTGAACCTGGCTGGAAAGGCGGACAAAAAGAAGGATTGTACACCTCAATCATGACCGACAAAATGAACCGTCCCCACATCTCATATGTCGGACAGGTAAATAATGATAACAGGGAAAACACCAAGCATGCATGGAAGGAAAATAATGTCTGGTTCAACGAAAAAATAGACAACGGGGAATATTTCAGTTCAATTAACAAGGTTGCCTTCGATCCGTTCAATGCTGTCAATCTTGTCTATTTTCATCTTCCAACTTACATGACGCGTTTTGCGTCCAACTTCTCCGGAAACTGGATAAAACTGCCCATCGACGGCTCATTGAACGATCTTGCCATGGATGCCTCCGGGAACGGACACATGATTGTTAACAGTATAGATTATGTATTTATTCCCCCTCTGGATTACATAAAAGCCGATCCGAAGGTACTTGATTTCGAAGTTGTTCAGCCAGGAGCCAGCCGCACCCTGTCACTTGTCCTCTCCAATCCGGCCCTGAAAGAAATAAGAATCGACAGCATCAAATCCGGGGATGAAAGATTTACGGTTGATAAAACCTCCTTCGTGCTTGATGGTTTTGCTACAGATACCGTCAATGTTACCTTTACACAAAGCATTACGGGGGCAAAGGCTGATAATCTGCTGACCATCATATACAACATCCCCGCAGGCCTCATAATGGAAATACCGCTGAAGGCATTTTCCCTTGCTCCTCGCCTCCAGACAGATGAAGAAACTGTTGATCTTGGATCCGTTCCTCTGAACAGCACAGCGACAAAAACAGTCATTCTGAAAAATACCGGAGCCAATGATTTAATATTCAGCAACATAAATGTTAAGTACGAACTATTCCCGGGGATTCCGTGGGCTACCGATTTCCAGCTTTCAGGACACAACTGTTCCACCCTTCATTATGGTGAAACCTGCCAGGTTGAAGTTTCGTTCAGTCCACATATTGAAGGCGAACAGTTCTCCTATCTGAACATCTACTCCAACGACCCGGAAATGCCTGCAAAGCAGATCATGCTGACCGGAAGGACTGCCTATGCATCCATCATGCCCGGTAAAACTTCCATGAACTTCGGATATTGTGAAGCCGGCCAGTCGAAAAAAGACACCCTTATAATAAAAAACGAAGGAGGAGCAGTTCTTGCTGTATCGGGTGTCGCCATTACCGGAGCAAACAAGGAGCTTTTCAGCGCAAACAACGTATGCCAGAATATTCAGCCGGGCGACTCATGCATTATAGTAGTAACATTTGCTCCGGTTACCGGAGGCGATTTTCAGGCTAATCTTGTGATAAATTCCAATTCACTCTATTCCAAAACAATTACCATCCCCCTTGCGGGTTCAAGTATTCTGAGAAATCTTACCCTGTCAGACTCACGAATAGTTTTCGGAGAAATTCCTGTCGGACATAAGGCATTTTTTAGGTTAGCACTAACCAATACCGGCTCCAATGATGTATCAATCAACGAAATAAGGGTTACTGGAACTGACCGGTATGAATTCTCTCAGGGGTATGCTTCCATCTTGTGCAACGTTTTGCAACCCGGTGTTACGTGTACCGATACGGTTTATTTTATTCCCCTTTTTGAAGGAGAAAAGAATGCGATACTCACAGTCGTTTCAAATGACTCATACAATCCCGTGCAAACGGTAGTACTCACAGGGAAAGCAATACTCAACAACAACAGTATTTCAGGTGAAATATGGGATGAAACAGGTTTACGGGGTATCAATAAATCACATGTATCTCTTATCCCTATGGCAGATGTTGCAGATACAACCCTCCTTTTGCTCGACGGATCGAACAATTACCGCTTCGGAGGACTTCCGGCAGGAAGGTACACCGTTCTTGCAACACCCGATCCGGTTGAGTATCCGGATGAACTCCCGACCTATTACGGTGATAATATCCTGCTCAATAACGCTTTATGGATCCAGGCTCTGGTTGATATTACAGGCAGTGATATCCGGCTTATTAAGAAACCTCCCACCGGAGCCGGAACGGGAATTATCAGTGGTACTTTTTTAACCGGTTCCTCAAAAGGAATATCTGTTTCGGAAAAATCGCAGGATATTAAAGGTAATCCACTGTCCGGTATTTATGTCTATCTCAAAAGCGCTTCCGGGGGCAGCCTGGTATCATATGACATAACGGGTGCTGACGGAGGGTTCAGGTTCCAGGGTCTGGAAGATGGCTCCTATATCTTTCTGGCTGATTACCGTGGTAAGGCAATGGATCCTGCCAATCCTGCCCTGGTAATTAACAGCGGCAGAAGGGAAATAGAAATACTGGCCACGGCAGGAGCTGAAACAATCACAATTAATGACCTTGCAACAGGTATTGACCTGATTGCCGATGCTGCAATCAGGATTTACCCGGTTCCCGCATCGGAAAAGATTACCATTCAGATACCTGACAGATTATTCAGTGGAAAATCAATACGCCTCAGGATAGCCGATTTATCCGGAAGATATCTGTATATAAATGAATTTCATGACTTACATGATTATAACCTTACAATTGATGTCAGTGGCATAAAAGATGGATTATATATAATTGAAATAGGAAATAAAGAGAAAACTTTAAAAACCAGGTTCTTAATAATGAGATGAAAGGCGATTAAAGATACAAATCCTGAATTTTTATTGAAAGTTGAAAATAATAAGAAACAGAAAATGAAAAAGGCATGCGTACTAATCCTCCTTCTTATGATCTCGCTCTGGATCAGCGCGCAGGTAAGATCCGATGAAAAGGTAAATCCCGGAACGGATATCCAGAAGGATAAACCTACTCTTGTCTGGGTTAAATATGATTTTAAGCCCGGCAGCAGAGTCATTTTCGAGGATAACCATGATAATGAAATTAACGGAGAATTTCCTTCGCGCTGGGAGATCATCAAAGGGCTCGGTATTGAGAATGCCGAGTTTGATAATAACAAAGTGATTTACTTCAGGACAGGTGAAGCCTATATTGTTCCACTGGTATCAAACCCGCGAGGAGATTACCTTCCTGATCAATTCACTATCGAATTTGATGCATGGTTTGAAGCAAGGGAATATTGTTATTATTACCTGAAGCTTTATGATGCCAGGAATCAGTCAGAATCCTGTAACCTGATTACAATAGCTGCAAATGCAATTTACTATAAGGGCGTGGGAGGGTCAACATACCCGGGAGAAAGACACGATGATAATCTTGAAAGAAGTTATTGGAGACATTTATCCTTGTCATTCAACGGACGCGGTCTGAAAATATACCTTGATGATACACGGCTGATTAATATTCCGAACATCAACTGCAATCCGACCGGTTTTACTATTGGCGTTCCCTCGTTCAATTCTGCCGGTACAAAAGGTATTAACCGCTTTATCAGGAATATCAGAATTGCTGAAGTAATTGCTGCAGATAATACAAATGCAAACACAACATATGCTCTGACACCCGGCCAGGAGACTGCAATAAAAAGCACCACAACAGATGTACTTGCCGGTAGAGAACCCGTAAGTATGGCTGATAAAAATACAATTAACAATGCACTCAACCCTGTTGGCGAGGTAACTTCCGTTATTCCCCGCAATGATGATTTCGTTCCGGGAGAACTTTTTATGTCAGATGCACGCCCTAAAACCTGGAATATAGAATGGAACAGTGAGGATGGGCTTGATTTTATGGCATATGCTTCTTTGATGCGGGCTCCATATATACAGGATGTCACATCGAATTCTGCTACTGTTATGTGGAGGGTAAGCATACCAAAAGGCCGTAATCCCGCCGATTTCATAAGAAGTATCAGGGCCCGGGCGTGGATAGCCCCTTTCGGCAGAAGCCTGACAGAGGGTGAATTGTACCAGGCCGGATCAGCTAACAATAGTATTGAAGTCTATGATGTTTCTGGAACATATAAGTATGAGGAAGGAGTAAGATATAACCATGATGTTAGCAGCGGAAGCGGAAAGAACGATTTCTGGCTGAATACTATGTCTTACCGCCCTGTGATCGGGCTAAAAGTTGTATTCAGAAATCTCCAGCCGTCAACCGCTTATCACTACAGGATAATATCAGAAGGAATACTTACTCCTTCACAGACTTCATTATCGGAAATTACGCTGGCAAACGATGTCGCGTTCAGGACGACTCCTGCATCTGGTCAAAACCAGCCGGTCAGTTTCATAGCCATGGGCGATCTTGGACCGGGAAATGAAAACTGGCCGGGTGGTTACTCCCCTCCAAGCTTCTTTTATGATGTATTTGATTTATTCAACAAAGTGGTGAGAGACAAGAAACCTGATATGTGGCTTGCACTTGGAGATATTGACAACGACTCGGATGGTCATCCGAACGCAATGGATCCGTTCTTCTTTAACCTTTATAATGCTTACCATGATCAGAACAATCCCGGAAAAACCTCATCAATACCTGAGTATTCCAAAACAACCGGAGTAAAAGCATTCAGAAAACCACCATATACTGGTATTTTAGGCGGACTGCCCGTCTATCCCACCTTCGGTAATCATGATATATGCCATCAGTGGGATGGGAGCCTTGATTATTTCAATAAAGCTTACAAGGGAAGTTTTCAGCTGCCAGCCGGAGGATGGAATGATGCATCGCGCAATTTCAACCTGAGCGGAGCCGGTTATTTCTACACTTTCAGGTACGGAAATGTAATATTTATCTCGCTTGGCCTTCCTTCAGGAAAATGTACCCCGGAAGTAAAATATATGATTCAGGATCCTAAATATGGTACGGAATGGATGGAGTGCTGGGGTTCTCAGCAGAAGGAAGCCCTAAGATCATTCCTCTCCTCACTGCAAGGTGAAATCCGGAATACCAACACCTGGCTGGTCGTATACTTCCATGACCATAACCCGGGATATGTTGACGAGGATGGCGAATACAGCAGGATGCTGGCGGAGTACGGGGTCGATCTTGTTCTGATGGGACATGATCATACATTCCGCCAAAAAACTGTAAATCAGGGATATAATAATTACAGGGCTCTCGTAATAGGTAACGGGGGCTACGGCGATGATGATAATGACTCAGATAACTGTCATTATCCCGGTTTCGTATTCTTCAATATCTCAGGTAATACACTTGAATACTGGAAGTATGATACTCACAGGAGAAGCAGTTCCGGAGTGCCCGCAAGTCGCGACGATCTGGACCCCCGCATATGGGAACATTGCAGGATCCAAAAGACAGGCAGTGGACAACATATAATAAGCGAGGAGATCCTTAACAGTCGGGTGGAATAGTGAACAACCAAACCTTTTGGAAATGCAGGATGTGAATAAACAAAAAAATCTAACAGGTAATGAAAAAAGTATTGTTTCTTGTGCTTCTTTTTGCGTCGATATCCTTTATTGACGCGCAGATAAGGGATGATCTGAAGAGTGATTTGCAGGAAAAACCTGACCTAGTCTGGGCAAAGTTCGATTTCGTTCCGGGTGACAAGGTCTTTTTTGAAGACAGTCATGAAAATGAAGAGAACGGTGAGTTTCCTGCCAGGTGGGATCTTGTCCGTGGCGGTGGAATAGAAAATGCCGTGTTCGATAACCAGAAAGTCATTTATTTCAGGTCAGGGGATGCATTGATTGTCCCTTACCTGAAAAATCCCAAAGCTGATTATCTGCCTGATGTTTTTACTCTCGAATTCGATGCATGGTTTGAAGCAAAGGAGTATTGTTATTATAGCGTTAAGCTCTTTGACGAGAAGAACCAAACAGCTTCATGTAACCTGATATCAATTCAGGCAAATGCGGTGTATTATAAAGGTTCAGGCGGATCAACATATCCGGGAGAAAAGTATGATGATAATCTCCAGAAGAGCTACTGGCGACATGTTTCACTCGCATTTAACACAAGAGCTCTGAAAATATATCTCGACGACACCCGACTGGTCAACATCCCGAACCTGGGATGCAACCCCACAGGTGTGACTATTGGCGTACCCTCCTTTAATTCAGCAGGCACTAAAGGAATAAACCGTTTCATTAAGAACATAAGAATTGCCGAGGGTGGTGTAAAGCTTTATGACAGGCTTCTGCAGGACGGTAAGATCATTGCCAGCGGGATAAGATTTGATGTGAACAAGGCTACATTGCGTCCTGAGTCAATGGGTGTGATCAATACCATATACCAGATGATGAATGAACATCCCGAATTAAAATTCAGCATCGAGGGACACACCGACAGCGATGGAGATGATTCCTTCAATCAGAAACTCTCTGAGCAGCGTGCCGAAACAGTTGTCAATGTACTTTTACAAATGGGGGTCGACAGGAGCAGGCTTACTTCAAAGGGATGGGGCGAGAGCAAACCTGTCAGCGACAACTCAACTCCTGAAGGAAAAGCTGACAACAGGAGGGTCGAATTCGTATTGATGAAATAAACAGACAAAATTAAATGATCCCGAATTGAGAGCTGAATATTAAATCGAATTCATTTGTATGGTTTTGCATGTGAAAACGATGAAATGATTAGCCATTGGCAGGGGATGAAGTGGACAAATATATTAACAATGAGGAAACAGTTGAATGACATGTGCTTTGCATAAGATGTAAAAATAATAAACTCTGTAATATATTTGTGTAAATATTCATTCCTGATGATAATACACCTTCATTTCCACAGACGTGCAACAGGCGTTACCCGAAGCGTAGAAAACATAATTCCGATCCTCAATAGATATTCTGATGCAGCTGTCTTTGGATATGGAATAAATTCCCCAAAAATAAACCTGAACAAACTGTTTAATGCAGTCAGGTCTGATGAAAAAAAGACCATAATCCATGCTCACAGGATCAACGAGATACTCTTCGCACTGCTGCTGCGCTGCCTGGGAGGGAAATTCAGACTGGTCTTTACACGGCACGCAGAAAGCAAACCAGCGAATTTCACGTACTTCCTTATGAAAAAGGCTGACCACATCGTCTGCCTGAGCAAACCTATGTCTGACAACCTTAGATTGCCCAATACTCTTATCCCTCATGGAGTCAATACTGAAATATTCAGAATAAGAGAAAAAACACCCTTCAGCAAAATATCTCAGAAAAATATTATTGGTGTCGTTGGAAGAATACGCCCCGCTAAAGGTCAGTTAATTGTAGCGAAAGCTGCTGCCGGAGCACTTAAATCAAATCCGGGATGGGGCCTCGCATTTATCGGAAGGATTGATGATCCTAAGTATTCAGATATGATCCTTACTTTTGCAGGAGATGAAGAAATATCTGAACAGATCCACTTCCTCCCTGAAACAAATCATATTGAGGATTTTTATTCAGCCTGCGATATTATAGTTATAGCTTCAGAATCCGAAGGTTTCTCCCTTGTATGCCTCGAAGCCATGGCCTGCGGTCTGACAATAATTGCAACAGAAAATGTGGGGATTCATTCGGATGTGATCCAACACGGTGTTAACGGGTTCCTTTTCTCCGCAAACGACATATCCTCCCTGAAAAAGATAATTGCGGAAATAATCGCAAAGAGAATAACCCTAAATCCTGATATAATCCGCCAGACTATCGTCGATAACTGGAGTATCGAAAAATCAGCCGCCAGATTACTTCATCTATACGGTATTTTATAATATTCGTTTTCTATCACTCGTCGCCCCCTCCCTTCATCGCCCCATCGCCCCCTCTTCAACCCTTCAACCTTTTCAACGCTTCAAATTTCTTCAACCTCTAGGAGGTAGAATATCACGTAGGTATATCTTCAACTACAATACCATATCGTCTACGACGAATCCCGATCAGGTCTCCTCATCGCCTCATCGCCCTTTCCCCTCATCGCCCCCTCGCCCCTTCCTAATACGGGTCCACATCTACCCCTATCCTCAAACCACCGGCTCCCTTTTCTTTTTCGAGCCTGTCGAGGGCTGCCCTTATCATCTCCCTGGCTTTCGCCAGAGATTTCTCCTTTTCGATCTTAATCAGAAGTGTTTTAATATACCACGACTGTATCTGCGATATCAGCGGATACTCAGGACCGAGAACCCTTTTCCCGAACATGCCTTTTAGATCATTGCCAAGGATGTCTGCAAATGAATTAAGGTCCGCTCTGCTCTTATGCTTCAGGTTGATCCGGATCATCCTGCAGAAAGGCGGGTAGTTGAATGCTCTCCTTTCCTCAATCTGTGATCTGTACATATTTTGATAGTCGTGCTGCAGCATCAGTCTTATTATCCTGTTGTCGGGATCCGACGTCTGGATCACCACCTTACCCTGTTTCTGCCTTCTCCCTGCTCTTCCGCTTACCTGTTCCATTAGCTGGAAGCTCCTCTCATGAGCCCGGAAATCGGGATAATGCAGCAGATTATCCGCGTTCAGTATCCCTACAACAGTAAGGTTCTCAAAGTCTAGTCCCTTAGATATCATCTGGGTGCCGATCAGTATATCAGTGCGGTGCTCCTCAAAAGCTTTTATTATCCTGTTGAAGGAATTTCTCGAACCTGTAGTATCCTGATCCATCCTTTCAACCCGTGCAGAAGGGAAGACTATTTTTATCTCATCCTCTATTTTCTGGGTTCCGAAGCCCCTTGTCACCATTCCGGATGAATTGCAATTTTCACATTTGTGAGGGACAGAAATTGAATATCCGCAATAATGACAAACGAGACGGCCAATGCTTTTATGGTAGGTCAGGTTAACTGCACACTGTTTGCATGAAGGGATCCAGCCGCAATCAGAACACTCAATATAAGGTGAGAAACCTCTTCTGTTCTGGAATAATATTATCTGCTCACCCTTACTGAGCGCTTCATCAATACTGTTTAAAAGCTCCGGAGTAAAATGCGACACCATCAGTTTTTTCCTGTAGGCCTCCCTCGAGTTCGCCAGTATTATTGAAGGCAGCCTGATCGATCCGTATCTTTCCTTCAGCTCTGCAAACCCGTATTTGCCCCTTTCAGCATTATAATAACTTTCAATTGATGGTGTGGCAGATCCCAGAATTGTTTTAGCTTTATGAATTCCGGCCAGAACAATCGCACAATCCCGGGCCTGGTATCTCGGTGACGGATCGTGCTGCTTATATGATATATCATGCTCTTCGTCAACAATAACCAGTCCAAGATTGCTGAAAGGAAGGAATATTGAAGATCTTGCTCCAAGTACCAGCCGGTATCCGGACCCGGGATCGTCCGCAGCTACTTTTTTCCAGATCTCTGCTCTTTCCTGATCATTGAACCGGGAATGATAGATCCCTGTAATATTACCGAAATGCTTTTGCAACCGTATTATCAACTGTGTGGTAAGAGCTATCTCCGGAAGCAGATAAAGCACCTGCTTCCCTTTCTTCAGTTGTTCATCAATAAGATGGATATATATCTCGGTCTTTCCGCTTGAAGTAACTCCATGAAGCAGGGCAATATCTTTTTCCTTATAAATCCTTCGTATGGAATCATATGTTACTGCCTGAATATTGCTCAGGTCTCTTATCTGTTCCGTTTTATTTTCCGGATAACTGAGTCTTCCCACCTCGAGAGACAGCTGTTTAAAGATACCCTTTTTAACAAGAGGGTTAATGTGAGAGGGCGCCGAACCAGATTTCTTCAATACATAAGATTTTCTTAATGCCTTTATCTCAGAGTCAGCAGTGTAACCTGTCAGATAAAGATATGCAGTCAGTATATCGGATTGTCTTGGAGCTTTCCGAAGTGAATCAAGTATCTCATTCAATTCCATATCAGAGAACCTGCGTGCCAGCTCTACAAAAGTTTCCTTCTTTGGCCTGTACCTCTCTACCACTGGTACATTTGTCTCTCCTTCAGGAAAGAGAGCGGCCGGAACAGCTGCTTTCATAACTTCTCCTTCAGTGCACATGTAATAAGCGGCTATCCAGTTCCAGAAATCAAGCTGCCTGTCATTGATTACAGGATCAGATCCGTATGCTTTCATTACAGGTCTGATATCTTTAATATCCGGTACATCATTATGAACCCTGGCAACAACACCGGTGTAGATCTTCCGGTCCTTAAGCTGCACCTGAACTCTTGTCCCGCGTCTGACTATCTCCTGCATCTCCTCCGGAATGCTGTACGTAAGTCTGCCTTTTAGAGCTAAGGGTAAAATAATATCGGCGAAGCTGCTTTGCATCGGTAAAAAGATATATGCAATGTAAGAATAAAAACGGGGTGTTGGTATATGAATCTATACCGACAATTACTCTTAATTTGACTTGATGAACGATGCCAGAACAGTAAGGAGATGTTCTTTACGAATGGGTTTAATAAGGCAGGCATCACAACCTGCTTCCAGGATAATATCTTTATCGTCCTCAAAGATAAAAGCGGTCTGGGCTATAATAGGAAGGGTCTTCCTTATCTTTCTGATCTCTTTCGTTGCTTCGATCCCGTTCATTTCCGGCATCTGCATATCAAGAAGAACAACATCGATATCAGGAGTATTACTGATGACCTCTATTGCTTCCCTTCCTGACCTTGCAGTAAGGATCTGCACTCCTGTATCGAGGAGAGTCCTGTTAAGGTAGACAAGTACATCCTTATTATCGTCGACAAGGAGGCATTTTTTTGAACTCCAGTCATACTGCCCTGAAGGTTGATCCTTAAGTACACTCTTCAGTTTTGTTTTTGTACTTCCTGCTGGTCTGTACGGTATAGCAAAACTGAATTCAGAACCAATTCCTTTCTCCGATTGCACATTGATTGTCCCTCCCATTCGTTCGATCACCTCTTTCGCAAGTGTCAGTCCGATCCCAAGGCCTTCAAACGGACGGTGATGGCCGTTAATTTCCTGCCGGAATTCTTCAAAGATCCTGACCAGATTCTCCTTGTTGATACCAATACCGGTATCTTTTATTTTGAATACAAGATTCTCTTCTTCCTTGAAATAGGATAAGTCTATCGATCCGTCAAGAGTGAATTTAATCGCATTATCCATAAGATGATTTAATACCCTCTTAAGCCATACCTTATCAGTGAAGATCATATCAGAATCTTCACTGAACTGATTCCTGACATTAAGTATTATCGATTTTTCACTCCTTCGTATTGTCTGCCTTGAATCTTCTATAACTTCATTGACTATATCGTTAACAGAAGCTTCTTCATATGTGATCTCGATCTGTGAGCTCTCCAGCCTTGAAAGATCAATAATATCACCGATTATCTGAAGTAGCTTTTCACTATTATGGTTTATCTGTTCAATATACTCTTCCTTAACTTCCTGAGTAATATCATTGGCAAGCAGAAGGTTTGAAAACCCGACAACACTGTTGAGCGGGGTCCTTATCTCATGGGAAATGTTTGCCAGGAAACTTGATTTCAAACGGCTGCTGGTCTCAGCTTCCAGGCTGGCCTTTACAAGGTCCTCATTAATTTTCTTTAATTTTGTTATATCCCTTGAAATTGTAAGCGCCCCAAGAAGGTTTCCGGCATCATCCTTTACCTGTACTGATTTTGTTGACAGACTTATATAATGCCCTTCCCTGTGCCTTAGCCTGAGCTCACATTCATAAAAGCCATTGTTTTTCAGCCCTTTAAGGAATCTCTCCCTGTAATCAAGATCCTCTGGATGTATAATTGACATAGGATCTATCTCATTATATGTTTCCCTGTTGTATCCTACTACCGAATAAAAGGCAGAATTAGCATATTTGAGATTGAGTTCGCTGTCGTAAAATGCTATACCATCATCTGCCGACTGAAAGAGTATCTTGAAGAACTTATCTGTTTCCGAATACTGTTTCATAACAAGATCCTTCTGTTCCGCCAGATCAGAATTGGATTTCCGCAGATCGTCATTGATCTTGATGATCTCCTTGTTCTTTAATAAAAGCTCTCTGTTAATCTTTCTCAGTTTCAGGGAGAAAAAAATAATTGTAGCAAATACTATGATTAGAGCCCCTGAAATTGTAAAAAGGAGATGCAGTAAAGTTTTGGATAACACAAGATTTGAATTTACAGCCAGCATATTATAGCTGTTACCTGCTCCTAAGGTCAATGATGAAAGCAGTAGCAACAAGCACATAGGAATTATGTACAGCATGAATTTGCCGGAGTGTCTGACTCTATTATTCAGGAGTGCCCTCTTCATCCGTCAGATTAACCTTATTCTCAGCCTTTTTTTCGACATTAAGACGTGGGCAAATATAATTATTCAAATTATCATTTCTCCTGATTTTTTAACAAAATGTATTAAATTGCAAACCAATGGTTACTCTTTCATAACGATTATTATAATGGGAAATAATAAGTCATTCTCCGGTGGCAGACGATACAGCAATGATGATATTACTGTTTACTGGAAACCGTCGGCCTGTATCCATGCCACATATTGCTTCAGGGAACTGATTGAAGTATTCGATCCCGGCCGTCGTCCCTGGGTGGATATGAAAGCTGCACCTACAGACAGGATAATAGAAGTGGTAAATATGTGCCCAACCGATGCGCTTACCTGGAAATGGAATGATAATGAAAAAAACAAGGATGTGCCTCAGGATCAGACTAACCATGTCAGGTTCAGAAGACCAGAGCTTCTGGATGATGAAATAGCTGTCAATGAGGTACGACCTGTGGTGGTGAAGGTAATGGTTGACGGACCTATTGTAATTAATGGCACTTTTGATTTCGACAATGACGGAACCAGGAAAGAAGTTAAAGACAGCCTCATTTCGGTGTGCCGGTGCGGAGCCAGCAGTAAAATGCCGTTCTGTGACGGACATCACAGAAAAATAGGATTCACGGGATAATTCGATTTGGAAATGGAAAACAAGGAAGATAATAAACCTGCCACTGTTGTGGAAGTAGTCGACCAGGGACCTCTCGGGATAAAAGGGAGTTTTATACTCAAAGACCTTAAGAGAGGATCAGAGTCCAAACCCGGAGAGGTCTGGCTTTGCAGATGCGGTAAATCAAAAAATAAACCGTTCTGTGACGATTCACATAAAAAGAATGACTAGCCTGCTTTCAGGACAGAGCTCACTTTTTCAGCTGCTTCGCTGAATGATATGGCTGAATATACCGATAGCCCGGATTCATCGATGATTTTCTTTGCTTCTTCGGCATTTGTCCCCTGGAGTCTGACAATTACCGGGACTTTTATCTTTCCTATTGATCTGTAAGCGTCAACGACAC
This sequence comes from Bacteroidetes bacterium ADurb.Bin145, assembly GCA_002070505.1. Taxonomy (GTDB): domain Bacteria; phylum Bacteroidota; class Bacteroidia; order Bacteroidales; family VadinHA17; genus LD21. The sequence goes on along the minus strand of MWDJ01000032.1, from coordinate 8,422 downwards.
CATTTGCCACTCTGTCGCATCTGACTATCCCTCCGAAAATATTTATAAGAATGGCTCTTACAGCTGGATCTTTAAGAATGATCCTGAACCCGGCTTCAACAGTCTGAGCCGACGCCGTCCCGCCAACGTCAAGGAAATTAGCCGGGGAGCCTCCTGACAGTTTAATAATATCCATTGTAGCCATTGCAAGTCCTGCCCCATTAACCATACACCCGACATTACCATCCAGCTTAACGAAATTCAGATTGTATTTTCCGGCTTCAACCTCTGTCGGATCCTCTTCGTTCAGATCCCTCATCTCAGCCAGTTCAGGATGCCGGAATAATGCATTGTCATCGAGAACCACCTTGCAGTCGACCGCAAGGATCCTTTCATCGCTTGTCTTGAGAACCGGGTTGATCTCAAGGAGCTGAGCATCACATCCGATGAATGTCTCCCATAGTCCTTTCAGGAACTTCTGCATATTTTTGAAGGCATTGCCTCCCAATCCAAGTCTGAATGCTATATCCCTGCATTGGAAAGACTGCAATCCCGTAGCAGGGTCGATCACTTCAGTGAAGATCCTGTCAGGTGTCTTCTCAGCTACTTCTTCTATCGACATTCCTCCTTCAGGAGAATACATTATTATATATTTTTCTTTACTGCGGTCGAGAAGTATGCTGACATAGAATTCCCTTATCTCCGCTTCCCCTTTATAATATACATCCTGAGCTACCAATACCCTGTTGACTTTTTTACCGGCAGGGCCAGTCTGTGGTGTCACAAGCTGCATTCCAATCATTTTCGAGGCCAGAATACCTGCTTCTTCAGGTGATTTCGCCAGTTTGACACCTCCTCCTTTGCCCCTGCCCCCGGCATGGATCTGAGCTTTTACAACAAAATATTCCGATCCGTATTTCTCACGGAGCTGCCTTGCAATTAAAACAGCATGTTCTGGTGTCTCTGCAACAAAGCCCTCCTGTATATCAACATTAAAAGTTCGCAGCAGCGCTTTCCCCTGGTATTCGTGAATATTCATCTGTTAACTCGATATTTGTTAGGTCAGGTACTTATGCAATAGTTTCTGTGACTCCAATATAAAAATAATATAAGGATTTTTTGATAATTTTAGTGTAAAAAAGAATGCGTAAGCTCAAAAACAGTGAACTGAACAGGAAGACTGTTACCGAGTTCCGGGAATCAGATAAATCTCCTTTTGTAATTGTGCTCGATAACGTAAGGAGCAACAGTAATGTCGGATCCGTTTTCAGGACCTCAGATGCCTTCCTTGCTGAGGGTATTTATCTGTGTGGAATAACCGGCCGGCCCCCGCACAGGGAGATAAGTAAAACTGCTCTTGGTGCAACTGAAACGGTATCGTGGAAATATTTCAAAAATACTATTGACGCTATATCAGAGCTTAAGGCGCTGGGGTATAAGATTGTGGGTATTGAACAGGCTGAAGGCTCCATTGACCTGGGATCATTCAGGGTGAAAAAGGGTATCCGTTACGCTTTGGTCTTCGGTCATGAAGTGAATGGTGTTGATCAGAAGATCCTTGATGTGTGCGATTATGTGGTGGAGATACCGCAGTTCGGAACAAAACATTCCTTTAATATAGCTGTAAGTGCGGGAATAGTGTTGTGGGAGCTGAGCAAAACCTTAACTGATAGTTCGACAAAAAAATAGGGGTGCTGCATGCAACACCCCTATAATTATAGCTATTACAGAACCTTACTGTACGATTGTTTTGAATGCATCATCAGTCCAGAATTTTGCAAATTCCAGGTCGGTTTTTGCATTGGCTTTCCATACGGGGTCGATTCCGACTGCTTCACGAAGACCAGCCAGCATATAATTCCTGTCATCAGTACGGGCTCCGATAACTGCTTTCAGGTATGGAACTCTTCCTTTGCATGTTTCTTTGGTTCCGTCAAGAGTGGCTTTTGCCTGAGTCACGTTACCCTTCAGAAGCTGTGCAAGAGCTGCATTGAAACATGGCGAAGTTCCAAAGAAATTTACAGCTGCATCATACTGTCCTTTTGTTATTGCGATAACACCAAGTCCCCATTTCGATTCATCAGTAGCAGCAGCCATTGAATTGAATTGTTCTTCAGCTTTTACCATGTCACCTTTTACAAGGTAAGCGAAACCGAGGTTATTTTTAACAAAATCATTATTATTGATTGCCCTGGCTTTTTCAAGTGCTGTTATGGCTTCATCAACTTTCCCCTGGGCAAGAAGAGTGTACCCAATATTGTTTGCAGCACGAATGCACGTCGGATTAGCTTCGAGAGCAGCTTTATAGAATGCAAGCTGTTCATTATTATCCTGTGTAAGTGTTGCAGCATAGAGCATTTCTTCAAGGCTCAGTACCTTGGGATCTGATTTGGCCTGTGCAAGGATCTGCTCATCAGAACGACCAATCTTATCAACGTCGATGACCATCTTTGACCTTCTCAGTCTCGGGAGGATGTCGGTCTTCAGGGCTTCAAAAGCAGCTGACATATTCCTTATTTCCCTTTCACGAACTTCAGGATCGGAGTACATTGAAAGTACACGAAGAATAAGATCCTTGTCCTGAATGTTTGATTTTTCAACTTCTGTTTTGAAACCTTCCCAGTCTTCGGGAGTTGTTATTGATTTGAAGAATCCGTCAGCTTTTGCAGCTTCTATCTTGTCAAATTCCTTCTTGATAAGCTTATCAGCAGCGGTGCCCCTGTTGCCTGAGAGTTTTTCGTTAAAATCGAATTTACCATCAGGTGAAGCATAGGAGCTTACATTAGCTGCTTTAAACTGGCGGTTTGGATCAGTTGCTACAGTTTGTATATAGCTTTTAAGCTGGACAACATCTTCGGCTTTAAGTTCTGAAGGACGGATATCCGATCTGTTAATTACATAGTTAATGTCAGCGATCTGTGATTCAGGAGTGATCCTGACAAAATTATCCTTCATCATTGTTGGTCTTGCATGCTTATTTACAAGTGTCGATGTTGCAATAACTCCATCAGCTAATTTAACCGGGTCAAAATCAAGGCTCTTTGAGCCCCTGACAGCCTTGATCCTCAGCATCAGTTCAGAGACCTTCATCGCTTCCTTATAAGGAACAACACCATTATATGTAAAGTTCCCTCCGGTATAAGTGATCACCTGATTATTGGCCTGAACTTTTTCACCCTGAAGGACCTGGACTTTTTCAAAAGCGGTCTCTCCACCAGCATATGTAAGTACAGGTGTAGCTGTAAGAGTGGTCTTCTTATCAAAATACTTTTCGGGGAATGCACCTTTAATGGTTACATTAACAAGACCTGCATGTGTTTCAAGTACTTTTGGGGTAACCTCATACTGTATTAAGCCTGAGTTCTTCTTCATCTTATTCAGACCACTGCAACCGCTCATAATAACCGCGGTCAGGATAAGGATAAAATAGCTTTTGAATTTTTTCATAGTGATAAAGAGTTATTTGTTTACGACCTTCTTAAATGATAATAATTGAACAATATACAAAATTCTCTGCAAATCTAAAAAAAATAGTTGGGAGTAAGAGATAATTCGAAAAAAAATTACAAAATCAGAGTATTCAATCCCACCTGATATTCCCGGTAAAATATGGCATCAACAAGCTTTTTATAATCCTCCTCATGCGCTACAAAATCTATCCCGTTTATGTCAATTACAAGGTAACGGTTTTCAGGATTCTGCCTGAAGAAGGTGAAATAGCTTTCCTGGATCTTCTGCAAATACTCTGCAGTAATTGTCTTCTCATAGTTACGACCCCGCTTTTTTATATTGCGAAGCAGGTTTTCAGTTGTAAGATGGAGATATACATAAATATCCGGTTTGGGTAAGGAGCTATAAATAATATGGTAGATCTGGCGATAGAGATTATACTCATCTCCTTTCAATGTTGAAGATGCAAAAACAAGTGACTTCATGAAATAATAATCTGCCACCGTAAATGATTTAAAGAGATCCTGAGGTACCAGCTCCTCTTTCAGCTGTTTATAACGGCTGGCCAGGAATGAGAGCTCCAGCGGGAAGGAATATTTTTCCGGATCGTCATAGAATTTAGGCAGAAAGGGGTTATCAGCAAATCGTTCGAGTATCAGCCGTGCATTGAACTGTTCGGATATCCTGGTAGCAAGGGTTGTCTTTCCGGCTCCGATATTTCCTTCAATAACAACGTAGTTATAACTGATCTCCATCTCTGAAGATATTTTCGGTTCATTAATTCTGAGCCTCAGTCTTCCTATGCTCATGCTCCTGTTTCGGAGGACGAGGCAGAAGTACCTTCCTTGACAGCTTCAGTTTCCCGCTCTTCGGATCGATATCGATAAGCTTAACTTCAATCTCATCGCCTTCCTTAAGGACTTCATCAACTGTTTTTATCTTCTTCCAGTCAATTTCCGAAATATGAAGCAGCCCGTCTTTATTTGGCAATATTTCAACAAAAGCCCCGAACTGAACTATCGTTTTTACTTTTCCTTTGTAGACCTGGCCAACTTCAGGCACAGCAACGATTCTTTTGATCCATTCAACTGCTGCAGTAATAACTTCCTTGTTCTCTCCGAAGACATTTACATCTCCCCGGCCGTTGATCTCCTCTACGACAATAGTAGCTCCTGTTTCGCGCTGTATTTCCTGAATGACTTTACCTCCGGGACCAATAAGAGCTCCGATCATATCCTTAGGAATAGACAGCATTTCTATCCTTGGAGCATGCGGTTTCAGCTCCGGCCTCGGCTCTGATATTGTTTTTGACATTATATCAAGGATGTGCATTCTTCCCTTTTTTGCCTGTTCAAGGGCTTTTGACAGTATCTCGTATGACAACCCTTCAACTTTAATGTCCATCTGAGTAGCTGTTATTCCGTCTCTTGTCCCTGCCACCTTGAAGTCCATATCACCGAGATGATCCTCATCGCCAAGGATATCTGAGAGTATAGCGTACTGGTTTGTTTTCGGATCTGTGATAAGTCCCATTGCAATACCCGATACAGGCTTTTTTAATTTAATACCTGCATCCATCAGTGCAAGAGTGCCCGCACATACCGTAGCCATCGATGATGAACCATTTGATTCAAGGATATCTGATACGACCCTTACAGCATAAGGATTCTCTTCGTCGGGAGGCATCATATTCTTAAGAGCCCTGTGGGCAAGATTTCCATGACCTATTTCCCTTCGGCTGACACCCCTGGCTGGTTTTGCTTCTCCAGTGGAAAAAGGAGGGAAATTATAATGAAGTGTGAATTTCTCCGTTCCCTGGTTCAGGACATCATCAATTATCTTCTCATCCAGCTTCGTTCCAAGGGTTACTGTAGTTAAAGACTGTGTCTCGCCTCTTGTGAAAAGAGCTGACCCGTGGGTTGCCGGGAGAGGATCAATTTCACATTCTATCGGGCGTATCTCATCTGTTTTCCTGCCGTCAAGACGGATCTTCTCATCAAGTACCAGACGTCTTGCTGCTTCCTTGACAACATCATGGAAATATTTCTTTACAAGCGCTTCATTGATCTCGTCTTCTTCTGTATACTGTGAAAGGAATTCTGTGATTATGGCCTCAGAAGCACTTTCCCTTGCCTGCTTGCTTGCGGTTGATGACCTGGCTGCATTATAACATTTATCATAGGTCTCATCCCATATCTTCTTCTTCAGCTCTTCATCCTTCACTTCATGATCATATTCGCGCTTTATATTCTTTCCCAGTTCTTCAGCAAATTCCATCTGGGCCTTACAATGAGTTTTGATAGCTTCATGTGCCACCTTCAGAGCTTCAAGCATATCAGCTTCCGATACTTCCTTCATCTCACCCTCAACCATGAGGATATTATCGTAAGTGGCCCCTACTATCAGATCCAGATCTGCATGTTCCATCTGGGAGGCAGCAGGATTTATGACAAACCTGCCATCTATCCGGGCGACCCTGACCTCAGAAATAGGTCCGTTAAATGGAATATCTGAGACGGCAAGAGCTGCTGATGCAGCAAGACCTGCAAGAGCATCCGGAATTATATCAGTATCAGCCGATATCAGATTAATTGTGACGAAAGTTTCTGCATGAAAATCATCAGGGAAGAGCGGACGTAAAGCCCTGTCAACCAGTCTTGATATAAGTACCTCATAATCAGATGGTCTGGCTTCTCTTTTAAGAAATCCCCCCGGAATTCTTCCGGAAGAAGCGTATTTCTCTTTGTATTCAACCGACAACGGCATGAAGTCTGTATCTTCCTTTGCCTCTTTTGCTGCAACAACCGTAGCCAGCAGCATTGTTTTTCCCATTTTCAAAAGAACGGCCCCGTCAGCCTGCCTGGCGAGTTTTCCCGTCTGTAGTATTATTTGTCTCCCGTCAGCGAGATCAATAATTTTCTCTTTTACTTTAAACATTATGATTTGATTTTTATGAATGCCGAAATTACATAACGTAAAAATAGTATGAAAAAAGGCAACTATGCATTGCCTTCTCCCATATTTTCTATTTACGTAATTTCAACGCTTTTATGATTTCACGATATCGCGCTATATCCTTCACCCTCAGGTAGTCAAGAAGCTTACGCCGTTTACCGACAAGTTTAACTAGGGCCTGCTGTGTACTGAAATCCTTTTTATTCTTCTTAAGATGTTCAGTAAGATGATTAATCCTATATGAAAAAAGCGCTATCTGCCCTTCTGCTGAACCAGTATCAATCTCTGAAGATCCGAACGATTTGAATAATTCCTGTTTTTTTTCTGTTGTTAAATACATGTCTTTGACCAAAATATTGTTTATCCAAAGGGAGATCGAATCTCCAATTTTGGAACGCAAAAATAAGGCTTTTTTATGTAAATAATCAAACAATTGGAATTTTTTTTAAAATTATTCTTTCACACCCCGCATTTCTATAACGATCCGGCCCTTCTTTTTATTATAACTTCTATTTAAAAGACGTGCAAGACCGACTGAACGTTGCGCCTGAAATAAAAAATAATCAACCACTTATCAATACTTTTTAACAACTTATCAAAATGGCGATCCGGGACGGGGTTCAAGCATAACTTTTTCTGCTTCGCCAAGAGATTTTCCGAGACTGATCAATCTGCTTCCGATGCGGCAATCAAGACACCTCCGTCTCTTGCAATAATTATTCCTGAGCTGTATCAGTCCCTGTGTAAAAAAAGCAGATTCAGCCTCAATACCAGCTATTTTCCATTCATCAATTACCGAATTTGACTCAGGGCTTATATTTTCAAGAAAAGTGAGAACTCTTTCACACATATGCCTCGTATCATGAATCCTTCCGTAAAAGAACAGAGCAGGTATGACTGCGTTGATAAGTAGTATATCAGTCGCCTGTGAACCGGCAGTCTTGATGTAGCTCCTGCTGTTCTTTCCAAAAACAAAATGATCGTTCCAGTACTCTGATGCATTTACGTTGAACAGATCTCTTAATTTCGCAAGGTCCTCCGTTTCGAGAGCTCTTGAAAACAGTCCGTCTGTTCCGGTAAGCATGCCCGCGAGCTGCGATATTCTTAGTGTAGGGAAATTGGCAGGCCGTAGTCTGGCAAATTTCCATAGCCATCCGTGTATCGGCTTAATTGAATACTTGGTTGAAAGGATCCTGAACTCCCGGTTAAGTTCAAGGTAATAGCTATCATACACAGCTTCTCTGAAAAGACCTTCATCAAGCATACCCGCTGCACCAAAAAGCAAAGCCTCAACCTGCAGCCTGTTATCAGAATGTTTGCGTAATATCTTAAGCGGAAGTGCATTGGCAAGCATCTCAAAAGGCTCACTGTTCACCCTGAAGCCGAAGTAACGGGTCAGAAGCCTGTAAAATGTTTCCTCCCAGTCATTCCCTGTTTCAGAAAAGATCTTTTCAATATGAACTGATTTCTCTATCAGCCTTTCAATAATGAGGGCTCCGACCCAGTGCCGCAGATAAAAAGGGTCTAATTCTTTTATAACATCCTGACAGGCAATAACATAAGGATTATTTACAAGATCAATATACTTATCATAAAGAGCCGGATCCCAGGTCAGTTCAGAAGTCAGAAGCTCAAGCCCTATTGAATTAAAAACCTTTTTGTCATTTACAGCCACAACATGAAGAATGACATTGTCAAATGCCGGATCATTGTCATGGCCGTGAGTTATAAAATGAGAAGATCTGGTATGTATCTCGACATTTCCCGCCCATTCAGTTCCGGCAATGTTGAGCCGTGCATTGAAAAAATCCGGCCCCGAATCTCGGTTATATTCTCCGGGATTTATTACCGTTATCCTGTTACCATCGTTATCCAGCAGCTTATCAGGATCATATAATCCGTATTTCCACAGATAGTGAAGGAATTCTTCTTTCATACGAGCACGAGATTAATAAAGCAGCCTTACTACTGATGCGTTAATAAATCGTTGATACTAAATAAATTACTCTGTTCTTTGACATTTTGATTGATTTGCAAT
>MWDJ01000031.1 GCA_002070505.1 Bacteroidetes bacterium ADurb.Bin145 | reverse complement strand
AAAGATAACGTAAATTCACGAGAAATGACCACTTAAACAAGTCCATTGTGGTCATTGCCGTAAAGCCGTAAAGCCTTTTCTCTTTCGAGCCTTTATTCTCCTCTTATTGCCGTAATTCCCGGGAGCTTCTTGCCCTCCATATATTCGAGCATTGCACCTCCCCCGGTTGAGACATAACTTACCTTGTCGGCCAGTTTGTTCTTGTTTATGGCAGCTACCGAATCGCCTCCTCCTATAAGACTGAAAGCACCTTTTTCAGTTGCAGCTGCAATAGCTTTTGCAATAGCGGTTGTTCCCTTTGAGAATTTTTCCATCTCAAAAACTCCCATTGGACCATTCCAGAGGATAGTTTTTGAATTCTCTATTACCTCTGAGAATTTTTTAATTGTCTTTTCTGCTATATCCAGACCTAACCAGCCATCAGGGACCGCATCAATAGCTGTAACATTTGTATTGGCTTCATTATCAAACTTGTCGGCATTGAGGCTGTCAACAGGCAGATAAAGGTTAACCCCTTTTTCTTTGGCTTTTTCAATAATCTTAAGTGCAAGATCGAGTTTATCCTCTTCACAGAGCGATTTGCCGATCTTACCTCCTTTTGCCTTAATAAATGTATAGGTCATCCCCCCGCCGATAATAAGGTTATCAACCCTGTTGAGAAGATTTTCGATGAGCATGATCTTGTCAGATACTTTTGCCCCTCCCATGATCGCAGTGAAAGGATGCTGTGCATTGTTAAGCACCCTGTCCATTGCTGCCAGCTCGCTGTTTATAAGAAACCCAAACATCCTCTTATCAGCCGGGAAGTAATCGGCGATAACTGCCGTTGTGCCATGAGCTCTGTGTGCCGTTCCAAAAGCATCGTTAACATATACGTCAGCATAGCTTGCCAGTTTTTTCGCCAGTTCTTTCTGTTTGGCTTTCAGTTCTGCCTTTGCAGCTTTCTTTTCTTCATCTGTAGCTGTCTCGGGAAGGATAGGCTTGCCTTCCTCTTCAGGATAAAAGCGAACATTTTCAAGAAGCAGAACCTCGCCGGGTTTCAATGCTGCGGACATTTTTACTGCTGACTCACCCAGGCAATCATCGGCAAACAGGACTTTCTTCCCAAGGTGTTTTTCGAGTACCGGGAGAACCGGTTTGAGGGAGTATTTTTCCATCCTGCCCTCGGGTCTGCCCAGATGCGACATAAGGATGACTGATCCCCCGTCCGCAATTATCTTCTTTATCGTCGGCAAAGCTCCGCGGATCCTTGTATCATCTGTTACAACAAAAGTTTTCTTGTCAAGCGGTACATTAAAATCAACCCTTACGATGGTCTTTATACCTTTGAAATTAAAATCCTGAATCATTTTCATATATCAATTGTTTTTGTGAATCAATTTAAAAAAGCATACAAACCTAATTATTTTTTAAATATCTGCTTCCCGGCCTGGTTTAAAATTTATAAATACTAATAACGAACATACACGCACGATCAAATGTTTTACCGTTGTTAAAAGTTTAATTAAATTTGAAAAAAAGTTATGGCAAAGATCACTCTGAAAGGAAATCCGGTCAACACATCGGGAGACCTGCCAAAAAAAGGCACTGTTGCTCCTGATTTTACACTCGTTAAATCTGACCTTGGCTCACTTTCCCTGAAAGAACTGAAGGGAAAGAAATTAATCCTTAATATTTTCCCGAGTCTCGACACTTCTGTATGCGCAGCTTCTGTAAGAAAATTCAACAAGGTTGCTGCAGAAAAGCCGGGTATTACTGTACTTGCAATTTCTAAAGATCTGCCTTTTGCTCACGGCAGGTTCTGCTCAACAGAAGGCATCAGTAACCTTATAACTCTGTCGGGATTTCGTGACAGATCGTTCGGGAAGAATTATGGTATCGAAATAATGGATGGTCCTATGGAGGGCCTTTATGCAAGGAGCGTTGTCATCATTGACAGGGAAGGCAAAGTCGTTTATACTCAACTGGTCCCGGAAATTGCCCAGGAACCTGATTATGATGATGTCCTTAATGCATTGTAATATCGTCTGAAAAGATATCTCTTCCCGCAAATAATAATCTGGAAATAAATTGAAATTCTCACAGATACCCGGACAGAAAGATATCATTGACAGGCTTATCGGGTCGGTCAGGTGTGAAAGGGTAAGCCATGCCCAGCTGTTCTCGGGTCCTGAGGGTTGCGGGTCCCTTGCCCTGGCTCTTGCATACGCAACTTATATAAGCTGTGAGAACAGGTCCGGGAATGACTCATGCGGTATATGCAAATCGTGTGTGAAATATGAAAAGATGATCCACCCGGATCTTCATTTTGTGTTTCCGGTTATCAAGAATAAAAGGGAAGACCCGGTAAGTGATTCATTCATAGGTGAGTGGAGGGATTTTGTAAGAAAGTCTCCTTTCTTTACCCTGAACAGCTGGCTGGATTCAATAGGGGTTGAAAAGGAACAGGGACTGATATTTGCCTCGGAAGCAGCTGAGATAATAAAGAAGCTCAGCCTTAAGACATTTGAATCTGATGTCAAGATAATGATCATATGGCTCCCTGAAAGAATGCATCTGTCTACAGCTAACAAGCTTCTGAAAATAATCGAAGAACCTCCCGACAGGACACTTTTTCTCCTGGTTTCCGAAGAGCCTGATAAGGTTATTCCTACTATCCTCTCAAGATGCCAGCATATAAAGATCCCCGGATTCACAGGAGATAAAATTAAGGATTACCTTATAAGTAAATACGGAAGCAGCTCTGAGAAAGCCGCTGAAATAGCGAGGATCGCAAACGGTAATATAATAAGGGCCTCCGATCTTTTTGAAAACCAGGAATCATCGCTTCAGAACCTTGACAGTTTCCGGTCACTGATGAGGTATTCCTGGAAACGGGATATACTTTCAGTAATCAGATGGTCGGAAGAAATGGCTTCAAGGGGGAGAGAAGCCCAGAAGGGTTTTATTTCCTATGCCCTTCGCCTGCTCAGGGAAAACCTGATGCTTTCACTCGATCAGCAAAAACACCGGCTCGTATATCTCGGAGGTGAGGAAGTAACATTCTCAGAAAAGTTCCATCCGTATATAAATCAGAGAAATGTCTACCCATTGACCGAAGAGCTGAATCAGGCATTCTATCATATTGAAGCTAATGGCAACGCCAGAATCATTTTCCTCGACCTTGCCCTGAAGGTTGTCAGACTGATCCGCTGAGCGAAAGTCCGGAATTGACATTAATCCATTTATTCACTATTTTTGCGGGGAATATTAAGTAGCGTTCCATTTCAATGACAGAAAATGAAGAAGTTCAGGCACATCCCGATGAGGAGATAAAACTGCCTGATTTAAAATACAAACCCGGTAATAATAAACTTGACTCCTACAACTGGCTGGATGATCTCCCGGGTTGCAAGGATGACAATGAAATTATTGAGATCCGGTTCAAGAATACCCGGAAGGGATTCTACAGGAATGTAAATAACCTGCGCCTTGAGATAGGGGATATTGTTGCTGTTGAAGCATCCCCGGGCCATGATATCGGCAGGGTTTCAATGGTCGGATGTCTTGTGAAGCAGCAGATGAAAGAGCTTAAGATCATCCCTTCTCCTGATGATTTTAAAAAGGTGTACCGGAAAGCAAAACCTGCAGATATTATCAAATGGGAAGAGGCCAGGATGCTTGAAGTGCCGACTATGCTGCGCTCCAGACAGATCGCTGAGGAACTGAAACTCAATATGAAGATAGGTGATGTTGAATATCAGGGGGATAAAACAAAAGCAATATTCTACTACATTGCTGATGAACGGGTTGATTTCAGACAGCTTATAAAAGTCCTTGCTGATGAATTTAAGGTCAGAATTGAGATGCGTCAGATCGGGGCCCGACAGGAAGCTGGCCGGATCGGCGGAATTGGAGCCTGCGGCAGAGAACTATGCTGCGCAACATATATCACTAACTTCATGTCGGTCACAACAACCCATGCAAAATATCAGGAATTGTCCCTTAATCCTCAGAAACTCGCCGGTCAATGCGGCAAGCTTAAATGCTGCCTGAATTATGAGGTAGACTGCTACGTAGATGCACAGAAATCATTCCCTCAGAAGGAGATCCCCCTTGAGACAGCAGAAGGAACAGCTTATTTCCAGAAAATGGAAGTCCATAAAGGGATCTTCTGGTATTCAACCGATGCTCATTCCACAATGAACCTTGTCCCTGTTCCGGTTCAGAGAGTAAAGGAAATCCAGGCTATGAACAGGAAAGGGCTGAAAGCAGACAAACTTGTTGTTGCTGAACAGGGATGGGAAGGTGAACATCAATCAGAAGATCTTCTGAAAGAGAGTAGTTTGCACAGGTTCGACGATAACGAACCTAAAAACAGGCACCACAGACATTCCAGGAAGAAGAAAAACAGGAGAAGTCATGATAAAAGAAATAACTAAAATTTCCTTTCCCCTTCTTGTACTATTATTCCTGCTTAATGCCTGCAAAAGCAACCTTATCTATACTGATTCTGTAACTATGCCTGAAAAGACATGGGATCTCTCGAATATCGTCAATTTTTCTGCTCCGGTGACAGATACAACTATCACCTCTGATATTTATTTCACAATCCGGACCGGATCTGATTATCCTTTCCGAAACATATTTCTGTTTGTTACGACTTTGTCTCCAGATGGTAAAACAATGACTGATACTCTGGAGTATTATCTTGCAGATGAAAAGGGTAATTGGTTTGGAAAGGGATCCGGTGATGTTCACGAGCTTGATCTGCCATTCAGATCAAATATTTATTTTCCGCTCAAAGGAAACTACGATTTCAAGATAAGACATGGTATGAGGACAGATGGTCTGAAAGGAATATATGATTTCGGAATAAGAATTCAGAAGTTCAAAAGGTAAATCTTATACTTTGGGTAAAAACAAGCTTGCAAGGTGGGCGGAGATGAACACCTTCAATAATGTCATCCAGCCGGTTGATGGCGATCTGTTCAACAGGGACCATCCTTTAAAAGGGAACTGGAAAAAAGAGATCTTCCGGAATGAAAACGATATCACTATCGAACTGGGCTGCGGGAGGGGAGAATATACTCTCGGCCTTGCCCAAAGGCACCCTGAAAGGAATTTCATCGGCATAGACATAAAAGGGGCCAGGTTGTGGAGAGGAGCAAAAACCGCTCACGAGAATAAAATCCCCAATGCAGCTTTTCTTCGAACAAGAATAGAATTTATAAATTCATTTTTCGCGCAGGATGAAATTGAAATGATCTGGCTTACATTTCCTGATCCCCATCCCGGGAAACGTAATTCGAATAAAAGACTTACCTGCCCGTGGTTCCTGAATAAATACCGGTATTTCCTGAAAGATAGCGGGATTATCAATCTTAAAACAGATAATACTGAATTATATAATTATACAAAATCGCTTGCTGAAAGAAACGGCCTTGAGATAGTCTCCTCCTCCACCGACCTGCATTCAGAATTTGTTGGAGATGAGATCCTTTCCATACTTACTCATTATGAGGAGATATATATCAAAGACGGTCTGAAGATCAATTACCTGTCGTTCAGATTACCTAAAAATAAAATAATTGAATAACAGAAAAAAAAGATTGCCCGGCCTGAATTCATTCCTGCTCTCAGGGTTGTAAATCATACCGGCATACTTACGGGGAAACACCATTTCGGGAATACATCAACAATGCAGCAGATGCTTGAGAATGAAGGCATAATTGTTGAAAACGGCCAGATCGTCAACTTCAAAGAAAAATTCCGGGATCCTTCAGCTGAACTTTGACCGCCATTTTGTGTTTAATTAAAAAATAAGTAAACTTGCGGATTGTTTTTAATTAAATTAAATAAAAATAATGATTTCAAAAGATCAGATCCTCTTTGTACTTAAAAAAGTGATTCATCCTGAGAAAGGAAAAGATATTGTCACACTTGGTATGATATCTGAGATCACGTCAGGAGAAAAGGGGATCTCTGTTATATTAGAACCCGAGCGATCAAACGATCCGTTCATCCCTTCTCTTAAAAGTTCAATCGCAAAGACGCTGAAGGATGCTTTTGGACCCGATACCGTGATCTCAGAGATAGAGATACGGCCTAAAATGATCGTGGGTAAACAGCAAAAAGCTGAGGCAGAAATGTTACCGGGTATTAAGAATATAATTGCCGTATCTTCGGGTAAAGGTGGTGTGGGAAAATCAACTGTTGCGGTCAACCTGGCAATTGCTCTTGCAAGGAGGAATTACAGGGTCGGACTTCTTGATGCTGATGTATTTGGTCCTTCCGTTCCTATGATGTTCGATTCTGAAGATTACAAACCCGAAGTAAGAAGGTTTAATGGCAGGGATCTTATCGCTCCCCTTGAAAAATATGGTGTTAAGGTCCTTTCCACCGGGTTTTTTGTAGATCCTTCCGATGCAATAGTCTGGAGGGGCCCTATGGCTTCAAATTTTCTGAAGCAGCTGATGGACCAGGGCGACTGGGGTTCGCTTGATTTTCTTCTGATCGACCTGCCCCCGGGAACAAGTGATATTCACCTGACAATGGTTCAGGAGGTTGCCGTAACAGGTGCAATTATTGTTACAACCCCCCAGGATGTAGCGCTTGCAGATGCAGTAAAAGGGATCGCCATGTTCAGGAGCGATAAGATAAATGTTCCCGTTCTCGGACTGGTCGAGAACATGGCGTGGTTCACTCCTGCCGAACTGCCCGGGAACAAATATTATATTTTCGGTAAAGATGGCGGTAAAAAACTGGCTGAGAGCATGGACGTACCTCTGCTTGGCCAGATCCCGCTTGTACAAAGCATCTGTGAAAGTTGTGACAAAGGCAGCCCGGCTGTTCTTGAGGAATCACAAGCAGGAAATGCATTTATGTCACTGGCTGATGAACTGGTGCTGAAAGTTGAAAAAAGAAACGCAGAACTAAAACCAACTGTTAAAGTTCAGATTAATAACTAGAATAATGAAAACATCGGAAAACACCAGCATTAAGGAAAAGGTAAAAAAAGCGCTTGACAGGATCAGACCTTATCTCCAGTCTGATGGCGGCGATATAGAATTAATTGAAATAACCGATGATCTCAATGTTAAAGTCAAACTGACCGGAGCCTGCCATGGATGCCCCTTCAGCATGCAGACCCTTAAAGCAGGTGTCGAACAGGCAATTATCAGAGAGGTCCCCGAAATAAAAAGTGTTATTTCAGCCTGACAATACCCGGCTATCCAATTTTATTTACCTTTGAAATACTATAACTCCGCTTCAGGGAGTTTATAGTATTAAAAGATGCATTTTGCCTGCAGTTAAAGCATCATATAGGTATATTTTATTACTGGGGTTGATCTTATTACCGGTAAACTGTTCCGTTGAGAAAAATACCGGTGCAACACGCCTATATCATGGCATCACTGCCCGTTACAATATTTATTTTAATGGAAACGAGAGCTTTAAAGCCGGGGTGCTGAAGATATCCGGTCAGTATAAAGACGATTACGGAGACCTTCTCAAGGTCTTTGAATTCAGCGATCCTTCAGTAGTATCTGTTTGCAGATCGGATATGGAGACTGCCATCCAGAAAGCATCAAAACTGATCTCCTTAAAATCAATAACCTCAAAACCTCAGTCGAAAAACAAGGAGTCCGAAATATCTGCAGACCTTTTAAACAGAAAAGAATATAACGAGTGGGTCGACGACAGTTATCTTCTTATCGGTAAGGCAAGGTTCTATAAACACGAATTCGCAGAGGCTGAACCGGTATTTATTCATAGCATTAATGAAGCCAACGATCCCATGATCAGAAAAGAAGCTTCGGTCTGGCTGTCGCGAGTCTATAATGAAACGGGAAAATACAGTGAGGCATTGCGATTACTGAACGATCTGGATATTTCAGGAAAGAGGCAGAAACCGCTGAAAGCAATGTATTATACAACACTGGCAGATAATTATATAAAACAGAAGAAATACTCTGAAGCCATTGAACCCCTTAAGACCTCACTGAAATATCTGTCAGGCAAGAGGACCCGGTACAGGCTCACCTATCTTCTGGCCCAGCTTAACGGTCTTGCCGGTAATTCTTCTGAAGCATTATCATTGTACAGGGATGTTGTGAGATTGAATCCTCCCTATGATGTCGAATTCAATGCCAGGATAAATATTGCAGGTGTTTTTGACCCTGACTCCGATAATCCGAAGGCAATCAGGCGCGAGCTTGAGAAGATGCTGAAAAACTCCAAGAATAAAGATTACCTCGATCAGATCTATTTCGCCCTGGCAAATTTAATGATGAAAGAGGGCAACGAAAAAGAGGCTCTGGCTTATTTCAGGAAATCAGTGTCATCATCCTCGGGAAACAGGGCTCAGAAAGGCAGGTCATACCTTGCCCTTGCTGATCATTATCTCGCTAAGCCCGATTTTATAAATGCCGGCAGATTCTATGACAGCACTGTCTTTTTCCTTAATGAAAAAAATCCCGATTACCTTGCACTTAAAACCAAAGCACAGAATCTCGGAGCTGTAGTATCACAACTGATAATAATCCAAACAGAAGACAGCCTGCAGAAAGTGGCTGCAATGTCGGAAAATGAAAGAAATACTTTTATTAATTCAATAATCAATGATATAATAAAAGCTGAAAGCGAAGGGAGGAAATCTCAGTATGCCGACAGATTCAACCTCGGACAGTATTATGAAAATGAAATGCGTTTCCAGGAGAATATAGCACAGGAGGGTAAGTGGTATTTCTATAACCAGTCAGCCCTGACCTTCGGAAGAACAGAGTTCAGAAGGCGTTACGGCGACAGGGCACTTGAAGATAACTGGCGACGGGCAAACAGGTCGAGCATATCTGTTATGCCTGCAGCTGATAATGCAGGCCAGACCAACGGCAAGGAAACAGACACCTCAAAAGCTGTTGTGGATTATAAAAAACCGGAATTCTACCTCAAAAACCTGCCTCTGAATGATTCTCTATTGGCGCTTTCAAATGAAAAAATTGCCAATGCTTATCTAAATGCCGGACAAGCGTTTGCGGAGAAACTCTCCGATACCGGCAGAGCCACTGAACTGCTCGAGAAACTGATAACAAGGTATCCTTCACATGAGCTGGTGCCTGAGGCATTATATAGCCTGTATAACATCAATCGCTCTGAAAATAATTCAATATCTGAGACTTACAGACAGAGGCTCCTTGAAAAATATCCTCAGACTGAATTTTCCAAAATTTTGTCCGATCCCGATTATTATAAAAAGAAACTTGAAGAGATAAGGATTGCTGAAAACCTTTATGAACAGGCATATAATGCTTATTCAGGGGAAAATTTTTCAGCAGTGATATCTCTCTGCAATGAAGGACTTGAAAAACACGGACAGAATAATCTCGCGCCTAAATTCCAGCTGCTCAGGGCATACGCTGTGGCGCGCATCAGCGACGAAAGAGCTTTCAGGGAGGAACTTGCTAAAATAACAAAGCAGTGGCCATCGACAGAAGAAAGCAGGAAAGCTCTCCAGATAATGGCTTTTCTTGATCAGAAGCTGCCCGAACTCAAAATAGAGGAAGAAACAATAATCGCAAAGGAGATCTTTAAAGCTGATACAACACTTACCCACGTGTTCTCACTAATAATAGCAGATCCGGCATTCAATATCAATCAGGCAACATTTGATGTAATAAGCTACAACATCGACAACTTCACTAACCAGAATTTTCGCACCGAAGGAACCCTTATTGATAATAACTTTATTATGATAAATGTTTCCGGATTCCGAAATTTCAGCCAGGCTATGAAATATTACAGATCTTTCAGGACAGATCAGCTTGTAAGAAATCCTTCAGGCGTAAGGATGTTTACTTATCTTATAAGTTCTGATAACCTTAAACTGATCAATAAGGAAAACAACCCGGAACGCTATCTCCTTTTCTTCAGGGAGAATTACATCAACCTGCCTTCAGAATAAGTCTCTGCTTCTCTTTCGAATAATCAACTTTGTTAAAATGAGTTTTGGAGGTATCTTTGCGGAATGAGAAAGATCAGGATACTCTGGACTGATGATGAAATTGAGGCCTTAAAATCCTACATTCTCTTCCTTGAGGAGAAAGGTTATGATATCAATACCTGCTCTAACGGCAACGATACTGTTGACCTTGTAAAACAGAATGATTACGACATTATTTTTCTTGATGAGAATATGCCCGGTCTGAGCGGGATTGAAACCCTCAGGCTGATCCGGGAGCTTCGCAGGGACATCCCGGTTGTGATGATAACCAGGAGCGAAGAAGAGGATATAATGGAGGCTGCAATCGGATCGGAAATAGACTACTACCTTATTAAGCCGGTAAAGCCCAAACAGATACTGCTTGCAATAAAAAAGATAGTCGATCAGAAAAGACTTGTCACGGAGAAGACCACTACAGATTACAGGCAGGAATTCAGCCTGATAAGCAATATGATCTCAACGGCCTCATCGTTCACTGACTGGACTGAGCTATACAGGAAGCTCGTACGATGGGAGCTTGAACTTGAGAGATCATCCGACCAGAGTATGGCTGAAATACTCAGGACGCAGGAACATGAAGCGAATATTTCTTTTGCTAAATTCATTTCAAGGAATTACCTGACATGGCTTAACCAGAGTAATGAAAAAGCCCCTCTCCTGTCCCCATCCCTTTTTCAGAAGAAAATATTCCCTCAGGTAAGCAATAACAGGCCTCTTTTCTTTATCCTGATAGATAATATGCGGTATGATCAATGGAAAACAATTTCTGCGGAACTTGCCGGATTATACCGGATCGTTGAGGATGATATCTATTTCAGCATTCTCCCTACTGCCACACAGTTCAGCCGCAATGCAATCTTTTCGGGATTAATGCCTTCACAGATAGCCGGAATGATGCCTCAATACTGGATCAACGACGATGAAGAGGAAGGGAAGAACAATTTCGAAGAGGAACTTTTCAGCAAGCTCCTTTCGCGCAAAAACCTGAAATATAAATGGTCCTATAATAAGGTCAGCAATAATCCGGATGGCTCAAAGCTGAACGAAAAGATAAGACAGCTTCTTACCAACGATATCAATATAATAATCTACAATTTCGTTGATATGCTTTCGCATGCCAGGACCGAGATAGGACTTATCAGGGATCTTGCCAGCGACGAACCGGCATACAGAAGCCTGATAAGATCGTGGTTTATCCATTCTCCGCTGTTCGAACTGCTAAAGACACTCTCATCACACCGCGTCAGGATAGTTTTCAGCAGCGATCATGGCACGATACGTGTCCAGAATCCCGTAAAGGTGGTCGGAGATAAAAAGACATCGTCCAACCTTCGTTATAAAATGGGCCGGAATCTTGATTATAATCCCCAGGAAGTTTTCGAAATAAAGGACCCTGCGGCCGCTTTTCTGCCAAAGTCCAATATCAGCTCAAGGTATATCTTTGCCACCAATAAGGATTTCCTCGTTTATCAGAACAATTTCAATTACTATGCCGGCTACTACCGCAATACTTTTCAGCATGGCGGGATATCAATGCAGGAAATGCTGCTTCCCGTTGCACTGATTGAACCTGTACTGAAATGATATTATCTGTTCGAAATAAGAGAGAACTTCAATCAGTTGTCAGAAAGATACTGGATCATGCAGCCGGAGGAAGGATTTTTGCTTTCTATGGTACCCTTGGCGCAGGCAAGACTACAATAATAAAAGTATTCTGTGAAATACTGGGAGCCGCCGATCTTGTAAGCAGCCCGACCTTTACGATAGTGAATGAATACCGGACAGTTGATGGAGATTCTCTATACCACATTGATTTCTACAGGATAAATAAAAAGGATGAGGTCTATGATTTCGGCATTGAAGAATATCTTTCTGCCGGATCATATTGTTTTATTGAATGGCCCGGGATTATTGATGATATGCTGCCTCAGGGAACAATAAAAGTGAGGATCACTGTTGGTGAAGACGGGGAAAGGATACTGAATATAGATTAATCGGGCTCATTTTTGCTCTCTTTATCAATTTTTATACCTTTGGTAATCTAACTTTTTCTTAACATGAATGAAAAAGGCAAAAGTGGCAGGGTGAATTTTGGCGACAGTGCTTTCATGCCAAAAGAAGAGCAGCTGGAAACTGCTGTCAGGTTCAGAAAGATCACCATTGGCATACCGGGTGATACAAAAGAGGATGAGAAAAGAGTGGCTCTCACTCCTGAAGCTGTAAGTCTCCTTGTGGAATCCGAAAACGAAGTGATTGTTCAGAAAGGTGCCGGCGCCGGCACTAACTATTCCGATAAAGACTACAGTGAAAACGGAGCGATAATTACCGATTCTCCGGCCAGGGTGTACGGATCTGATGTCATAATCAAAGTAGCACCATTTTCGGCCCGGGATGTTGATTATCTGAAAGGCAACCAGGTTGTTATTTCATATCTTAATGTCTTGAGGCTCAGTGAGGAAACTCTTGCCAAGCTGATCCGTAAGAAAGTAACGGCAATTGCTTTCGAGAAGATCCGCGACAGCAGCGGTGTTATGCCTGTTGTTGAATCGATGAGCGAGATAAGCGGCGTCTCATCAGTGCTTATCGCATCCGATTACCTCAGCAATCATCATGGCGGAAAAGGGATACTCCTGGGAGGAATTACCGGGGTCACTCCGACAGAAGTTGTGATTCTTGGAGCAAACACCGCCGGAGAATATGCTGCCAAAGCAGCGATCGGACTTGGTTCCCAGGTTAAGATATTTGACAGGTCGCTTCAAAGGCTTAAGAAATTTGAGTCAATTGTAGGACAAAGGCTGCAGACTTCCGTTTTTCATCCCCAGGTCCTTAAAAAGGCTTTGAAATCAGCCGATGTGCTTATTGGCGCAATAGAGCTGGAAGATCTCAAACCATATTATCATGTTACTGAAGATATGGTAAGGACAATGAAAAAGGGAGCCTTTATAATTGACCTGAGCATCGACCGCGGCGGATGTATTGAAACGACCGAGTGCCGTGCATTGAAGGACCCTGTATATGAGAAACACGGTGTAATACATTTTTCAGCCTGGAACCTGCCGTCGCGCGTGGCAAGAACAGCTTCAATGGCCCTTAGTAATATTTTTGCACCTCTCCTGCAAAACATGGCAGATTCGGGAGGTATTACACAGCTTCTGAAAAACGATCAGGGCGTCAGGAACGGAGTATACCTGTATAACGGCATCCTGACGAATGAAACGCTGGGACAAAAATTCGGGATACTGTCAAAAGATCTCGATCTTCTCCTTTCAGCATTCTGACAATTATATATAACTAAGAACCGCCTTTCTGCCTTTTACATCAATCCTGGCCTCTTTCCCTGAATAAAATGAGCGGTTGTCAGCAATATGCCCTGCCGGGAAATTGAAGAATACAGGATAATTATATTCAGAAACGATATTTTTTATCAGGTCGAAAGGCGATTTATGCCATGGCCTTGATGTCTCTTCCATATCCCTGAAGCCTCCAGCTACAAGAGCCGCCAGTCCTTTCAGCTTTCCTGCCAGCTTCAGTGAAACGAGCATCCTGTCGAGACGGTACAGATACTCTCCAACTTCCTCAATTACAAGGATCTTCCCTTTTGTGTCAGGATCGGCAGGCGTGCCTATAAGACTGTATATCAATGATATGTTACCACCGGTCAATTCTCCAGAAATACTACACGGATGAATTGATCTCCCCGTCCATTCTATAGTCGGACCGGGGCCGAAAAGCGCATCATGTAAAGAGCTTATTGTAGCAGATGACTTAGACGGATTGGTATAGTTCACAGGCATTTCACCATGAATTGTGACAAGATTGAATTTCCTGTTCAGCCAGAGATGAAGAACAGTTACATCACTGAAGCCAATATACCATTTCGGATTTCTTTTGAGAAAAGAAAAATCAATTTTGTCAATTATCCTGAGCATACCGTATCCTCCTCTTGCACAGAAGACAGCTTTGATTTTGCTGTCATCAGTGACTCTCTGAAGATCTGAGATACGCTGCCTGTCTGTTCCGGCAAATGGACCGCTGGAACGGAATGCATTTTTGCCAGTATGCACTTTCAATCCCCAGTTATCCAGGAAGGTAGCAGCGGCTTCAATTTTTGATCTGTCGACTGCAAATGACGGTGAGATTATTGCGACTTCATCGCCTGGTTTAAGGAAAGAAGGCTGTATCTTACGTGAAGGCATATATTATATTTTACGTAAAAATAACTGATAATGTTGTCAGTTTGGCTCTTTTTCGAAAAAAGTCATGCGGTCTTGCAGTCTTGCAGTCTTGCGGTCTGCAATGTACAGGACCTGCACGACCTGCATGACTTTCTGGCCCTCCGCCCCCTGCCCCCAGCCCCCTGCCTCTTCAACGCTTCAACCTTTTAAACTTCTTCAACTCTCTCCAACTTTTATTATCTTTGTTCTTTTTTAAAATTCTTATGTATTCATTATCAAGTTTATGAACAAGTTCAAGAGATATCTGATCACTTCTGCCCTGCCCTATGCAAACGGGCCCCTGCACATCGGTCACCTGGCTGGTGTTTATGTCCCATCCGACATTTATACAAGGTACCTGAGGATGAAAGGTGAAGATGTAATCTCTATATGCGGATCAGATGAGCACGGAGTTCCTATAACGCTGAAAGCAAGGAACGAAGGGGTTACACCACAGGAAATAGTCGACAGATATCATGCTATAAACAAGAAGGCTTTTGAAGATTTCGGGATCGCATTTGACATCTATTCAAGAACATCAAATAAGATACATTATGAGACTGCTTCAGATTTCTTCCTGAAGCTATATAATAAAGGTGAATTCATTGAGAAAACGACCGAACAGTATTTCGATGAAGAAGCAGGCTGCTTCCTGGCCGATCGTTATATAATGGGAACATGCCCGCATTGCGGAAACGAGAGTGCTTACGGTGATCAGTGCGAAAAATGCGGAACTTCACTAAGCCCGTCAGACCTGATCAATCCTCATTCCACTGTAAGCGGCAGCAAGCCGGTACTGAAGGAGACACTTCACTGGTACCTTCCCCTTGATAAATACGAGCCCTGGCTCAGGAAATGGATCCTTGAGGATCATAAGGAATGGAAGGCAAATGTTTATGGACAGTGTAAATCATGGCTCGACCAGGGATTGCAACCAAGGGCAGTAAGCCGTGATCTTGACTGGGGTGTTCCCGTTCCGGTAAAAAATGCCGCCGGGAAAGTCCTTTATGTATGGTTTGATGCCCCTATCGGATATATTTCTGCTACAAGGGAACTGACTCCCGACTGGGAAAAATACTGGAAGGATAAAGATACCCGGATGATACATTTTATCGGGAAAGACAATATAGTCTTCCATTGTATCATTTTCCCCGCCATGCTTAATGCCGAGGGTACTTATATTTTACCCGACAATGTTCCCGCAAACGAATTCCTCAACCTCGAGAGCGACAAGATCTCAACATCGCGTAACTGGGCCGTCTGGCTTCACGAATATCTTGTTGATTTCCCCGGTAAGCAGGATGTACTCAGATATTCTCTCTGTGCAAGCGCCCCTGAGACAAAAGACAATGATTTTACCTGGAAAGAGTTCCAGGCACGCAACAACAGTGAACTAGTAGCTATCCTGGGTAATTTTGTCAACAGGACACTTGTGCTCACGAATAATTATTATGAAGGTGAAGTGCCACTGAGAGGAAAGACTGATGAGAATGACGAGACCGTTCTTAAAGAGATTGGCGTCTTAAAGAAAAATGTTGAGGATAACATAGATACATTCAGGTTCAGAGAAGCTCTTAAAGAAGCTATGAACCTGGCAAGACTTGGTAATAAATACCTTGCCGACGCGGAACCATGGAAAGTGATAAAGACTGATCCTGAAAGGGTTAAGACCATTATGAACATTGCTCTGCAGATTACTGCAAACCTGACAATAATGCTTGAACCTTTCCTGCCGTTCTCGATGGAAAAACTAAGAGGATGGCTCAACCTTGAAAAAAAGCCCTGGAAAGATGCCGGAAATCAGGATCTCATCCTGCCTGGTCATAAGATAAGTAAACCCGGTCTTCTTTTCGACAAGATCGAAGATGAGGAGATCAACAGACAGATTGATAAGCTTTTGGCCACTAAAAAGATGAACGAAGTATCTTCAGCAAAAATTGTTCCTGGTAAAGATGTTATATCATTTGACGATTTTACAAAAGTTGATATCCGTACCGCGACTGTCATTGAAGCAGAAAAAGTGCCGAAAACAACAAAGCTCTTAAAACTTAAGATAGATACGGGGCTGGATGTACGGACAATCGTCTCGGGTATCGCAGAATATTATGAACCTCAGTCATTAATAGGAAAGCAGATATCAATAGTTGCTAATCTTGAACCGAGGAAGATAAAAGGCATCGAGTCAAAGGGAATGATCCTTATGGCTGAAGATAAAGACGGTAAGCTGGTACTTGTTTCACCGGCAGATAAAGTGAGCAACGGAAGTATGATCAAATAGCTTTCTGTTTCCTCACCCAGGTGCCCGGGTATTTTTTTGAGAGGGTCTCCTTGTTACTCAGGGCTTCATTAAGATCGTAGCAACGCATCGCACTTACCCTGAAAAATCCGTTGGGAGCAGTTATAATCTCCGGGGTGAAACCTTCTGCTCTGAGTGCTCTGACCTGATGATCAGCATTTTCCTTAAGCTGAAAACTTCCTGTAATAAGGTAATAATCCGCATTTTCCGTTTCCGCCGGCTGAACAGCTTCAACAGGAGCAGTAACAGGAGATGAGATATTTCCCGGGGTTATAATTTCTGCCTCCGCTGATGGACTGATCTCAATGCCGGAATTCTTATCCGCCTCTTTCCTGTTATTCTCTAACTCGGTTTTTGCAAGAGGATTCAGGTTGGAAGATTCTACTTTCGATTTGAAAATGTCAGTCCTGAGAGGAATAGCGATCATAAGGGCAATAAGAGGCACTGCTATTGCAGCACGCCAGAGTATCTTACTTGCAGTATGCCGGACGGGTTCTTTACCGGAGTGCTTTACGATCCTTTTTCTGACATCGTAACCTTCGATAGGAGAAAACTGGAAAGGATCGAGCCCATAGGAATCAAGGTGATAATTGACATTATGGTCAGGTTCAAACTGAAGACTTCCTTCCTGGTTATTCTGGAAAGAGCCGATATTATCAAGAACTACCTTTTCTCCTTTTTCAAGCCTCTTCCTCAGGTTGCTGACAAATTCATCGACAATATTTCTTGAATCACCGTAATTCAGGCCTGACGATTCAGATATCTTCCCGACAAGAAGACCGTCATTATGGTTAAGGTTACGGTTAAATGATATCTGTTTAACCGGGGGATAGAATGTCGAAGCTGATTTATCAATACGCGCGGGAGAATAATTCCCTATAAAACCCCCAAACCCCGGAATAATGACACAATCGTGACTGAATAGCAATTCTCTTATGTAAGCTGTGACATCCATCCGTTGCTTTTATATAAATACAAAAATAAGAAAATCCGGGATCAAATAAAACTTCATTTTACATTTATACCTTAATATATCTTAGCCCGGATCCCTAAAATCATATATCTGTTCGGTAATTACTTTTATTAACATAAAGCTTAGACGTGTTGGTCAAAAGAGGTTTCGTACTTAATCCATAATATAATATCTTCGTGTTTTATTTTTATAAGATGAGAGAGATCCAGATGGTTGACCTTAAGGCTCAGTACGAAAAACTGGGTTCAGAAATCGATTCTGCAATAAAATCCGTCCTTAACTCAACCGCTTTCATCAAAGGTCCTGAAGTGAAGTTATTCGAGGAAGCTCTTCAGAATTACATGTCTGTAAAGCATGTTGTCTCCTGCGCAAACGGGACCGATGCACTGCAGATAGCAATGATGGCGCTGGGGATGAAACCCGGTGATGAGGTCATCACAACAAATTTTACTTTTATCGCTACAGTCGAAGTTGTTGCATTGCTTGGACTTAAACTGGTACTGACTGATCCTGATCCTGACACTTTTAATATTTCTCCTGAAGAGATCCGTAAAGCAATTACTCCACGAACCAAAGCCATTGTTCCTGTTCATCTTTTCGGACAATGCGCCGATATGGAGGAGATAATGAATATCGCACGAGAACATAACCTTTATGTTATCGAGGATGTTGCACAGGCGACAGGTGCGGAATACATATCATCAGACGGCCGGCGCAGGAAAGCAGGGACAATGGGAACTATCGGTGCAACTTCCTTTTTCCCTTCCAAAAACCTTGGATGCTATGGAGACGGAGGGGCTTTATTCACGAACAATGATGCAATAGCTTCAAAATTAAGGAGTATTGCCAATCATGGAATGAAGGAAAGATATCATTACGCCGATATAGGAGTCAATTCGCGTCTCGATACTCTGCAGGCTGCCATACTGAATGTCAAGCTGAAATATCTCGACCAGTTCAATGCTGCCAGAAGAGCTGCCGCTGATTATTATGATAAAGCCTTTGCAGAATGCCCTTCAATTTTAACACCTGTAAGATCGGGTAACAGTACCCATATTTTTCATCAGTACACAATAAAGGTAATGAACGGAAAAAGGGATGATCTGAAAAGGCATCTTGAGCTTGCCAGGATCCCTGCAATGGTTTACTATCCCGGGCCCCTGCATTTGCAGGAGGCTTACAGTTTTCTGGGATACGGGAAAAATGATTTCCCCGTAACGAGGGAGCTATGTAAACAGGTTCTGTCATTACCGATGCATCCTGACCTGGAACAGGAGCAGCTTGGCTATATTGCTTCCAGCGTACTTAAATTCTTTGAAAAACATTGATAATGGAAAAAGAATATTTTGCACACGAAACAGCTGTCATCGATAACGGATGTAAGATTGGCAAAGGAACAAAAATCTGGCATTTCAGTCATGTAATGGCCGGTTCTGAAATAGGTGAAAACTGCAATATCGGACAGAATGTTGTGGTATCTCCGGGTGTAAGGCTGGGCAAAAATGTCAAGGTACAGAACAATGTGTCGATATACACAGGAGTAATTTGTGACGATGATGTTTTCCTTGGGCCCTCAATGGTGTTCACCAATATAATTAATCCCCGTAGTGAGATTATACGGAAGGACAGTTACCAGACCACCATTGTGGAAAAAGGAGCTTCGATAGGAGCCAATTCTACTATAATCTGTGGAACAATAATTGGCAGGTATGCATTTATAGGGGCCGGGGCCGTAGTAACAAAAGATGTTAAGCCCTATGCACTCGTTGTAGGCAATCCTGCAAGGCAGACAGGCTGGATGAGCGAATTCGGTCACAAGCTGATTTTTGATAATAAGGGATTTGCAGTCTGCCCCGAGAGCGGTGAGAGATACAGGCTCGAGAATGGATCAGTAAACAAAATAGTTTAATTTCGGATCAGATAAAATAATAATATGGAATCAGCACCAAAAAATTTCGGACTGATAGGTGTCGCAGGGTATATAGCTGTCCGCCACCTGAAAGCTATTAAGGATACGGGTAATAACCTCCTGGCCAGCCTCGATAAATTTGACAGTGTCGGTCTTCTTGACAGTTATTTTCCAAAAAGCGATTTCTTCGTTGAATTTGAACGCTTCGACAGGCATTTTGATAAACTGAAAAGAACAGGCACAAAGATAGATTATGTGAGCATATGCTCTCCTAATTACCTGCACGACTCCCATATAAGATTTGCACTGCGGCATCAGGCTGATGCAATCTGCGAAAAGCCTATCGTGCTTAACCCGTGGAACATTGATGCCCTTCAGGAAATAGAAAAGGAGACTGGCCGTAAAATATATACTATTCTGCAGCTGAGGCTTCATCCCAAAATAGCGGAACTGAGGGAAAAGATAAGGAACGGTCCCAAAAACAAGGTTTATGATATTGACCTGAGCTACATAACAAGCCGTGGTAACTGGTATTACATATCCTGGAAAGGAGACATCCAGAAATCAGGCGGAATTGCCTGTAATATCGGTATCCATTTCTTTGATATGCTCGGCTGGATATTCGGGGAAGTCAAGAACAATGTCGTTAATATCTCTGAACCCACTAAAGCTGCAGGCTATCTTGATCTTGCAAATGCACGTGTCAGGTGGTTCCTGAGCCTTGACTATAACGATATCCCAAAAGAGACGAAGGAAAAAGGCCAAAGAACATTCCGCTCCATATTAATTGAGGGTGAAGAGCTGGAGTTCAGCGAAGGCTTCACCGAACTGCATACAGCTACATACAGGGATATAATCGCCGGCAATGGTTTCGGACTTGATGATGCACGACAATCGGTGATAACAGCATACGATATCAGGAACGCACGGCCAATAGGATTGCAGGGAAATTATCACCCTATCCTTAAAAAACTTTGACCTCATAAGGACTATTGAGATTTTAAATTATTAAGCAGATCTGACAGGATGAAAAAGAAAATATTGGTAACCGGCGGAACGGGATATATAGGTTCGCATACGGCTGTTGAACTTATCGGCAGTGGCTATGAAGTAAATATTATCGACAATCTGTATAACTCCGATGCCGAAACAGCAGAAAGGATAGGAGAAATAACCGGGATCAAGCCTCACCTTGAAGTCTTCGATATCTGTGACCGGAAAAAGCTTGACGGATTCCTGAAGAAAAATAGCAAAATATCAGCAATAATTCATTTTGCTGCTTACAAAGCTGTTGGCGAATCAGTCAATAAGCCTCTTGATTATTACAGAAATAATCTCGATTCCCTTATGAACCTGCTGGATGCAATGATCCGGTTTAAGATACCTGCACTTGTATTCTCTTCATCCTGCACTGTTTACGGACAACCCGAGAAGTTGCCGGTAACAGAGGATACTCCGATAAAGCCTGCCACATCACCTTATGGTAATACAAAAAGGATTGGTGAAGAGGTAATACGTGATACAGTCTTTGCCAATCCTGACCTGAAAGCCATTTCACTGAGATACTTCAATCCTGTCGGCGCCCATCCCTCCGGGCTTATAGGTGAGATGCCCCGTGGAGTTCCGGAAAACCTTGTGCCGTTCATTACCCAGACAGCCATCGGTCTCAGGGATATGCTTCAGGTTTTCGGGAACGATTACAATACCCCTGACGGATCTTGTATAAGGGATTATCTGCATGTTGTTGACCTGGCAAAGGCCCATGTTGTTGCCGTTGACAGACTGCTTGGCGATAAAAACAAGAAAAGATATGAGGTCTTCAATCTCGGAACGGGAAAAGGGGTGTCGGTCTTTGAAGCTATTGAATCATTTGAAAGAGTGTCCGGAGTAAAACTGAAATATAAAGTCACGGGCAGGCGCCCGGGTGATATAGAAAAAATATGGGCCGATCCCTCATTTGCCAATGAAGAGCTGGGATGGAAAACAGAATACTCTCTTGACGAAGCTATGAGAAGCGCCTGGAAATGGGAAAACAGTATCAGAAAAAAAATCTGAACATCATGAAGATAAAAAGATCCATTCTGATTACCGGTGGAGCGGGTTTCATAGGATCCCATGTGGTAAGACGATTTGTCACCCGGTATCCGGATTACCGGATTGTAAATGCTGATAAGCTGACCTATGCAGGCAACCTTGAAAACCTGACAGATGTTGAAAAAAAGGATAATTATTTCTTCGAAAAAATTGATATAACCGATAAAAAAGCCATAGCCGGACTTTTTGCAAAGTACGGCTTCGACGGGATTATTCACCTGGCAGCCGAATCACACGTCGACAGGTCAATAACAAGTCCCGATGAGTTTGTTCATACAAACATTGTAGGTACTGTGAATCTCCTCAATGCTGCCCTTAGCTCCTGGCAGAAGGAAAAAGAAAATAAGCTGTTCTATCATATCTCTACTGATGAGGTATACGGAACGCTTGGTTCAACCGGCCGGTTCACTGAGGAGACAGCATACGACCCCAGGAGCCCCTACTCGGCTTCGAAAGCAAGTTCTGATCATCTTGTCAGAGCTTATTATCATACCTATGGACTCCCTGCCCTGATCTCAAACTGTTCAAATAATTACGGCCCAAATCAGTTCCCTGAAAAGCTTATACCGCTGGCAATCAATAATATAAAAACCAACAGGCCTGTGCCTGTCTATGGTGAAGGGGCGAATATACGCGACTGGTTGTATGTCGAGGACCATGCTGCAGCAATCGATCAGATATTTCACAATGGCAAACCCGGACAAACATATAATATCGGCGGTAATAACGAATGGAGAAATATCGACCTTATCAGGTTGCTGTGCAGGATAATGGACCGTAAGCTGAAAAGACCTGAGGGTGAGTCAGAAAAGCTTATAACCTTTGTGAAGGATCGTCCCGGTCATGACCTCAGATATGCAATCGATTCATCAAAACTAAAGAATGAAACAGGATGGGAACCAATGACCAGTTTCGAAGAAGGACTTGAAAAAACTGTCGACTGGTATTTAACAAATACCGGATGGATGAATAATGTAATTTCCGGTGAATATGAAAAATACTATGATTCAATGTATACCGGAAGGTAGTCTTAAGATCATTTGATCTCATTGATCCGCTCAATCAGCTCATCGCCGAGAGCGGTTTTTTGTTTTATATGATCCTGGATCGCCGATACTACACTGTTTGATTCAAAATCGCCCCTGACCTCTTCAAAATCGAGCTTCTTAACATCTTCTCCCCCATCTATCCCGAAACCTGTCCGGGAGGAAAGGTTGAATTCTTTCCTTGCGTCCTCATAAAGCATCTTGTCGAGATCAATAACGCTTTTCTTCCATTTTTCAACCATGCTGAGCACATCAGATGCTGTAATCTCATTTACAGGCTTCCCGATTTCTTTTTCAAGTCTTTCGCAGGCCCATATCCATTCCCACTCATAGTACGACTTATGCATATTCCGGAACTCCTCCTCAATTGCTTCCAGAGTTGATAATTTACCGGATTCAATTTCATCGAGAAGTTTATCCACCATCCTTTGAGGGGCTATAAGACCAGCCAGATCAACCCATTCGCCGTTTCCTGCGGATTTATCAGGAGCAAGTTTTTTCTGAAGGTCGCTGTTTGATTTAAACCTTGTGTTCTCAAGCCTTTTTATCAGCGAGTTGCCAAGGAATTTGTTAATACCGGTCTGATACAGAGCTATTCCCCTTTCAAGTGACTCGCCTTTTATGACCATGTTATTATATGTATATGAAGACGACACAGCACCGGCAACCGATTTGATCCTGCGTAACAGATCCCTTCCCTCGAACATCTTTCGTATTGTATAAGGGCTAAGCAGATTGAAGTTCACCTGGTCGATCTTTTCAGGGTCTTTCCTCCTGTCGCGTTTGGGCCATTTCTGGGCATCCCTTATTGTTCCGACACTTCTTAAATTTATACCCGGGACAAGAATGCTCTCATCGTTGCTTTCAATCAGGTATGAGAACGGGAGCGATGAAGTGTCCATATTCTTGTAATGTCTTCCCATTACAAGTGTGAACGGGCCTATTCGGGCCGGCCACAGAACATAGGAATCGCTTGTCGTTTTGGAACCCCTTTCCATTATACCCTGATGAATGGGTCCGAGCTTATACATATGGTTGCTCTGGTTCGATCCGCTGCCGGCATTCATAAAAGAAAAGATACCGGCAATGAGCAGTGTTGATTTATGATGCGTCACTGTATACGGACCTGCAAATATTGAACATGCCTCACCATGAAATCCGGCACAATTGGCAAAGAAGAGAGAGTTCTCTGCTGAGTAATGCTTCCCAAGAACACAACCCTGACCTATGAAGCATTTATCAATAAGAGTCGATTCAGTGACTATAGATCCGGAACAGACAATGAAGTGTTCCATGATAACACCTGGTCCTATGAAAACAGGGTCCTCCTTACAACTGTTTATCGACCCCTCGTTCAGGCTCATGGCTCCTTCAACCTTACTGTAAGGCCCTATCTTTACATTCCTGATATGACGGCAATTGATGATCTGGCTTTCGCGGTTGATAACACCATGATCAGAAGTGATTTTCTTTGAGTAATCCATGACCATCTGCCCAATTTTCTTCACTGCTTTGGCGCGATGCCTGTAAAGGGCGATTATATAAGCCTGCTGAGCAGAAAGCTTATCCCAGATAGTTACCGACCGGCCGCCAGCTTCATTCAATACCGCCACTTCGGTACCATTCCCGAAAGACGATTCTCCTTCAGTATGTATTTTACCGCAGTTCTTGATGATAACATTATCTTCAATATTATAATTTGCAATATATTCTCCGATATTTACAATAAGTACATCAGAACCTATATTGCAGTTATGGATATGGGCATTCGAGATACCGCATTGCATTGTTACTCCTGATTTGTCGGTGTATGATCCTTTAAGATCACCTATGAAGACGTCTCCTGAAAAAATTGTATTCTGACACCTCGAAGGATCAAATCCGGCGCTGACCTTTACTTTGCTCCAGTCATTACTTTTGCAGCCGTTTTGCTTCAGGATCCTGATCTCTGAATCGAACAAGGAATGGTATTTATTAGGAGTATTCATATGGGATATTTCTAGAGGGCTATTCCACAGTTACGGATTTGGCCAGGTTCCTGGGCTGGTCGACATTACAGCCCCTGAGAACTGCAATATGATAAGAAAGAAGCTGGAGCGGAATGACTGCAAGAAGACATGAAAATGCAGAAATTGTTTCAGGCACTTCAAGAACATAATCAGCCATTTTCTTTATTATTTCATCGCCTTCTGTGACAATGGCATAAACCTTCCCCTTCCTGGCTTTTATCTCCTGTATATTGTTTATTATCTTTTCGTATGTATCATCCTTTGTTGCGACAATAATAACCGGCATATTTTCGTCAATAAGAGCTATTGGACCATGCTTCATTTCAGCAGCCGGATATCCTTCTGCATGAATATATGAAATCTCCTTCAGCTTGAGTGCACCCTCAAGAGCTACAGGGAACAGGTATCCCCGGCCAAGATAAAGAGCATTATGAATTTTCTCGAAATTCTTTGAAAGATCAATTGCTTTAGCATTTTGCCCGAGAGCTTTTTCGATCTTTTCAGGAATTGAAGAGAGTTCTGCTATAAGTTCCTTATAATATTGAGCTGAAATAACCCCCTTGAGATGACCGATCTCAAAAGCCATCATGGCAAGGACTGTTACCTGTGTTGTAAATGCTTTTGTGGAGGCAACTCCTATCTCCGGGCCTGCATGGGTGTAGACACCAGCGTCGGTTTCCCGGGGGATGCTGCTCCCGACCACATTGCATATGCCAATTACCATTGCCCCCTTTGATTTTGCCAGCTTGACAGCAGCAAGAGTATCGGCTGTCTCCCCGCTCTGGCTGATCGCAATAACAATATCTCCCTTTTTAATTATAGGGTTTCTGTATCTGAACTCCGAAGCGTATTCAACTTCAACAGGGATCCTTGTGTATTCTTCAAAAAAGTATTCACCTATCAGTCCGGCATGCCACGAAGTTCCGCAGGCAATTATTATTATTCTTTCGGCCTGAGAGACAGTTTCCAGAACCTGATGCAGACCGCCAAGCATCACTCCTGAATGATCAGGCAATACCCTGCCCCGGAAAGTATCATGAATGGCCCTTGGTTGTTCAAATATCTCTTTGAGCATGAAATGAGGGAATCCTTCTTTATCAATCTCTCCGATCTTAAGATCAATTTTCTTAACCACAGGTTCAATCTTATTGACCCTGATTGTTTTGAGCATCAGCTCTTCCCTCTTGATAATTGCCAGGTCGTCATCATTGAGATATATCACGCGCTGGGTATGTTCAACTATCGGAGTGGCATCGGAAGCTATGAAATTCTCGCCTTCCCCGACACCTATCACAAGCGGACTGCCTTTTTTGGCGGCAAAAAGCCTATCGGGCTCTTTGGTACAGATAATAACCAGGCCGTAAGCACCTTCGACCCTGTTCAGGGCAAGGGTTATTGCCTGTTCAGCTGTAAGGTCGCCTTCGATATAAAGATGCTCCATAAGGTTTGCAAGCACTTCGGTATCAGTCTGGCTCGTGAATTCAATGCCTCTGCCTTCGAGATGTTTTTTGATAATTGCATAATTCTCAATGATCCCGTTGTGAACGACAATAAAGTTCCCCTTATATGATCTCTGAGGATGGGCATTAAGCTCATTCGGCTCTCCGTGTGTTGCCCACCTGGTATGCCCCATGCCGATGGTACCGTTAAAATCAGTCTTTCCGACCATCTCTTCAAGATCCTGCACCCTGCCTTTGCACTTAAAGATCTTTGTCTCGCCATTGACAATTGCCAGTCCGGCGGAATCGTAACCGCGGTATTCGAGACGTTTCAGACCATTTATGATTATTTCACGGGCAGGTTTAGATCCAATGTAACCAACTATTCCGCACATATGAAAATAAAGAATTGTTAAATTGGGTTCGAATATAAGAATTTCAGCGAGATATTGTAACTAAGAAAGCATCTCATCGTAAAAATTATTATAGGCATCAAGATATTCTGACTCGTCCTTGTAGTCAAGAACCGGTTTTTTGATTGTCTTAAGATATTTCGTCAGCTCATCATTTATCTTTTCACTTCCTATAATGATCCCGTCGGAATATTTGATAGCAAGTTTAGACAGATTGATAAAATCTGCTTTCTTCACAAGTTTCAGATTCTCACCATCTATTCCGTCAAAACGGAGTTTGTCCGCAAAATTGGATCTGAACGGGGATTTGAATTCGTTATTATAGATTGAATATATCACCTTATAATTGTGGAAGAGAGGATCGTCGCTGTAGATACTGCGCAGATAAACAGGCACAAGTGCCGACATCCAGCCATGACAATGGACTATATCAGGGGCCCAGCGAAGTTTCTTGACTGTTTCTATCACCCCCCTGGCAAAGAAAAGAGCCCGTTCATCATTATCTTCAAATTCACGGCCGTTTGAATCTGCCACGATATGTTTCCTCTGAAAATAATCATCGTTATCGATGAAATAGACCTGCATCCTGGCACTCTGAATGGAAGCCACCTTAATTATCAGAGGATGATCGGTATCATCTATTATCAGATTCATCCCTGAAAGTCTGATAACTTCATGAAGCTGATTTCTGCGTTCGTTGATACATCCATATCTGGGCATGAAAGTCCGTATCTCTTTCCCTCTCTCCTGTATGCCCTGAGGTAAATAACGTCCTATTTTTGATAACTTTGTTTCCGCCAGATATGGCGTGATTTCCTGCGAAATGAATAACACCTTCCTGCTTTCCATTTACCTGCCTCGAATATCATTTCTTAACAAGTTGCAAAGATAATAATAAAAAATGAGATAATTAACTAATTATCAATAACGGTAAATCCGGAAAAGCCATTAAAATTTGTGCCAGGCTGATACAGGGAGGTGACACAATGGTGTATGTTGCAGGGTGCAGGGTGCAAGGTGTTCAGTGCACAGCGACGATTCCGCTGGAGCGGAAAATGTGCAGGGAACATGATATATGACAGATGTGGGGTGAAGATGCAAAGAGTAGTGAAAACCCTGCACCATGCACCATGCATCCTGCAACAAAAAATATTACGTAGCTTTGTATGTTAAATTTTCTTAAAATGAAAGTACTGACTACTGTTAAGGCATTGCAGCATCAATTAAAGCAGCCTGACAAAAGCCCTGTTGGTTTAGTGCCTACAATGGGAGCACTCCATGAGGGTCACCTGTCTCTTATGAAAAATGCTGCTGCTGACTGTCCTGTAATTGTTGTCAGTATTTACGTCAACCCGACACAGTTCAACGATAAGGATGATCTCAGAAACTATCCGAGGAACCTGGAGAAAGATCTCGGTATGCTTGCCACCGTCCTGAGAGAAGATGATATTGTCTTCACACCCGACGATAAGGAGATTTACCCTCAGAAGGATACACGGGTTTTTGATTTCGGCAATCTCGATAAAGTTATGGAAGCCCTTCACCGCCCGGGGCATTTCAATGGTGTGGCTCAGGTCGTTTCGAGATTGTTTGAAATCGTCAAACCTGATATGGCATACTTCGGCATTAAGGATTTCCAGCAGGTCGCTGTTGTAAGGGAACTGGTACGGCAATCCGGATCAGGCATAAGAATAGTCCCAAATCCGATAGTAAGAGAGGCCGACGGACTGGCCATGAGCAGCAGGAACCAGCTTCTGGATCCGGCCAGAAGGAAAGAGGCCCCGGTCATTTACAGGACCATTTCCGCTGCCTCGCGAATGCTTCGGAAAAATGACATCCCTGAAATAAAAGATTTTGTAAAAAAGGAAATTGAAAGATCCGGCAATTTCGTTCTTGAGTATTTTGAGATTGTTGATGATATTGAACTTATCCCATTGAAAAGAAAGACCGAAATGAAGGATAGCAGTAAATACTACGGATGTATTGCTGTCAGGGCAGGCAGGATACGTCTTATTGATAATATCCGGATCCTTTTGGTCTGAATTGAAAAGGTTAATTAACTTTGCAGCGATATTTTAAACGTACGATCCTGATAATATGTTAATAGAAGTATTAAAATCGAAAATCCACCGGGTGACAGTCACGGGTGCCAACCTCAATTATATAGGAAGTATAACTATTGACGAAGATCTTCTGGATGCAGCCAATATGATAGAGAATGAAAAGGTCCAGGTGCTTAACCTGAATAATGGGGAGCGCTTCGAAACATACATAATCAAAGGCAAAAGAGGTTCCGGGGATATATGCCTCAACGGAGCTGCAGCACGACTCGTGCTTCCGGGAGATATCCTTCTTATAATGGCATACGCTTTAATTGATTTCAATGAAGCAAAATCGTTCAAACCGGTTGTAATATTCCCCGATACAAAAACAAATAAACTGATCTGATTTTGAAAAAAAAGATCATCCGGGCACTTAAGTTCATTTTATTTCTGGCTGCCGGAATTATACTTCTATGGCTCGCTTTCCGCAGCGTCGATTTTAAAAAATTGGTTGAAGGCCTTAAAAAGGCAAATTATTACTGGCTCCTCCTTTCCTTGTTTTTCAGTTCCCTGGCTTATCTGAGCAGGACGCGCCGCTGGCAGCTGCTGATTCATCCCCTTGGATACAAGCCCTCATTCTGGCATACCTTTCATGCCCTTATGGTCGGCTATATGGCTAACCTGGCACTGCCCAGGATAGGGGAAATAACCCGGTGCGTAGCTCTGGGCAGAAAAGAAAAACTACCCACCGATCAGCTTCTTGGAACCGTAATAATAGAGAGAACCATTGACCTCCTGTCTGTTCTTGTATTCCTCGTAATACTGATTCTTACAAGTGGTGCATTGATAAATGAATTCCTGTTTACACATTTCTTCGTGCCTTTGAAGGAAAAAGTTCAGGCTCTCTTCGGGTTTACCTGGATCATATGGGTAATAGCAGCTTTATGCTTTATAATACCTCTTGCACTACTTATCCGTTACAGAAAGAACCTCAGGAAGATCAGCTTTTTTGCAAAAGTCTTCGATCTGATAAAAGGTGTGTTCAATGGTCTGAAAACAATCACGAAGCTGGAAAGAAGATGGGAATTCATTTTTCATACAATATTCATATGGCTAAACTATGCCCTTATGACCTGGGTTGTAGTTTTTGCTATTGAAAGTACATCTGACATTACTTTCTGGGAATCATTTTTTATACTTGTCGTAGGAGGACTGGCAATGTCATTACCTGTACAGGGAGGGATCGGTGCTTTCCATTACTTTGTGTCGAGGGGCCTTGCTGTGGTCCATGGAGTAAACCTGGAAGATGGTCTTGTATATGCCTTGTTGTCACATGAATCACAGATCATTTTCGAGCTGATAATCGGACCAATTTCTTTCTTTGCCCTGTTCGGAAGAAGGTTCGGGAAGATCCCGGCTGCTGACAACAATGAGGATGTATGATTCAATCCTCATATTTTTTAATATATTCGAAATTGAATTTATTTTCTTGAGCAAATGACCCATGCCAAAGGCTAAAACTGTTTTTGTCTGCCAGAACTGTGGTGCTGAATCTCCTAAATGGATCGGCCGGTGTCCTTCATGCAAGGAATGGAACACATTTCATGAAGAGATCATTACTCCTGTTTCCTCGAGGGAGGCATCATATGCAAAAGATTTGGCTAAAAGGGTACCTGTTCTGCTTGATGATGTTAAGGCAGATGAGAAGAACAGGTTTAAGACAGGTTTAAATGAACTTGACAGGATCCTTGGCGGAGGTATTGTCAGCGGCTCCCTGATACTTCTTGGCGGAGAACCTGGAGTTGGCAAATCGACTCTTGCCCTGCAGCTCGCACTAATATTGAAACAATCAAAAATACTTTACGTGTCGGGCGAGGAAAGTGAGGAGCAGATAAGTTTAAGGGCTCAGCGACTGAATAATTCCAATCCGCAATGCTATATTCTTGGAGAGACTGAGCTTGAAAACATTATCTCCCATGCTGAAAACATGAAACCAGGATTAATAATAATCGATTCCATACAGACTGTCAGTACCGGTATGCTGGAATCGCCTGCCGGCTCTGTTTCACAGGTCAGGGAGTGCGCCGGACAGCTTCTCAAATACTCAAAGATCACAGGAACCCCTGTATTCCTGATAGGACACATTACAAAAGACGGAACACTTGCCGGGCCCAAGGTGCTTGAGCATATTGTGGATGTGGTTCTTTATTTTGAAGGTGACAGTAATTATGTATACCGGATTCTCAGATCGGCAAAAAACAGGTTTGGTTCAACCTCCGAACTTGGTATTTTTGAGATGACAGAGACAGGATTGAAAGAGGTGAACAATCCGTCAGAGCTGTTTATAAACCAGCACGAAGAATCACTCAGCGGTATTTCTATTGCAGCTACAGTTGACGGTCTCAGGCCATTCCTCATTGAGACCCAGGCTTTAGTCAGCAGCGCCGTTTATGGTACTCCGCAAAGAAGTTCCACCGGATTCGATATCCGCCGCCTCAATATGCTGCTCGCTGTACTTGAGAAAAGAGCAGGCTTCAGGCTGGGAATAAAAGATGTCTTCCTTAATATAGCCGGAGGGATAAAAGTTAATGACCCTGCAATCGACCTTGCAGTGATCAGTTCCGTTCTTTCTTCGAATCTCGACATTCCGATATCAAGAGAAATATGTTTTTCCGGAGAAGTTGGTCTGTCGGGAGAGATCCGCCCGGTCTCAAGAATTGAACAGCGTGTCAGAGAAGCATCAAAGATGGGATTTAAAAAGATCTGTCTTTCAAAATTTCATAAAGGGATCCCTGTTAAGGGTACGGAGATCGAAATTGTCAGGGTGGGTAAAATAGAACATCTTGTACGATCATTATTCGGCTAAGACCGTACGCCGTTGCACCTTTGCACCTTTGCACCGTTGTACCGTTATACCGTTATACCGTTTCTAATACCTCTCCCTCAGCGTATTCGTCCTCCTCTGACTTTCGCGTTTTACCTTTTCGCAATCGAGTTCCATATTGAAAC
>MWDJ01000030.1 GCA_002070505.1 Bacteroidetes bacterium ADurb.Bin145 | reverse complement strand
TTTTAACCTCGTTTATACGGAACATGCCAGACGACATCTGATATCTGAGGGTCTACCCCACAGGAGAATTTATCTTACCGGCTCCCCGATGTATGAGGTACTCAATCACTACAGGCCGAAGATTAACGCTTCAGATATACTGGATACCCTTAAACTTACTAAGGGGCAGTATTTTGTAGTATCAGTTCATCGTGAAGAAAACGTTGACAATCTGGAGAACCTCAGGAGGATTCTGTTGATTCTGAACCGCATGGCTGAAGATTACAGGGTGCCTGTTATTGTCTCAACCCATCCCAGGACACGTAAGCGTCTGGAGGCATCAGATAATCTGAAGATGAATTCACTGATCCGTTTCCTGAAGCCATTTGGTTTTACAGACTACGTTCATCTTCAGACGAATGCGCTATGTACGGTCTCTGACAGTGGCACGATCAGTGAAGAATCAGCCATTCTCAGTTTTCCTGCCATCTCCCTTCGCAACTCCATGGAACGGCCTGAGGCACAGGACGCGGGGACAATTGTCTTAACCGGGTTTAGCGAGGAAGTTGTAATGAGATCTGTTGAATTGGTGATATTTGAG
Organism: Bacteroidetes bacterium ADurb.Bin145; assembly: GCA_002070505.1. GTDB lineage: Bacteria > Bacteroidota > Bacteroidia > Bacteroidales > VadinHA17 > LD21. The sequence continues at coordinate 32,048 of MWDJ01000030.1, read as the reverse complement.
AAAAATGCAGGTATTGAAAAGGAGATTTCCGTAGATTATAAGGTTTCGAACACTTCCTGGAGAGTTGTTAAGTTGATTCAAGGATTGAGCTCTCTGTCAAACGTCTGGCATGGTATCGCCGGATAGCAGGTAATCGAAATCAGAATTTCAGATTTTGTTGAAAAACTGTGAATCCAAATATTAGATTAAGAACCACTTTTTCTATCTTTATATCAAAATGACCCTGACTATGAAAGCACCATCTTCGGGATTTTTTCTGATAATTTTTATTCTGTTCCTGACATCATCATGTGTAACAAAAAAGCATCTTACTTATCTGCGTTTTTCAGGCAGTTCTGCGGCAATCAGCCGTGAGGCTGGTGATCGTCAAAGCACTGTTACGCCATCTGCCTATAAGGTAATGCCACATGATAATCTTTACATCAGAGTAATAACGCCAGACCCTCAGTGGTCAGAGCTTTTCAACAGCATGCCTGTGGGCATGGGAGGGTCATTAACAGAAGAGAGTGCAGCTCTTTTCGGTTATTCTGTTGACGAATCAGGAATGATTGAGATTCCATTTGTGGGGAAAGTTATGGTCGGGGGACGGACCCTATCAGAAATCAAAGTTGAGCTTGATTCAGTATTCAAAGGGTATGTAACTGATGCTGCCATAACTATAAGGCTGGTTAACAATTTTATAAGTATCATAGGAGAGGTGAGACTTCCGGGCAGATATCCAATAATGAGAGACCGGATAAACGTTTTTGAAGCATTATCAATGGCGGGTGATATGACAACATTTGGTAACCGTCAGAGATTAAAGCTGATCAGACCTTCACCATATGGTCCGATAATTAAAGAATTCTCTCTTGCTGACCGCAGTATTTTCTCATCGGAGTTCTACTATATCATGCCCAATGATGTTATTTATGTTATGCCAATGAAAGGGAGGGCATTTGAGGTCAATTCCACCATTTGGACACTCCTCTTGAGCACCATCACTTCTACTTTGGGCGTGATAGCCTTTTTTAGAACTCTCTGAGTAAATTGGAATGATTCTATGAGGCGAAGATAAGGAGAGCTTCATAAGAAGTATCTGAGTTTTTTCCGGGTAACAGTATATCACAAATACAGAATCTCGAACACAATGAAAGCAAAAGATAATTTCACCCTTGAACAGTCGAACAGACAGTTACAGGGGAGTTCGTTTGACTTAATGGTAATAGTTCCGCTGGTACTGAAGAATTGGTATTGGTTTCTGATATCTATTGCTCTGGCCATTATCGCTTCAAACTGGTACATCAAGCATACAATGCCTGTCTATCGTACTACTGCGACAATTCTTGTGAATGACAGGGATGAGAGAACCCTCGTTGACAATTCGGATCTTTTGCAGGGACTGGGCCTGCCGGGTGGAATGAAGAATATCCAGAACCAGATAATGCTTCTTAAATCAAGGGCTCTTACTGAAAAAACTCTGGATGAGCTTTCCTTCGAGATTGAGTTTTATTCCAAAACAATAAGGAATCGCTTACCTATCTATCCTGAGATGCCGGTAAGGGTAATTCCGGATACAGATAATCCGTTACCACAAGACATTGAATTCACACTTGAATTTCTCAATGACAGCGTGTTCATCCTTGAATCTACATCTAAGTTTTTTCCATACCGCAAAGAAGCAAGGTTCGGTGAAGTGATAGAACTCAGAAACGGCAGTTTTAGCATTGAATGCCGTGACAAAAAATGGCTGACCGGGAATTTAGACAGGGATCTCTGTTTTATCATTCATAGCCGGAGGCGACTAACCAATTCGTATCTGTCCAGACTTAAAGTTGAATTGGTTTCACGTGAAGGATCAGTTCTACGTATAAGTCTTGAAGGAACCAACAGAGCTATGGACGTGGATTTCCTGAATAAGCACATTGAAGGCTTCCAGGCGATCTCCCTTGATAAGAAAAATGCTGAGGCTCTAAGACGAATTCAATTCATAGATGATCAGTTGGTAGGGATATCAGATTCACTTATGTTAACTGAAAACAAACTACAACAGTTCCGTTCATCAAATCTGGTAATGGATCTTTCAGCACAAGGTCAATCTATAATTGGACAGGTAACCCTCCTTGAGAACGAAAGGGCTCGCTTAAACCTGGAAGCAAACTACTATGATTACCTTGCAGACTATTTATCAAAGGACGCCTCCGGAGAAGTTCCGATTGTTCCGGTGACGATGGGGATAACAGACCCGGGTTTAACAAGACTTGTTACAGAGTTGACAGAACTTCAGGGTCAGCTGACTGCCAGAGGAGCAGGGGAAATGAACCCGCTTCAGAGAAATCTTGAGCTCAGAATCAGGTCTGCCAAGGACGCATTGAAGGAGACGCTTAATGGATTGAGACGTGCCAACAGCCTGGCCAGATCTGAAAACCAGCAGCAAATAAACAGAGCTAATGCCCAGGCTTCGGCCCTTCCGGTAACTGAGAGACAGTTGTTAGGTATCGAGAGAAAGTTTGAACTCAACAATGAACTATACACGTTCCTTCTCGAAATAAGGGCAGAACAGGAAATGCAGAAGGCCTCGAACAGAGCTGACAGTGAGGTGATTGACCCGGCAGATGAACGTTTCAGTGTATTGGTGTCACCCCGCAAGGCAATCGTGACTCTCATAGCCTTTTTCCTGGGATTTGCGTTGCCATTATTTACGATTATTATTAATAACTTCTTCAATAAGAAACTCAAGTACGAAGACATACGAAGGATTACGAACCTCCCGGTTGTTGGCAATCTTCCCCGTTATCAGGGGAAAAGCAATACTGTAGTATTTGACGATCCGTCTTCATCAATCGCCGAAGCATTTCGCCTGCTTAGATCAAAGATGCAGTTCTTTACAAAAGAGGCCAAGGCGCCGGTTATTCTGATAACTTCAACCATGCCAGGAGATGGAAAGACCTTTTCTGCCATAAACCTTGCATCAGTAAGCAGTCTTTTGGATAAAAAGACTATCCTGGTAGGATTTGACCTTCGTAAGCCAAGGTTATACCAGGAGTTTGGCCTTGATAACGATAGAGGGGTTTCAACATGGCTTATCGGGAAAGACAGCCTCCAGGATGTCATTCAGAAGACGAAATATGAGAACCTGTCGGTGATTACCGCAGGTCCTATCCCTCCGAATCCATCAGAATTGACTGCCCTGGAGAAAACTCAGGAACTGTTAAGATTACTGAAACAGAGTTATGACTATATCTTCATTGATTCATCCCCAATAGGAATCGTTTCTGATACATACTATCTGGCGTCACTGGCTGACGCATGTCTTCTGGTGGTCAGGCCGGATAAAACAATCCGGGAAGGTTTCATCAATACATTAAATGAAATCCACTCCTCTGGAATCAAGAGTGTAAGTTTGGTAATAAATGACATACAATCTGACAGCAAACATTATGGTTATGGTGAAAGATACGGCTATACAACTGACAAACGGAGATCAGGGAAATCACTTTTGGGAAGGAAGAAAAAGTCACGGAGGTAATTAAAATCATCTGCCTGATCAAACCCCTTATAATGTCATAAACCTCTATGTCAGCCTCTGATGATCAGCCAGCATGATTCTTGTTTTCTTGGAGATAACTGTATATGGAGTTCTTTAGTCGTAGCCGGCAGTCAGATGGTACAGATGTCAATACCAAGTAAAACAATTCTTTAAAAAGAGTCCTTTTTGAGCGATAATACCCAAGCCAGCAATACTAACCAGGCTATCTGGGTCGGAATTGGACAATTGAGTTCATTTCTTCTATCCCTGTTAAGCGCTGCAATTCTGGCAAGATATTTCAGTAAGTCGGATTATGGGACTTACAAGCAGGTGTTATATATCTATAATACCCTGCTCATCCTGTTTTCGGCCGGTCTTCAGGGAGCATATTCCTATTTTCTCCCCAAACAGTCTATGGAGGAGGGGAAGGACTTTGTCTACAAACTCATCAGAACATTTTTTATTCTTGGAATTTTTTTTTCGCTTACACTTTTTCTGTTGGCACCTGCAGTAGCCGCTCTTTTTAAAAATCCGGATCTTCAGAAAGGGCTCCGTATCTTTTCAGCCGTACCGGTACTGATGCTTCCGATCATTGGTATTGAAGGGATATATTCAACTTTGAGGAAAACGCATATTATTGCTATCTATACAACTATTTCCAGGCTATTGATGCTGTTCCTGATTACTTTACCGGTCTTATTGCTCAGAGGAACTTACATTACTGCTTTATTCGGATGGATAGTTGCCTCAATGTTCTCATTCCTTGTTGGTATTTATCTGATTATAAAGCCTTTTAATTCGTATGAGCGCAGCCCTACCCGGTTTCGTTATAAACATATATTCAGTTATAGCTTACCTCTCATGGTGGCAACAGTGTATGGTATCATCATAAGGTTTGCTGATCAGTTCTTTATCAGCAGATACTATGGAGCTGAAGTCTTTGCGGAATTTTCGAATGGTTTTATTGACCTGCCGTTTGTATCAATGATTGCAGGAGCCACAGTAACGGTATTGTTGCCTCTTTTCTCCCGGTATAGTGAGTCTTCTGAAGGTCTTGATAATATTTGCCGGACCTGGAAAAGTGCAACTGAGAGATCAATTATACTTGTTTATCCTATACTGGCCTTCTTCATATTCAATGCCAAGAATTCCGTTGTTGCAATGTATGGCCAGCAGTATGAAGCTTCGGCAGTATATTTTATTATTGGGATGATGATAGGTTACTTTAATATCATAGTATTCCAGACTGTTCTCTTTGCCCTGGGCAAGACCAGGATATATGCCAGGATACATCTGGTGCAGGCTGTTGCGATATGGCTTGTGGGTTTCATCATTGTTAGTCTGTCTGGTTCGCCGGCAACATATGCAGCCCTTTCGCGCGTTTTTTATATGGCTCAGGTATGTGTTGGCATCTACATTTCAGCCAGGGTACTTGGGGTGAGCCTGAAATATGTGATACCTTTCAGTACTATGGGGAAGGTTTTATTGCACTCCTCTGTAATTTGTGGCTTGGTCAGTTTCATGACCGGATTGCTCAATCTTAATGTTTTTCTCTCGCTCGGGATCTCGGGTCTGGTTTCATTTTTCCTCATAATTCTGTCTGGCGACATATTTGGAATTCACTATCGGGCCCTTTTGAGTTCAATGATTGTTAATGCCCCCGGAGTAAGGTTACTTATGGGCAGGATCAGACGGAATAGCAATATGATAGTTTGAACCAACGGATGGATAATATGTCTTTTCCCCTATTTTGATAATAGTAAAGTGCTTGTAATATGTGCGGGCTGTCTGGATTAGTTCGGATACAGGAAGGCAATATCAGTGATATTGTAAGTATGAATTCTGTCATAAGACACCGTGGCCCTGATGACGAAGGGTACCTGTTGCTTGACAAGCAGGGATATCTTCACAAAATGGGAGGAAATGACACTTGTAAGGAATCATTGACAGCTGACTTCAAATATGCTCCTGAGTCACGGATATCTGAAAACGGTGACAAACCTTATCTCCTGGCATTTGGGCATCGGAGGTTATCTATTCTTGATTTGTCTGCTGCCGGACATCAGCCTATGTCTTACCTGGAAGGAAGGTTCTGGATTGTTTTCAACGGGCAGATTTACAACCACAATGATATCAGGGCTGAATTGCAATCGAAAGGTTATCAGTTTACAACCAGGACAGACACTGAAGTTGTTCTGGCAGCATACGCTGCATGGAGTGAGAAATGCCTTGAAAAGTTTGTCGGAATGTGGTCCCTTGCCATTTATGATCATAAACTCAATGAAGTATTTCTGTCAAGAGACAGGTATGGAATAAAACCATTGTATTATTGGTTTTCTCCGGACGAAAGTTTCTATTTTGCAAGTGAGATCAAACAGTTTACCGTGTGTAGTGGATGGACTGCAGACATGAACAGGAGCCGGGTCTGTGATTACCTTATATACTCTTTTACTGACCATACTGATGAGACAATGTTTTCCGGTGTATACCAGTTGCCTGCCGGATCATACTTCAGATCGGGTATCAGCGATATTCGCAGAGACAGGAATGGAAGAATCAGATCTGTGAAATGGTATAAACTCATCCGGAACCAGTTTAGCGGATCATTTCAAGAGGCAGCTGCTTCATTCCGGAGTCTCTTTGAACAGGCAGTTAGCGAACATTTAATGGCAGATGTACCCGTTGGAACAGCACTTTCCGGTGGTCTAGACTCCTCATCGATTGTTTGCGAGGTAAACCGTATTTTGCGAAACAATGGTACCGCGGAGCTACAGAAGACCTTTTCATCTTGTGCTGCCGATGAACGGTATAATGAAAAAAGATGGATGGATATTGTGACTGAGCATATAAGAGTGGATTCTCATATAATTTATCCTCAACTTCAGGATGCAATTGATACAACGAAAAAACTGATCTGGTATCAGGATGAACCCTATCAGTCGCAGAGCGCTTTTCTTGGATTTAAAATTTTCGGCCTGGCCCGGGAAAATGGTGTCAAAGTATTGCTCAACGGACAGGGTGCTGACGAGTATCTTGGAGGGTATGGCCAGTTTACCGCAGCAAGGTATGCAGATATGGTGCGGCAGTTCAGATGGTGTAGTCTAAATAGTGACATCAGAAACCTTAGGAAAATCAGACCAATACCAAAAGCAACTCTTCTAAGGCACATTTCTTTTCATCTGATTCCTTCATTCCTGAGAGGCCGTCTTGTAAACATTACGGGAAGTGCTGACTTTATCAGGAAGATTGTAGATATTGAAAAACTTGGGATATCCTTTACACATCCGTATGATGTGATTCCTGTAAAAATGAATTCTGTCCCTGAGATTTCAGAGCATTTGACCTTTTACAGTACTCTACCCAAGTATCTCAGGTGGGAGGATAGGAATTCGATGGCACATTCCATTGAAGCAAGAGTTCCGTTTCTGGACCACCGTCTGGTTGAATTTGCATATTCGTTGCCTGACGATTTTCTTGATAAGGATGGAGTCACAAAAAGAGTAATGCGTGAGGCAATGGATAATCTCCTTCCTGAAAAGATTAAGAACAGAAAGGATAAAATGGGCTTTACAACACCGGAAGAATTATGGGTAAAAAAGGAGAAACCTGACTTTTTCCGCAAATGGATCCTTGAAGCGATATCTGTCACCGATGGAATTATAAAACCGGAATCAGTTACCTATTTTGACCGTCTCGTCAAGGGTGAGGTCCCTTTTGATTTTACATATTGGCGTATAATTCTCTTCAGTGAATGGATGCAGAAATTTCGGGTCAGGCAATAGTTTTTTAAACGGGACGATTGTTAAAGGAATCACGAAAATGGAAAGAACTGATGGTTATATAAAACCTGCCGGCAAAAGAATTCTGATAGTAGCATTCAGCTTTTACCCAATCATCTCACCCCGTTCATTCCGGACAACCGAGCTTGCAAAGGAACTTGCCAGACAGGGGCATGAAGTAACAGTCCGGATTCCTTTCAAGGGCTACGACTACACACAGTATGCTGCTGATCATAACCTCGTCTTCAAGGATTTGGGTCGGATCAGGTTCAAAGACTTAACTATAACTGGTAACGGAGCTCTTTCTATGATTAAAAGATTAATCAGGAGGATGCTTGGATTGCTTTTTGAGTACCCCTGGATCGAACTATTCTTTATTATACCAAAAAGCCTTAGACACGAGAAGGAATATGACCTGATGATATCTGTCGCAGTCCCTTATCCGGTTCATTGGGGGGTGGCAAAAGCAAGAAGCAGGAAGCATAGAATTGCTGACACCTGGGTAGCTGACTGTGGAGATCCATACATGGGAGATACTACGGATTCCTTTCGTAAATTATTCTATTTTAAGTACGTTGAGAAGTGGTTTTGCCGTAAGGCTGACTATCTAACCGTGCCTTTCGAGGGGGCTGTATCAGCTTATTATCCTGAGTTTCATCACAAGATAAGGATCATCCCGCAGGGTATCAGGCTTGATGATCTGGAGATTCCCGAGTACCGGAAATCCACTTCATACCCGGTTTTTGCCTATGCAGGAGGATTTATCCCCGGTAAGAGGGACCCAGGGGCACTTTTACAATTTCTGACAGAATGCGGAAGAGACTTCAGATTCATTGTTTATACTTCACAGGAAGGTCTGCTCCTCCCATTTAAAAAAGCACTTGGAGAGAAGATTGAAATAAGGAGTAATATCCCAAGAGAAAAACTGCTCACAGTGCTCGCCGGCATGGATTTCCTTATTAATTTTGACAATAATACATCAACTCAGCTTCCGAGCAAGCTTATTGATTATGCGATTACAGGAAGACCGGTTTTAAATATCACATCTGGCTCCGACTTCTCGCAACTGCTTAGATTTATGGACTATGATTATTCAGAAAGGATGAATCTTGCATCACCTCAAACCTATAATATAAAGGTTGTTGCCCGGGCGTTTACAGACTTGCATGATAAAAGGTAACAGGCCGTGCTAAGGTATATCAGCGGAAATAGTATTATGAATGATTACACCCGGAAACAGGAACTCTATTATTATGGCAGTTTCCTGGTTTGGCCATTCGGCGTCATGCTTGCATCCTTAAAGTACTGGAGACAACCCTTCTCCAGAAATATTTTCTGGTTGTTCTGTATTTTCTTCGGCTTGACTTTCATTATCGCCGAAGGTGAGATGGCTGCTGATTCTGAATACTATGCCAGACTGCTGACTCAATACGCAAACTCCAATATGAGTCTTTCAGAATTGTGGCAGTCCTTTTATTCAGAGAGTTCAAATTATGTAGATATAGTTCAACCTCTGATTACCTATCTGATTTCACGCATGACTGCCAACCCAACAGTACTGTTCACTGTATTCGGAACAATCTTTGGGTTTTTCTACACGAGCAATATCTGGTATTTGTTAGAGAGACTGCAAGGAAAAATCACAGTTGTCCTTTTCGTCTACATTCTTACATTTGCCCTGTTAAATCCGATCTGGAACATTAACGGGTTCAGAATGTGGACTGCAGCCCAGATTTTCCTCTTTGGTGCGTTGCCATATTTTTTTGAGGGTAAAATTAAAAACCTTCTTTGGTCTGCCTTTGCGATTCTTGTTCACTTCTCTTTCGTTTACCCTTTCGCTATACTGATGTTATACCATTTCCTGAAAAACAAAATTGACATCTATTTTGGTTTTTTTATCATAACATCATTTATAAAGGAACTGGATCTTGATTTTGTACGTGAGTCACTCTCTTTTCTTCCGGGCTTTCTTCAAGCCAGGGTTACGGGTTATACAAATCTTGAATATGCCGAATTCAGGGCAAGCCGCATGGAACTGCATAACTGGTATATTGTATATTCAAGACTTGCAATGCGTTGGGTTGTTTATAGTATTGCGATTTTTGTTTATCTGTTTTTCAAGCGTAACCTGATGACCAGAAAGGACCTGATGTCATTGTTCTGTTTTACAGTATTGCTGTATGGCTTTGCAAATATATTCAGTCTGGTCCCGTCAGGTGAACGCGTCCTTACTGTGGCTACAATATTCATGTTTTCCTTTGCAATAGTTTTGCTGTCTGCTTTTTCACAAAACAAGGGCATTTCTGTTATCCGTACGTTACTGCTTCCTTTTTTGATTTTGTTCTGTGTTGTCAAGATCAGGGAGGGGATGGATTTTTACGGCCTGGTAACGGTTATAGGGAATCCGGTATTTGGAGCCTTATATACAGACAGTGTACCCCTGATAGAAGAAATCAAAGGTCTGCTCTGAATCAGGTTCTGTTACCATGACATTCCAGACGATTCTGTAAAGGGTGGTTTTTATCTCTTGAATTCCGTATAGATAAACCGCCGTATTAAACCCACAATGTTTAAAAAGAAAATTGTACAGCTGATAAATGGGTTACCCGGATGGCACACACCCCGGCGAATAGTTGTCATTGAATCAGATGACTGGGGAAGCATCAGGATGCCTGACAAGGCAACATATGATTTGTTGTTAGCCAAAGGAATAAGGGTAGACAACTGCCCTTATAACCGTTATGACTCCCTTGCCAGCGAAAAGGATCTCTCAGCACTTTTTGAGCTCCTGGCCATGTTCAGGGACTTCAACGGAAACCACCCGGTACTCACAGCTAACTGTGTTGTGGCTAACCCTGATTTTGAAAGGATCAGGGATTCAGGATTCACCACGTATCAATATGAAAAATTCACAGATACCCTTTTAAGGTTTCCGGATTGCCACAACTCCTTTCATCTCTGGAAGGAAGGGATGACAAGGAAACTGTTTCATCCTGAGTTCCATGGCAGGGAACATCTGAATGTGATCAGGTGGATGGATGCTCTCGGTGCAGGTATGCCCGAGACAATGTTGGCATTCAACCATGGATTGTTCGGGATAAGTACACATATCACAAGTGAAAGGCGAAAAAGTTATCTTCAGGTGTTCGATGTACATGATGCCCGTGATCTCGATCAGATCAGAACGATTATAGCAGATGGAATCGCTCTTTTCAGACAAATCTTCGGGTACCCGGCCAGATCTTTTATTGCTCCGAATTATACATGGCCGGTAGAGATTGAACCGGATCTCGCGGAGTTGGGTATAAGGTATCTGAAGGGGGGAATAATTCAGAACGCACCTGTGCCTGGCACTGTTAAAAACAGGAAAATACGCCACTTCACAGGTAGACGAAACCATCAGGGGCAGATACATATTGAACGCAACTGCGGGTTTGAACCAACCCTTTATCCAAACAGGAATTCTGTCGATGATTGCCTGCACCAGATTTCTCAGGCATTCGAAATGAACAAACCTGCTGTCATTACATCCCATCGGGTAAATTTCATTGGTAGTCTCGTGGAGTCAAACAGGGATAATAACCTCAGACAGTTGAGAATGCTATTTATCAGGTTGTTGCAAAAATGGCCCGAAGTCGAATTCATGACGGCTGAGGAACTGGGTGATTTAATTGATAAGAACCGAAAGACAGGTAATGACGAATAATGCCAGTATATTGATAACGGGTGATTTCTGTCCCGTAAACAGGACCGGTGAGTTGATTCGGGAAAGCAGAGCAGCTTCATTATTGCATGATTTTCTTCCTGCCGTAAAAAGCGCAGGCCTTGCCGTAACGAATCTTGAATGTCCATTGACTGATTCTGAACTGGGGATAAGGAAAATCGGACCCTTGTTGAAGGCTCCCATAGATACAGCAAAGGTTCTGTCTGATTGGGGATTTGGTCTGGTCACACTAGCCAACAACCACATTATGGACTATGGTATTAAGGGGCTCTCTTCAACCATCAGAGCCTGTGATGACTATAAGATTGGTCATGTAGGTGCCGGAGAAGACCTGTCTGATGCAGGAAAATTATACAAATGTCAGTTGGGTAATTACAGATGGACTGTTTTGAATTATGCCGAAAATGAATTCTCTACTACCCATGGAAATCACCCTGGAGCAAATCCTCTTGACATAATCGAAAATTACCGTGATATTGTTAAAGCAAAGTCAGTGTCGGATTATGTTGTGGTTGTTGTTCATGGCGGACATGAAATGTATAATCTCCCGAGTCCAAGGATCAAGAGTACTCTCCGGTTCTTTGCAGATGCAGGTGCAAGCGCTGTCATTCAGCATCATGCCCATTGTTACAGTGGCTATGAGTTATACAACGATGTCCCGATATTCTACGGATTAGGCAACTTCATCTTTGATATACCTGCGGAAAGAAATCCCATCTGGAATACAGGATATGCCGTAGAGCTGATACCCGGCAGCACATTGACATTCAGAGTCATTCCATACGAACAATCCACTTCCCGTGCAGGAGTCCAACTTCTCGCAGGGGATTCAATGGCCAATTTTTACAGGAACCTGGAGTTTCTCAATTCTGTCATTGCAGATGATAACCAGCTTAAAATGGAGTTTGAGAAGTATTGCAGAAGGGTAGAAAAAATGTACCGTGCCTTTTTGGAACCACATTCCCTCGGCCTTTTACATTACCTGCGTCACCGGCATTTATTCCCTTCAATGTTGAGCAAGCGAAAGCTGAGAGTTTATCTTAACCTTTATAGATGTGAATCACACCGGGAGGTGGTAATTCAGCTTCTGAACGAATCAGTCAGAAGAGGAAATACTCCCTGACAGGATCTGACAGATGACCGGAATGGATTACTGTAATCAATCTCTCATCAGGGAAACAAGACATTGTACAAAGAAGATGAGACAGCAATGGTAAGACGAAGGCTGTGCCTGGTTATCCCTTCTTTGCAGGCCGGCGGAATGGAACGGGTGATGTCTGAGCTGACCTGGTTCTTTAGTCGTAAAGATAAAGTCGAAATTCACTTAGTCCTGTACGGAAAGGAACCCGAAATCTTTTATAAAATTCCGGATTCCATATTGGTACACATGCCTGCTCAGGTGTTTGACAACCGGTTTCGACTGTACTTTTCACTATCACGGTTGGTATACCTTCGCAAAGTAATAAAAAGGATAGACCCTCATTCAATACTGAGCTTTGGTGAATACTGGAATAGTTTTACCCTTCTGGCTTTGGCAGGCTTAGATCTCCAGATTTATGTATCTGACCGGTGTAGCCCTGCGAAGAAGTTTGGTTTCTTTCATGCACAGCTAAGGCGTTGGTTGTATCCCCGGGCTGGAGGTGTTATCGCACAGACAGAATTGGCAAGGCAACTCTACAAAAACCAATTTCATAATGAAAGGATATTTGTTATAGGAAATCCTATTCACATGTATGGAGGAGACGACTCACAAAAAGACAAAATTGTTCTGACTATTGGACGGTTAATTAAATCAAAGAATCATGATAAGATTATCGAAGTCTTCTGCAAGATCAATCGTCCTGGATGGAAATTAGTTATTGTTGGCGGAGACGCTTTGAAACAGAATAATATGTCAAAGCTTAGAAATCTGGTCTATTCCCTTGGAGCAGAGTCTAAAGTTTTCCTTAAAGGCTATCGGACTGATCCTGAGAAATTTTACCAAAGAAGCAGTATTTTTGTTTCAGCATCAGAGTCAGAAGGTTTTCCGAATGTTATTGGTGAAGCAATGTCTGCAGGCATTCCGGTGGTGGCATTTGATTGTATCTCAGGACCATCAGAGATGATAATAGACGGGCACAATGGATACCTGGTTCCTGTGAATGACTATTGCACACTTTCTGAGAGGCTTGAGCGGCTAATGGATAACGAGTCACTTCGAAACATAATGGGAGCCAGGGCGAGGGAGTCAATCACGGAATATTCAATCGAGAACATTGGCTCAAAATACTACGATCTCTTAATAAACTCATGAAAGTACTTCAGATAAATGTCACGGCAAATTCCGGATCCCATGGGCGTATTGCTGCCGGAATAGGTGCACAGCTAATATCCGGAGGGCACCAGAGCTATATAGCTTATGGCAGAACCGGTAATTATTGTGATTCTGAATTAATAAAAATCGGCGGTAAAACTGATGTGAGCTTACATCTGCTCAAAACACGCCTGCTTGACAGGCATGGCTTTGGGTCACTACATTCAACCACTAAATTCATCAAGAAACTCAGGAAGATAGATCCCGACGTTATCCACCTGCACAACATACATGGATATTATATAAGCATATCTGTCCTGTTTAAATACCTTAAAGAGGCAGGCAAACCTGTAATATGGACCTTTCATGACACTTGGCCTATAACCGGGCATTGCAGTTTCTTTGAACATGTAAATTGCTATAAATGGAAGACTGAATGCTTTGCCTGTCCTAATATACATGGATATCCAAAGAGCTGGTTTGTTGATAATTCCAGGAGAAACTACCGTGAAAAAAGAGCACTTTTTTCAGGCCTGAAAAATCTTGTTCTGGTATCCCCGTCTGAATGGTTGGCCGGCTATCTCCGCCATTCATTTCTGTCTTCCTGTGATATAAGAATAATAAATAACGGAGTGGATGTTTTAAAATTCAGCCCTGATTTTAACGGATTAGTAAAACAGAAATATTCTCTTACAAAAAAATATATTCTTGGGGTAGCCAATATATGGGATGAAAGAAAAGGCCTTAAAGATTTTATCAGATTGCGTGAGATACTGGATAACAGTATAGATATAGTGCTCGTCGGTCTTTCGGTTAACCAGATAAAATCGCTGGGAGATGGCATAAAAGGTATCCGACGGACGGATAGTATAGAAGACCTCGCCTCGCTTTATGCCGGTGCTGAAGTATTTGTTAACCCAACGTATCTTGATAACTTTCCCTTGGTTAATATCGAGGCTTTATCTTGTGGGACACCTGTTATTACCTATCGGACCGGAGGAAGTCACGAGTCAATTGATGAAGGGACCGGATGTATTGTAGAACAAGGCGATGTCAGGGCTTTGCATGAATCAATTATGGATATTGTGTGTTCAGAAAACTCAAATATCTCAGGGAAATGCAGGGAACGAGCTGTCAGTAAGTTTTCTGCAGATGCCCGGTACAAGGATTATATCAGCCTTTATCAGGAATCTTTGAAAATCATATAATAAGTAGTCTTAAGGGTGTTTGTTAACAATATTCTCCAGAGTCTTAAGAATATTCCGGGATGGAAGTCATCACGAAAACTAGTTGTCATAGAATGTGACGACTGGGGAGGAATTAATATGCCTTCTTTAGCCGTTTATGAACGTCTTTGGAATGCCGGAATAAATGTGGAGAGAAGAGTATGGAACAGAGTTGATACCCTGGAAACAGTGGAAGACCTTGAACAACTTTTTGCTGTTCTTGACAGTGTAAGGGACTCCTGTAACAGGCCTGCCGTTTTTACACCTGTTACCAATATGGCCAACCCGGATTTTGAAAGAATCAAGGCAGGTGGCTTTGATCATTACTATTATGAAAAGTTCACAGAGACTCTGAATCATTATTACCCTGGTAAAGAAGTGTTTAAACTATGGGAAGAGGGTATACGGGCAGGCATCTTTATGCCTGAACTGCATGGTCGTGAGCATATTGCGGTTCAATATTGGATGGAAGAGCTCAGAAGAGGTAATAAGGAGCTATTAACAGCTTTTGACAATGGTTTCCTTTCAGTAGATGTACCTGAACTTTTACCCCCGGCAAGAGGCTTCAGAGCAGAATTCTTTTTTACTGAAGATGAGCAAAAACCATTTCTGGTAGATTCATTAATTGATGGCATAACAATTTTTGAGGAAATATTTGGTCATAAACCCGCGGTGTTTGTACCTGCTAATGGGATTTTCCATCCTGACTTTGAGAGTGTATTAGTTAAGGCAGGGGTAAAGTTCCTTTGTGTTAACCTGTTTACTCGTTACCCTTATCAAACCAGTAGGTTAAAGACACGATTGAGAATACCGGGTCAGAAGGGCCCGGAAGGACTCACCTACTATACCAGGAATTGTAGTTTTGAACCAGCCGGCGAGCATTATCAAGGGATAGAGTCTACTATAAAACAAATTGATGCTGCATTCAGATGGGGTAAACCTTCAATTATCAGCACTCATAGAGCCAGTTATGCCGGAGGCTTGGATCCTGCCAATCGGAAGAAGGGACTTGGCGAACTTAAAAAATTGTTAATAAGTATTCTGGCAAAATGGCCGGACGTTGAGTTCATGAGTTCAGCTGAAGCCCTTAAGTTTCTGGAAAGCGTCAATTGATATGCTATATTAAATGAATGTCCTTTTCTTAACAATTCTAAGAATTGATGATATAAATGATCGTGGTATTTACCCTGATCTGCTACGAAAATTCAGTCATGAAGGTCACAATGTGTATATTATAACCCCTGTAGAACGAAAGCATATACGAAAATCAATACTTGTCAGGAAAGACAATGTCAATATTTTAAAAGTAAAGACTTTACTTCTGCAGAAGGCGAATCCTGTAGGCAAATGGTTGTACAACTATATTCTTGGCTGGCAGTATTTTGTAGTAATCAAAGAGCATCTCCCCAAAGTAAGATTCGATTTGATTTTATATTCAACTCCCCCAATTACATTTTCGAACCTGGTTCGTTATATTAAGCAGCAACACGGAGCATTGTCATATCTCCTGCTAAAGGATATTTTCCCTCAGAACGCGGTGGACCTTGGGCTAATAAGGCACGGAGGGCTATTGCATAAATATATGCGAATACAGGAGAAGAAGCTCTACGCAATATCGGATTATATAGGGTGTATGTCTCCTGCGAATGTAGAATACTTGCATAAAAACAATCCGGAGATAAGCCCGATGAATATTGAGGTTAATCCGAACAGCCATGAATTATTTGAAGAACCAGTTACTGAGTTCATGAAGAGTCAGACCAGGTTGAATTACGGGATTCCTCCGGATGTAACCTTATTCATTTATGGGGGCAATCTTGGGAAACCTCAAGGCATTGACTTTGTTGTAAACTTCTTAGAATCTCAGAAGGGACGAAATGAGTGTTTTTTTTTGATAGTAGGCTCAGGAACGGATTATAAAAAGATAGAATTGTGGCTCGCAAGGGAGAAGCCTGAGAATGTAAGGCTTATACCTGAGATGGTGAAGAGAGAATATAATAAACTACTGAGGTCAAGTGATGTGGGAATGATTTTTCTTGATCAACGTTTCACCATTCCGAACTTCCCCTCCAGACTGCTTTCATATCTTGAGTATAGGCTTCCTGTGTTGGCCGCTACTGACAGAAACACAGATCTTGGTGAGATACTTGAGAATAATCATTTTGGAATATGGTCGGAATCCGGAGATATTCAGACTATAAGCCAAAATGTCAGGCAACTGTCGTCAGATCCGGATCTCCGGTCAGAAATGGGCAAAAACGGTTATCGATACTTCCTTAATAACTATACCGTTGATCATTCATACAATATCATTATGAAACATTTCGAAAATTAACTATAACTTTAATCTGACACAAAATGCATCCCGAGAGGCTGGGGTATTTTTTATATTATCTGGCAAAGACTGACAGAATTAAATTCAAAAAGTTTCTGCAAATTGCTAAAATCAGGAGTGGAAAAC
Source organism: Bacteroidetes bacterium ADurb.Bin145 (assembly GCA_002070505.1). Classification (GTDB taxonomy): domain Bacteria; phylum Bacteroidota; class Bacteroidia; order Bacteroidales; family VadinHA17; genus LD21. The sequence continues at coordinate 15,057 of MWDJ01000030.1, read as the reverse complement.
CTGTTATTATCATCCTGCTGGATATCTTTTATTCATCTTTAAAGTATAAGATTTCCATTCTTGATTATTTCTATTTTCGTTTTTATGAACTAAATAGGGAAGAGCGTGGTAAATGGGCTGGTACTGGGTTTATGTATGAATATCAGTTGAAAATGAATCCCAAAGAGAGCAGAGATATATTGGAGGATAAAATTAGCTTTTTGAAACACTACTCAGGTTTTGTAAGACGTGATTATTCAGAGTTAAGGTGTATAGAAGGTAATCATAATCGCGCAAATCAACTTCTCCAGAATAAATCTGGTAAATTGGTCCTGAAAGGTTCAAGGGGTCAAATTGGTGCTGAGGTTGAGGTAATTAATTGTCAGGATTATAATGTTGATTCCCTGTTGCGCTTAATGGGAGATAAAGGCTATGATCTGGTTGAGGAGTACGTGGTGCAGCATCCTTCTTTAATGAATTTGTCTCCGTCAGGATTGAATACAGTACGGATTTTTACCCAGCTTTCCGGAAACGAAGTCATTTTTTTAGGAACCCGGCTAAGAATATCGGTAAATTCTCAAGTTGACAATATGGCTGCAGGCAACCTGGCTGCACCTGTAGACATGGAAACAGGTATAGTTTGCGGGCCGGGGGTTTACAGTGATATTGAACTGGAGGACAGAACTGTTCATCCGGTAACAGGAGTTCCAATAGATGGTTTTATACTGCCATTCTGGAAGGAGACTGTAGATATGATAAGGCATGCGGCTATATTATACCGGGGTAATCAGTCTGTTGGCTGGGATATTGCAATTACTGATCAAGGACCTGAGCTTATCGAGGGAAATCATAACTGGTGCAAACTTCTCTGGCAGTTACCGGTTAAGAAGGGTCTCAAAGAAGAATTGGTTAAGTATTTGTAATGGAGAAGTTACTTTTGTTCATTAAACACAATCTCAGCGCAATTTGGGCTATCATTGAATGGGGTAACAGCGTTTTGTTTACCATGATTTACAGCACAACTCTGGAACGTATACTTCCCAAAGTCTTCAAAGAGTTTAGACATGACACGTATACTTTCAGAAGGCTTATTCCAGATGACTCTGAACAACTATATGAACTTATTAAGGAGCAGCCTGTTGATGATCTTGAATTCTTTCATCCTCATGCATTTGACCTGAGGTCAATCAAAAAGCAATTTAATGTCAGGGCCTTCCTGATGATGGGTGTTTTTGAAGGAAGTAGTATGATCGGGTACTTTTTTCTTCGATTTTTTGCCAACAGGAAATGCTTTGTAGGGAGGTTAATTGATAAAAACCACAGAGGGAGGGGGATAGGTGATGTTATGAATAAAATAATGTACAATATAGCCTGGAGAATGAATTTCAGATGCCTCTCAACAATCTCGCGTAATAACAAGCTGGTAATGCATTCACATTCCAGGAATTCACATATCAAAGTAATTAAAGAACTTCAGGCAGACTATCTTCTTGTAGAGTTTGTTCGCTAACTCATCTCCGTAAAATCACTTCTTCAGAATAGGCTCACTTGCTCTTCGCTCCTGACAGTATGATCAAGCGAATATTTGACATAATTGTTTCACTCGTCGGGTTATTGTTAATCAGTCCGATTCTACTGATTATCTCTATTCTGATTAAATTGAGTATGCCAGGTCCCATATTGTTTCGCCAGCAGCGTACTGGCAGATATGGTAAATTATTCACGATAGTTAAGTTTCGGTCAATGGTTGTCAATGAAGACAGTAATACAACATCCATATTGGGAGACAATCGAATAACCCCGCTGGGAGCCATACTTAGAAAATATAAACTTGACGAACTGCCTGAATTGTGGAATGTGCTGAAAGGCGACATGAGCCTTGTTGGTCCGAGACCCGATGTTCCTGAATTTACAGACAGGTTAAAAGGGAAGGAGATGGCCATTCTTCAGCTTCGGCCTGGTATTACCGGACCAGCCACCCTTAAATACTCAAATGAGGAGAGGTTACTTGCAGAAGTAGATAATCCCCAAAAATATACGGACGAAATAATCTGGCCCGATAAGGTACGTCTGAATCTTGATTACTACTATAACTGGAGCCTGGCAAAAGACATTCAAATTATTTTCAGAACAGTTTTCAGGCGTAATATTGTTTAGTCTATGGAGGCTTTGCTTTTAACCGTAGTTGTGGCACTCATACTGGCGATCATATTTGCCATAGATTACTATGGGCCAAATTTAATCAGACTCCGGGAAAGTATTGCTTTTGGGATGAAGTGCCTGAGGGCTAAGGAGCTTATAATACAGCAATCAGACTCAAAGGGCAATATTTGGGCTTCACGGGGATTGATATTATATAAATTGGAGCATGGAAGCACAAGATTTAAAAAACATTCCCACATTCCTGCGGGTTTTTCCTGGTTTTGGTTGAATAATTTCACTCTTTTCAGGAAGTTGACTTTACGGGCGGAATGTGTAGAAATGGTTATTGATCCGGATGGGACAATATGTACGTTTTGTGCGGGCTCAATGTGGCTGAAGAAAGAAAGCGACAGTCATTTCAAGAAGACAGGGACTATGCCAAATTTTGGCAGAGGCATTGGCCGTGGGGTAATGACCCATGGGCTAATGGCTGCTGGAAATGGAGTGTTCTATTTTGGGGAATATTTTAACAATCCTGACAGAAAAGGTGTGACAATTTATGAGTATACTGAAAAGATGCAACAGTGGAGTAAGGTACATGTTTTTCCCCCGGGGCAAATTCGTCATATTCATGCACTTCAGTCTGATCCTTATACCGGAATCATGTGGGTTTGCACTGGCGATGAGAATAATGAACCTATGATAGGGTGGTCTGATGATTGCTTTAAAACCATACATCCAATAGGGCAGGGGAACCAGATCTGGCGTGCATGCCAATTGGTGTTTACAGAACAGGCTATATACTGGGGAACTGATACGGGGTCTGAAGAGTTGTCAGGCATGTACAGATGGGATAAGAGAAAAAAGGAGCTTGAGCGTCTGAATAAGACGGAGGGAGCATTATTCTATTCAACTCGACTTGAGGACGGCACCATAATTATGAGTTCCGACCGGGAGAATTTCCCCAATGAAAAGGATGACAGAACCAGATTGTACCTGTTGGAACAAAGTGGTAAAATTACAAACCTATTGTGTGGAAGTTGGGATTATACCAAACCCGGTTTTCGTTATAACTTTGCGAAGTTGCGTCTGCAACGAAATCAGGGTCTTCCTTACTTAATAGTTACAGTCTTGAATCAGAAAGAGTTTGCTGATGGAGAATTATTGATTTTTAATGCCTCAAGCTTACTCCAATAGCCCTGATTCAGGTGATTGGGAACATAGAACTCGCTTAATTGCCAGAGTATATAAACAAAACAAATGAGAATTGCGATTCACCATTCAAAGATATCATATAGTGAGAGATGGATCTCCTATTGTAAGGAGAATCAAATACCTTTCAAGATCGTAAACTGTTACGATAGCGATATTGTAAGGCAATTGGATGACTGTGATGCACTAATGTGGCATCACTACCATATGAGTCAGAGGGATATTCTTTTCGCTAAACAACTTCTTTATTCACTTGAGATGGCAGGGAAAGTCGTATTTCCGGACTTTCGTACTGGCTGGCATTTTGATGATAAACTAGGTCAGAAATATTTGCTTGAAGCAATCAATGCCCCCCTTGTTCCATCTCACGTATTCTACACAATAAATGAAGCCAAGAAATGGGCCGATAATACATTTTATCCAAAGGTCTTCAAACTCAGACGAGGTTCTGCCTCCAGCAATGTCAGGTTGGTAAGGAGTCGTGCAGTTGCTCATCAGTTAATAAACAAAGCGTTTGGCAAAGGGTTTGAGCAATATGATGCGTGGCATGGTTTAAAAGAAAGATGGCGACTTTTTAAGAGTGGAAAGGTTAGCTGCATGGAGGTACTAGAAGGGTTTGCACGTTTGGTCTACCCGATTCCTTATACTCGTGTTCTCGGGAAAGAGCGTGGGTATGCCTATTTTCAGGACTTCATACCTGATAATACGCATGATATCCGGGTTAATTTTGTGGCGGATAAGTGCTTTGCTACAAGGCGGGGAGTGAGACCCGGGGATTTTAGAGCATCTGGCAGTTGGATAGTTGATTTGGATGTCTCACATATCCCGAAAGAAGCAATTAAAATTGCATTTGAGGTATCATCCAAACTCAAACTACAGACTGCTGCATTCGATTTCGTTCTTCATAATGATAAACCTCTGATAGTAGAAGTCAGCTATGGCTTTGGGTTCCCGGAAGGACTATTTAAACAGGGTTTTTGGGATTCAAGTCTAACTTATCATCCCGGCGAATTCAATCCTTTTGGTTGGATTGTCGAAGACGTTATATCCAGTATAAAAGCAAAAAAAGACAAAACAATTACCTTGCAATAATCTTGAATATAAAACAAAGTACAGCTTCTGGTTGTCTATTCCTATAGATTCTCTTGTGCTTGTTTAAGAGAAAAGCCAATTGCTACAAAGGTTAGTTTTTTAGAACATTGACAGAAGATGGGAATAAAAAGGTTACTTAACCGAATACAAAGAAAAATTGCTGAATACTCGGACTCTGATAAGAAAATCAAGTATCTGAGAAAACAAGGAATGAAGATAGGCCAACATTGTCATCTTGAGACAATGTCATTCTCTACAGAGCCATATCTTATCGAAATTGGTGATCATGTTGCCATTGCAAACGGTACAGTGTTCATTACACATGACGGAGGAATAAGCTGTTTCAGGGATGAATTTCCCGGTGATGATGTCTTTGGAAAAATTACGATAGGAAACAATGTCCATATTGGTATCAACTGTACAGTATTGCCAAATACTGAAATAGGGAATAACTGTATTGTTGGGGCCGGCAGCGTTCTCCGTGGAAGATACCCGGATGATTCCGTAATTGTAGGCAATCCGGCCAAGGTAATTATGAGTATAAATACTCAGAAGTTTCTCTACAGGGTAAACCCAAACCGGTTGCATACAGAAGAATTGTCTGATCCGGGGAAAAAACCTATTGTTATAAAGCACTTTACCTTTAAAAAACAATAAATTAGTTTTCAATGATTAAAACATTACTAACTTTAGTAGCTAACTATAAATCCAATCTATATGAACAAAGTTGCATTATTACTAATAGCTGTATTTTTAATTGGTTGTAAATCAAAACATGAACCTATGACAAAGATTATATTCCTTCATCACAGCACTGGACAGGCAATATGGTATGGAAAGACGAACCGGTATGTACGCAAACTAATCGACAGAAGCGATGTACAAGTCTTTTTTAATAAGTACAACCGTAAAAACAAGACAAATTTCAAAATCGCCAAACTCTCCTTCCCGAAGGATAAACCCAATTATCCTTATGACTATTACACTATCTGGGTAAAGAATTCAGGCGATAAACCTTTTAATGGCGATCCAACTCTGGAAATCCTGTCAAAGGAATACAACATCATAATATTTAAGCATTGTTACCCGGGAAGTCTTATCCTTGAAGATACTGGTAGCCCTGATATTGAGTCAAGTGATAAGAGGCTTGAGAACTATAAACTGCAGTACTCCGCCCTGAAGGACAAGATGCACCAATTCCCTGAGACCAAATTCATCATGTGGACTCCTGCTGTAAACGTTAAAAACAACATGACAGAGGATCAGGCTTTGCGTACTAAGGAACTTCACGCCTGGCTTATGAATGAATGGGACGAAAAGGGAGATAATATTTTTCTCTGGGATTTTTACAGCTATGAAACAGAGGGTGGTCTCTACCTTCCGGATTATTATGCAAGAAGTGCTACCGACTCTCATCCGGGAAGGGAGTTCTCCGGGAGGGTTTCACCACTCTTTTCAAAGTTTGTTATTGATGTAGCTGACGGGAGAATTGAATAGAAACCTGTATCATCAAATTGGGTCTCCTGGCACAGTAGCAGGATCTTTTCAGAGCTTAAGCAACTTCTTTACGGCAATGATTTCTTTGCTGCTGGTTAACATGAGAATGTAACTCCCTGATGGCAAATTAGAGATATCAATATTATTCATGTGTGCTGTATCATCCATTACCTCCTCATGAACTACATTGCCGCTTTGAGTTAAAATTTTGATAATCAATTGACCAACAGGCATTTCAGTCTCGGTCTCAAGTGTGAAATGGCCGCCATTTGGGTTAGGATAGAGGCTGATAAAATCCGAAAAATTACTGATTGATGATCCGATCAACAGTTCGATGCTTTCAGATACAGACGTTGCGCCGTAGTTGTCAGTAGCTGAGGCTGTCATAACAATGGTACCTGTATCAGCTGGCTCATATGTGAATGAGTAAGGAGGTGTTACAATCTGAGCAAGAACGAGACTGCCACTCTTGAATTCAACCTTACTTATTGTACCGTCAGGATCTTCGGCCTGTGCAGTAATTGTAATCTTTTCTCCCTTCTTGTACTTTCTGTTGTTGTCTTTTAAAGGGGAAATTATTGTTACAATTGGCAATTGATTTACGGTGGCGGTTGGCTTTTCAACGACAATAGTCACTGCTCCTGATACTGTTCTGCTGTTTTGATTATCTGTTGCAGCTGCAGTAATTGAATAACTCCCTTGGGGTACTTCTTTCCACGTGAATGAGTAGGGCGCAGAACTAGTCTCTCCAAGTTTCTTGGTACCCTGGAAGAACTCAACCCTGACAACTTTTCCGTCCGGATCAGAAGCCACAGCATCAATTGTTATTGTTGCAGGAGCAATGTAGGATGTGCTTTTTGTTGGAGATGAAATATTGATTACCGGTGGTTGATTCTCAGGAATTACGTTGTTGGTCACATTCTGTGCCGATAATGATGCCGCCTGCCCTCCTGCAGTAGTTTGAAGAGGATTTGCTGCAGGTTTTGTGTAGGCAACAGTTACAACATCACCGTAAACCACTGGGCTTGCGAGGGTCAGTTGCACCCTGGTTCCTGAAATAGCGACTGAAGCAACCGTTCTGGAAACTGCGTTCACCCTTACTGCAAAGGCAGAAGCAGCCGGGACGATGTTAGCCAGTGTCAGGTTATATGTTATATCCACCCTGGCCGGGGTTGCATTCTCTATCGATGCGCTGCTGAATACAGGTACCGAAGGAGCAGCAATATTGTTTTTGACATTCTGTGCCGATAATGATGCCGCCTGCCCTCCTGCAGTAGTTTGAAGAGGATTTGCTGCAGGTTTTGTGTAGGCAACAGTTACAACATCACCGTAAACCACTGGGCTTGCGAGGGTCAGTTGCACCCTGGTTCCTGAAATAGCGACTGAAGCAACCGTTCTGGAAACTGCGTTCACCCTTACTGCAAAGGCAGAAGCAGCCGGGACGATGTTAGCCAGTGTCAGGTTATATGTTATATCCACCCTAGCCGGGGTTGCATTCTCTATCGATGCGCTGCTGAATACAGGTGCAATGGGAGTAGTTCTTGTAAAATTCGATTCAAAAGGTCCCAGATCTGGAGCAGAACCAGAATAGGATAATCCGATATCATATCCTTTATCTATCAGATCAGATCCCTCGGCAAGCTTAAAATAGTTTCCCAAGTCTGGAAGCGAGCCATCCGATTTTCTTGTGCTCATCAATAGAGTTATTCCAGCTTCTCTGTTAATCGGTACTGCAGCAAAATCATCCAATGTTACAGTTACTCCTCCATCCCATGAGTTATTAGAGTGTGTGTAACTAGCAAAAACAGGATTGCTGGGCGGATATGAATGTATAAATACATCACCATCTTCATTACCAATAGAAATATTATTATAATATTCTCTGGCTAATTCTAGACTTGCATCAGAAGCTGTTTTATATATTACAAATCCATATTGCATCGGAGGCCAAGAATCAGATAAATGATGTCCATTAAAGAAAGAGAGATTGTTATAGATATGCATTCGATGAACTTCTTGGTGCCGGGTAGGCGTATCAGAGTCATTTGTAGTCCACCCATTTGCTCTATTATATGCTGCAATACAATTTACATATTTCCTTTTTAGCGGCCCGAAATCTGGTTGGTCTGGATATATTCCAACAGACCCCATCTTGAATCCATGACCTTCTCCTTGAAGATTACCGTTATTAAATGACCAACATCCATTAAACTCTAAATAACCGTTAGATATAGCTGAAAACCCCTGATCTCCATTACACCAAGCACGGCAGTTTATATAATATATGCTTCCATCATTATTTACCACATCTACATTCGTAAATCCTACCCCGTCATTCCCGGGCATATCATAATCCAAAGGATCAGTATTTTCGTATGCATCACAATTAATGTATTTTACATTATGCCCTGTTCCAAAAAAACCTTTTCCACCGCAGCTATGGACAGTACAGTTTTCAATTATGTTATTATCGCCACATAATCCCCATCCAATAACTGATACCTTACCCGATGTCTGTCTAACATTTCTGACTGTTAATCCTTTAAAGTGGATGTAATTTACATCACTTTCTCCATATATTCCCCTGTTATGATTACTGGCAGGATTGACATTAGAACAATCTAGTATAGGATTTTCACCCGGATAAGCAAAAAAATGTATGTAATTTCCTTTTGTTCCATCAAGGCTTATCCTGTATCCCTCGCCTGCTGTATATGGATATGCCAGATTGTCGGTTGTCATATGGTAGACACCACCCCGGAAGTAAACGGTATCTCCTGGTCTGACTGCGGCTGAGTTGAAAGCATGTCCCCATGTAGCCCACGGAGCGCTTAACGTTCCTGAATTATTATTATTACCATTTGTCGACACATAATAAGTAGTTGCAGAGACCATCGAGCAAATGGAAAGTCCGAGTGCAAATAATAATTTTCTCAAGACTATGTTTTGTTTTTGACGAATGAACAAAAAACGTTGACAAACATACTCTATTTAACGATAAAACAATAATTATGTTTCAATTTTTTTATTACCGGTGCATCTACTTTGACTACAGATCTCACCTTAAAATACTTCATATAGCCAATCAGCGAGATCCCCGGCGTCATTGTACACCCACAGCGTGCAGGTTTGTATATCACAATAAATAATCCTACACCAACCATGCTCTATCCTCGAATTCTTGTTTTCGTGAATAGTCACGTTCAAGAACCCCTTACAATATTATATTTTTTTTAATTCCTTTGGGCGGCAGATGAAAAATGGTTGATAACTATTTTTCTATCATTATGAAACTCTGTACACAGTAACTTAGTCTTATTATAAAAACATGAAATAGCATGAAAAACAAAATTTTAACAGGAATTCTGATTTCTCTTTACCTGGTTGCTTCATACTGGGTTTTGCTGTACGTACTAACCTGGGAGCAGGCTATCTATCTTACAACTGAGGATGGATTTACGGAGACTTTATCTGTGATTTGTGTTCTTTTGGCCGGAGTGTTCTTTGTTTATCTCTTTTTCAAGTCACGGGCTTCGGGTATAAAGTACCCGCTGAACCTGAAGAGAAATTATTTCTTTCTCCTTTTGGGTCTGTTCTGTATTCTGATAATAGGTGAGGAGATTAACTGGGGACAGCGTATTTTCAGCCTGAATGCACCGGAATGGATGAGTGAGAGAAATTCGAATGAACTTAATTTGCATAATCTGGAGGTCCTATTCTATTTTCTGGGTATTCGAGTTACTGCCGGTAAGCTTTATTTTGCTTTCGTTCTGTTATACTTTGGACTAATACCTGTAATAGTAGCATTGTCATCAAAAATCAGGGCACTCCTTGTGAAGATTCAGTTGCCGGTTGTCTCTGTATTTATAGCTTCTTTTTACCTTTTCAACTTTTTGCTTTTCAGACTATTTCTGAGATTCCAAATGCCTGAAGGGTATAATGATGTGTCATTTCCCCAGACTGTCATGGAGATCTATGAGATAAATTTTGCCTTCCTGTTGTTATGGACAAGCATCTCATTCTACATGGAAATGAGGAAGTGCAAGTGGTCACTCAACTAATGCAAGCTAATAATGTAGGCTCTGTTACAGTCAGAGCGAATACCGTCTGGTTACACTTCCGGACCCTGTTTGGGATTATCTGATAATTATTTTGGTACTATGTACTTCAGCTCCGTCAGATACCCTGACGATGTATGTACCTCTGATGTTGGAGTTAGTCGGGATGGTATTAATTTCTTCGCCGACAAGGTTCACTGACAGCACTATTTGTCCCTGCAGGTTAAATATCTCACAGAGAGAGCCCGGATTTACCGGTCCTTTGATAATGACATCATGTCCATATGTCCAAATCCGGACTTCGGTTGATTCATTGACAGGTGATCCGGAGGACCGGGTATTCCGCCTGCCGGCATAGGCTGTATGAAGGTAGAATCTGCCGGTTCCGTATGTTTCCGGAGATAGGGTTGTCTTGTATTCACGATTGCTGATATCGATGAACATGCCTGCCTGCCGGTCTTCCAGCAGGTACCTGTAAGATTTGAATGTTATTGCATCGGCAGAGAAGGTAATATCTCCCCCGGTCCTGCTATCAATTCCAATGGGAACGATGACGGAGTCCGCTCCTGATAAAGGTAATGCCTGGCGCGTATAATTCAAATTTCCGGTGGTTGGCAAGTGTGAATATATTTCAATGTCAGCACCTCCGCTTATAAATCCGACATCATAACCCGGATCAAGATCAACGGTCATCCCGGGATCATATACAATGAGAGTCGAAGGTTCTGTTTCTCCTTTTCTGACTTTCAGCCGGATTCCCGGCCAGCGCGTATCTGAACCGGATGACTTCAGTAGTTCAACAGTGGTGTTATGCACCTGCATTTCTCTGTTGAATATGAATTCGGCATAATCATTCATAGCCAGAATAAAGAAAGCCTGTCCGACCTGAACATCAGAAGTCCCGGTTATCTGGGCTGGATCATTTGTACTCCAACCTGTTGAGCTTCCGATATACCCGTACGAGTTCCCGTTATAAATGTAAACAGCCACATAATTAGGATCAAACTGGTCCAGGTTTGCAGATAAGAAATCATTATTGCTGATGCCATCCGTGTCTGAGATTCTTAAAGACGATGTAAATGGATTTCCTAACAGGTTAAAACCACCTCCTCCGTAATTTGAATAGCTTCGGGTTATATGTGAATTACCGTCGCCCTGCACATAAGATCGACTGCTGTAGTCATTACCTGTGAGAACATCGTTATATGGGGAGGTCGCATCTACTGAAAAGTCAGAGGACTGTACAGATCCGATAAAGGAAATTGAGCCTCCCCCGATGACTGTATAACCGATGCCGGGTGATATGCTGGAAGTGGAATCTCCCCAGTCTCCGATAACCTCATTCCACGGATAAAACACTTTCTCAGAGACTATACCTGTTGTGTTTACCGGTGAAGAAATGTAGTGCCACAATTGAGTTGAACCGTCATCGGGAATCGTTCGGTTATAGACAACATTTCCGGTTACTGTACCAACGTTCAGGAAGGATCCACTGTTATTTGCTGCACTTGAGTTTAATATGAGAGAACCGGCTATAGTCAGAGAAGCTCCTTCATTGACAGATAGCCTGGCTGAAGGTTCAAGTATCAGATTGTAGCTATGACCTGTACCTGCAGAGATCACAGGAGCATTACCGATATTTGAAATTCTCACATCATCACTTACTCCTGGTAAAGATTGAGGAGACCAATTGTTTGTGTTCATCCAGTCGCTACTTTCACTGCCAGTCCAACTGATGAATTGGCGCTGTACTTCATAGGCGCCGATATCATAAGGCGGAGTGCGGCTGTAACCAAGAATATCAGTGGCAGGAGCATTGGTCGAAGTGCCATTATCTTTACATGGGGAAACAGACAGTATACTGTAATCGGTTAATGGATTTATAAAATTTGGTCCGTCGGCAGCACTGTTGGAAGAATTCAATTTGAAGCTTTGGGTAAAGAAGGTGATTGGTATATCACCATTCATATAATGATAAACACCCTGGACAGCACAATATTCAAGATTGTCACTAAGAGCAGTATCCTCAGCCCGATAACCTACTGATTGATTTGAACCCCAGATAATACAGTTGACAGCCTTCGATCTTACTGGGCCTCGGAAAAAGACATCGTGCGGGGTATTATTTGCAATTACACAATTGACAATGTTGACATAGCCCAGTGATATATTGTCGAATGTGTTCGTTGTTATACCCCCATCAATAGTACTAGTATTGGAATAAATCAAACTATTCTGGATTAGTGCATTAGTATTGTTTGCAATATGTATTCCACCGGTTTCAGCAGCATTATTTGAATAAATTTTACATCGGTTGATGAAAGGTGTCACAGGAGGAGTGGTGCTCAATTCATCTTCCCGTATGTGAATGGCACCTCCACGACGAACTGCAGCATTGTTGTAAAAGATACAGTTTTCAATCAAAGGTTCTGATTGAACAACAGAAATGGCTCCTCCGTCATTTGCTTTATTGTTAAAGAAAGTACAGTTTGTAACAGTTACACCAGCAGAGTTAATCAGTAAAGCTCCCCCTCTATTATTACCGTCAAGGGCCGATCCATCTTTGAATGTGCAGTAGTCAAATACGTTACCTGTTGAATTCCATATATCAATATGATTCCAACTGTTCGAAGAGGCTTCAAAGATGATAGGATTGTTTTCCTCCCCGTCAGCAATGATCCTTGATGACGCCCCCTGAACAGAGATTCCGGCATTGTCATTTAACTTTACGGTAGTCCCGGGCAGTATCGTCAAAGTATGGCCATTGGCATTCACAGTTCCGGTGACAATTACTATTCCAGGTCCCCATGAGGTATCTCCCGGCAAATTGCCACTTACCTGACCAAATATATATTCAGGCATTAATATGATTGCAGTAAAGAGTAATGTTCTTTTCATCTGATTGCTTTCTTAATTCAACCCCAATACAATAATTGGGCTTGAAAAGTTAATGCTCACTTAATAATCAAATTTAACGAATATGATTATCCAAAGTTACAGTAAATTAATGGCTGTAGGTCTTATTTCACAAAATCTGGTGAAACAAGTTGATCAACATACTATAATTTTTGACCAAATAATTTATTGGTAATGAAATGCCAAAACATAAAAATATTTTATTATGGCAGATGTCACATTCTTGTTTCAGACCCGGATTGACCAGAACACTATTGTTTCGTACTCAATATTGAACTAACCAACCTCAATTTCCTTACTTTTGAGAATAAAATGAGTGAGGCCTGATCTTTGCTCAATAATAAATATTTATGAGGAGCGTTGATTATTAAAAGGCTGGGGTGGGTTAACAGATTATAATAATTTATAACTACTCATGAATCCAAGTATGAATGTCATAAAGAAATCTGATCTTAGGTGGCACAGTGGCTTACGTATTTCGTTGAGCATGCTGACCATCCTTGCAGTGTTGCTCTCCTGCGAGAATGCAGGAAGTGCAAGAATACCGCAAGTAGAAACGGAAAACATTACTGGTGTAACTTCCACTTCTGCTATCTCGGGTGGAAGGATAATACTCGACGGAGGCACAGCAATATCCATGAAGGGGGTTTGCTGGAGTACTGATGCAAATCCGACGAAAGAGGATTCTCATACAGAGGATGGCACAGGGACAGAGAATTTTATAAGTACCATTACCGGTTTGAATCCCGATTCAGAGTATCATGTGAGAGCTTATGCTGTTAATCAGGCGGGAATAGGTTATGGTGATGTGAAAATCATTAGAACTCAGTCTGAGGTCCAGGGTGCACAGATCATTGCTGACCATACAGTTGTTGACAAGTATAATGATATCCCTCAGTATTATATAGATCAGGTCAAAAAGATGTGGCTTTCATATGCGGGAGAATCTCATACCGATGCCATCAGGACAGGTATGGTGCTATTTGAGAATCTGAATCCCAAATATGCAGTGAGTCAGATTTCTACCGGGACGCCTGAGCCGTATACAACAGCGAATTTAAGAGTCAATGAAGCGACGTGGGGATCCTATCGAAATGGTCCTACTGGGTGGGTCCATTTTTATGGAGAGCAAGACTGGTTCACCTCAGCAGGGGCAATAGCCCAGACTAAAGTGAGTCTTGATTACTGCGCATCCAACGGACCTGCCTTGTCGGCCTTTGGATTTGGCTGGTGCTATGATCCGGATTATATGTCTTCTGAGGCTGTGTCAGACTACCTGCATGCTACCCAGGAGTATGTCAATTATTGCCACTCAAAGGGATATCCAACAAAGGTGTTTTTCTCAACCGGGCCGGTTGATGATTATTCAGGATTGTACGGATATAACAATCATCTCAGGTGGGAACAGATCAGGGACTATGTTGCTCTTGATGAGACACGTATCCTGTTTGATTATGCGGACATATTGTGCTGGAGCAACTCAGGGGTACAATCCACTCAGACATATAAAAATTATACTTATCCGGCGATTGTGCCTGAGAATTATCAACCTGTAACCCAGGGGCACATCTCAGATATCGGCTCCATAAGACTGGCGAAGGCTATGTGGTGGATGCTTGCCAGGATTGCCGGCTGGAATGGTCAGGCAGAATGATTGATTCTAAATACCTTATACACATGAGATAGGGGGCTGCGAAAAGCCCCCTATTACTTTTATATAGGTTTTCCAAAGATCAAAAAGCATATACAAAAGTCCTTATCCGTTACTTTAATGAAAACTTTGTCCAGTCTCAGACCATCTCAGTGATCCGGTATATGCCAACGGCAATTTGACAAAAGCGTTTTAAAAATGATGTGAATACGAAAATAAAAGATAAGTACATCCTGATTTTATTGTTGAAACAGTAGTTCAGGATATCTTCTTAAATTTAAGAGGATTACGTTTCAGACTTTCTTGATTTTTTTCCCGGTTGCGCTGATCGTCAAATTATCTTTAAACTCATATACCTGAGGCACCTTGAAGAGGACCAGATGTTGTGAGCAATGCTGAATCAGCCTCTCCCTGGTCACCGCTTCAGCGTTTTCCTTGCGGACGGTCACAGTAGCTTTAAGCATCTCACCTTCTATATCATCTTCCACACCCTCAATGGTACAGTCTATT
>MWDJ01000029.1 GCA_002070505.1 Bacteroidetes bacterium ADurb.Bin145 | reverse complement strand
CCCCCAAACCCCCTCATTTCAACATAAACACTTATATTTGATAAATAAATTGTCCAGTCCTTCTAGACCATCTCACTCAGTTTGTGCCGGAATGTCAGTCCGGATAAGCTTTAAATGAAGTGGCTCAGTTTGCTCCGGAATAAGTGGCTCACTTTACTCCGGAATTACTGGCTCAGTTTACTCCGGAATGGGTGGCTCAATTTGGTCCGGATTATTCAGAGTAGTCAAAGGGGGACGAATTTTACACTTCATTTCAGGTTGCAGGGAGTTTGAAATTTGAAACAAAATCCGATAATTAATGTCCCCGTTTAGTTAATATTTACCTCTAACTTTTTTCTTGAACCCCATGTCATATTCAAATCTCTAAAAATGACATTATTATCGTTAATGCTGCTTTTGTTAACCGAAACTGATATGATATCTTCAAAATATTTTGTTTTAAACTTTATTACTTCCAAATGATCAATTTGGCTGTCATCAATGAATAGAGTGCCTTTTAATCCATCAATAGTGATCTTTGCCATATTATCAATGTCTTTGTCTCTGGTTTTATTTATAACACAAATTAATTTTAAATATAATTTATCACCTTTTGATAGATTATTTTTAAGTTTTACAAATTCATCATTTTTTAAAAGTTTTTGGAATTCGTTTTTGACTTTATTATTAGTAATGTTGCTGGATTTAGGCTTAATTCTAATTGAAAAACCAAGGTGCCAACTTGAATGTTTACCCAAAACACATTTATTTTGGAGTAACCAAGAATGTTTATCAGTTTCATTGATAAACCAATCTCTCATATAATAGTCGGCCTTTTTTGCGGAAATGAACCACAAATCTGACTTTATCATCCATCTTATAATATTTTTTTCTTGCTCTAATGTCAGATCGGAAGAATTGTAATGGTTGTTTGTATATAAATTAAAAAGATTTACAATTTCTCCTTTTAAATTAAGGCTGGTTAAGTCTTGAGAGTTTAAGATTCCATTAAACTCCTTTTCAATATTCAAATTTTTGTTTTTCACTTTAAGTTAATATGCATGATAAGTTAAATAACACGAATGAATCTGAAGTGGTTGAAATTATTCCTCCATTTTTTGTGATCCCTTTTGTTCAAGGGATCTTTCTGCCTTAAATACTGTATCTCCAATGTAGTTCAACAAGGACAAAACTTTATACCCATTTATTTTCGATTCACCATAATCAACACTATTCCCGTGCAAAACATCGTGTCTGTTTATCCCAATGGGATTGTCAATATCTTGCGGTTGTCGCATTGGACCAGTAAAACTTAAAGGTTCAAGTAGAGCTCGGATAATTGTATCCTTTTCAAATTTCATCACCCATTCTTCTGTCTGGGGATGCTTCTTAGTGGTTTTGAAAAATCTACTACCTGTCAAATCATTACACATACCTTCTATCTGCGTAAAAAATATAGGAATTGAAAGATAGTATTCTTGTTTCTTATGGGCTCTAATACCAGCATTAATAACAGACCTGCGTTTGGGGAATTTTTTATTCAGTTGTTCTTGTATATTAGAAAGTTCCTTGTCTAGAAAATTAATCATTTCATTGTCTACTATCTTGCAGTCACCTTCTTTGAGATGTGAGGCCATTCTATTAACTACGACAGGGTGAAAATCAAAAGGTAGATACCAACCATTTTCTGCTAATATCTTAGTTGATTCGGGAATTTTTTTAATAGATCGAAAATATTCATTTAAGGCTATTTGTGCTATTTCAACAGCCTTTTGAGCAGCTGAAAACATATACTTTGAGTTCTCAGAAAAAGATTTTAAAAACTCAGGATCAAAAGGTAGCTGAAGCTTCATTTATTTAGAGAATTACTTCAAGTATTTTTCTTTGTGCCAGTGAACTCCGTACTATGTTCAACTATTTTAATTTCCTCAGAGGTTAATCCATATAATTGATAAACAATATCATTGATTTTCTTTTCACAATAATCACTTTTATTAAGCAGTAGTTGCTTTTGGCTCTCTAAATTAACATTTAACAATTCTTCGTTTAATTTTAATAAAATATCGACGAGTTTCCCAATTTCATTTTTTAAAGATATGTCTTTCTCTTCATTCAAGATTACTATTGGAAGGCGAGCTAGTTGGTTTGTTCTAACTTTCGTAAAAGCTCCCTCTGTCAAGTTCAAGGCAATTATCTTCATAAAGTAATTTGCTAAATCAGAGTTTATAATTCCCAAAAGAAATTTTAAATCACCCTCATTATTTAACTCAATCTGTTTGTAGTAAATAGCATAGATTGAACTTAAGAAATAACGGTTCTCCAAATCAATTGTTGCCGTAATCCTTTTACCAGTTTCTCTAATTGCTATTTTATGAGTTTCATAAAATGATTTATTCTTCCAATTTCTTGCAAGCCAATCTCCATATTTTAAATAGAGGTCTCTTTCTTTCGTAGAATATCTACTTATTGATTTCCCCCTCAAGCTAAGCTTCCATGGTTCAGCTAGGGCTGTTTTCGAGTTTAAAACAAATTTTTCATCATCCCCCGTTTTAATACACTGCCTAATAAAACAAAGTTCACCCAAAGGTTTACTTTTCGATTTTAATTTATTGATCAAATCCTTAGCTGATTTGTTAATAAAAACATCTATTACAAAATTTGGATTTGTTTTTATCTCGTCTTGATCTAAAAGAATGGCATCCTCTGAAATCAATTTTTCGATTGAATCAATATTATTTTTAATAATGATGCTGTTCCCTTTTTTGTAAGTAGAACTTAATAAAATGATACAAGTATGAACAGTAGGATCATAAAAAACTGGCATTGTAAAACATACTATCTCCTTTAGCCTACATGAGGTAATTATATAACTCCTCAGCTTACGAGAATATAAGTTTGTGAGAAATGGACTCGGTACAATGTAGCCAAGGAGACCATGCTTACTTAATAGGTTAGTACCTTTTTCTATAAAAAGTTCAAAGTTGTCATATCTACCTTCAACTGTTTTATAATGAGAAACAAAATATTGTTTTTGAACCTCATCAAACAGTGCGCCATATGGAGGATTTCCTATTAAAACATCAAATCCCCCTTGTCTGAAAACATCTTGAAATCCTTTTTGCCAGCTGAAAGGTTTAATTTTCTTCTCTTCACCGAAATCTAATTGATCATCATAAAAGTCGATGTCTATCAAGCTATTGCCACTTTTGATATTATTCTCTAAAGTAGGAAGAACTCTTTCATTCCAAAGTCTAAACTGTTGTTGTATTGATGCTTCTGTCTCTCCTTCCAAACATTTTATTAGTAGACTTAGCTTTGTTACTTCGACAGCATTGATATCTATATCCACTCCGTAAATGTTGTTGAGAAGGATTCTTTTCTTTTCCGCTGTCGTCAACTGGCCTTCGGGTGTGAGAGGATTATCCTTCTTACCTTTAGAGGTTCTACCATAGTTTGAGTAATAGTTTTTATGCCAATCTAATAAAAATTGATAAGCTCCAATTAAAAAGCTGCCACTGCCACATGCAGGATCAACAATTTTAATTTTGGAAATCTCTTTTGGAGTTTTACCCTCAATAAGCTTTCCAACTGTATTTTTAACAATATAATCTACAATGTATTGAGGTGTGTAATATACCCCACCTGCTTTTCTCACTTCAGGCTTCTCTTCAATCTTTGCATGATGAGCTGGAGTTATACGAATTATTTTCCCAAGGAATTGTTCATAAGCACTACCAAGGATTTCCACAGGCAGAACTGAGAATTCATAAGGACATTCAGGATAATAAAGCTCATTGAGAAGAGTTTTAATTACTTTATTCTCAATAACCAGGTTTTCACTGATCTTATCCTTTTTAAAATCAAATAATCCTGAATTATATTTCTCATCTGCTCTTCGAAACTGGTCAAAGAGGTTTAAATAAAAATCCCTATGGGAAAGAGCCTGTTTGAGATTCCCATAAGGTTCTACACTTCTATCTTCAGCTATTCTAAGAAAAATAATTCGGTCAATTGTTTGCTGAACTGCAAAATTGATCTCATCCTCGTCAAGGTTCTTATTGTTCCAGCTTATGTTCACAGCAAGATATGTCCTCCAACGGTCAAGAGATTCCAAGAATTCCTTATCGACTGTTGTCGTCCCCTTTTTATTAGTATCGCTTTGAATAAACTTGTCGAAACTCCCTTTTAATACTTGTTCCTTACTAAAGGTTTCCCATATAAAATCAAATTCTTTAAGATAGTCACGGTAAGTAAGATATTTTACCCTTGCTACTGCAGGTTTGTCATTTGGATCTGGCTTTTTTGTACAATCATATACACCAAACTCTTCAAAGTCAGTTACTATGCTGATTGGATGTTTGGCACTACATCCATATCTACGAACCTGATAAGCTGGATGGATATCATCTTTAACTGAAATACTTGGTTTCTTAGCTTCAACAAAAAAGAGTCGTTTGCCACCGACTAATCTGAAGGAATAATCAGGGGCTTTGGTTGCTCCACTTATTTTAACCTTGTCTTCTTGGATAACTTCTCTGTAAGCTTCGGCGTAACCCGCTTCGTTGTCAATATCCCATCCTAAAGCTTTGAAGAAAGGATCGATAAAATCTTTTCGGGTCTGAGTCTCGTTGTAATTAACGTTACTATAAGAATCGTATTGATTTTCAAAACGTGTGACGAGGTTTGAGATATTTTTATGTGCAGTAAGTTTATCTACCATTGTTCCTTAGGATGACTAACAAAGTTAATAAAAAGTAATAAGGAATTAGTTCAGCTTGTCTGAGGAAGAGTGGTTTCACTATGGTGATTAATTCCTGAAATCTGGCATTTTTTACCAAAATATTTTAAAGACAAATCGATCTTGTCAAATTTCATAAGATTTTTCGGTAAAATTTATGAAACGGGTTTGTACCCCATTTCGGATAGAAAGGTTTTCCCTTAATCAAGTGGGGATACCAGGGGGGTATCCTACAGAGGAGGCCAAGGGGGCGGAGGAGGGACGCCCATGGGACCTCTATTCAAAGTCAAACAGCAACAAAGACAAATTATTGATCTGATTCGTTTTAACATGGAGAAGCCCTGTGATGGAATATAAAAACTCAATCTGCAAGAACAATCTGCTGATTGACTTTGACGTCAAACAGATCTGATCTATCCAAGCCATGTCGCATCATAAAAATGTATTTTGTTAAAGCTTCAACCGTTCCCAACTATCTAAAAAGGAAGTGAAGTCCAAGTCTGTTCCATCCGCCATCCTACCACCTACTCCTTTGCTCAGAAAATACCATTCACTTTCAAGGGAAATATTCGTTGCATCGTAAACAAACCCATCTTCCATAAACCATAGGACCAATTCAATCCTTTTATGACAGGGTCTCTGAGACTTCATCTTAACATGTCTTCTCAAGAACTCCAATGTCGGAATAATGATGATTTCAACTTGGTTTTTAAAGCTATTTTGGAATGCAAAAGCAAAAATGACAGGTTCTTGCTCTGAGGATATAAGTTTAAATTTAAACAATCCGATAGCCTGAACATCATTTCCGTTTTTACTGCCGTGGACTAGCTTCTCTACAGGCATTGATGATATCAATTGGACAGTGAGATGGTTTCCACTGTCTGATTGCTTTGAAATAACATAAAAATCACGATCATGCATTCTGTATGACACTCCAAACTCGTGTAACCTCTTCTCAAATTCAATCCGTGTTTGACTGATCACAGTATAGGTATTGCAGATTATAAAATACCATGTTTTGTACCCAGTTTCTTCACTTTCATTACTGACCGTGTTGAAACACCAACAACCTTACTGGTTTCTCTGATGGTTAATCCTTTTTGTAATGACTTAATAACACTAGTGCTCATTTTCTTTTTCAGAAATTCCATCTCGGTCTCATTCGAACCCTTAGGTCGGCCCAAGATTCCTCCACCTTGCAGATATACCAATCTGCCAGTAGTCGTTCTTTCACGGATATTCTCAAGTTCCATTGAGTAAAGAGAGCTCATCGTCGCACAAACAACCTTCCAAACAGGATTTTTCTTGCCATCTGGGCGTGATTGTAGTCCAAGATTCTTTACAACGATATTCACACCTTTTGAATCCAACCATTCACAAACAGTTATACAATCGCCAACGTTACGGCCTAGTCTACTCAGCTCCTCGATGTGAAGTTCCTCTACTTTCCCCTCTTCAACCAGGTTAACAAGTTCCTTCCCCTTGGGTCTTTCTCGAAATGGAATAGATCCACTGATTTTATCGAACAAAGTAAGGTCATAAACATTTGTGTCAGCAGAGAACCGATTTCCAGACTGATACAAGGTCGAAACACGATTGTATTTTATTCTCATTTTTGTGCTACATTTATACTTATTATAAAAGTAATACATTTGCACCAATCTGCCTAATATCCAGAGTATTATTTTTAATAAAGGAGTGCTTTACTTTTTATTTTGATTTTTAGTATCACAGTATTAGATTTCTAAACGATAAGAATTTCTCTGAGATCTTTTTGCGATCTGGAGTCTGCCTGGGATAACTCAATCGGCACGTTCACATTTTAAGTTCCATACTATCCTCTGCCGTATGATTTCTACACTGGAGACCAGGGATAAAAAGATCTATGTCTCTGGATAACAGCATATTCTAAATAAGCTTACATTGGCCCCCATGAAAAGACACATTATTATATTAGGTATCATCTTGTCCGCATCAGTCAATGCTCAGACCATTGATTATGATCATTTTGATGAAGATAAGATGAATGAAGTATTGTTCTCTCAAATGAGCAATTATACTTCGAAGAACTGTTCATATCCACTAGTTCAGGTTGACGTTGGTAAAGAAAGAATTTATAGGTTCATTAAAAGGAATAACGATAAGTTATCATTGGATGACCTTAATAAAACGATTAATACAAATATTCTAAGGAGATTTGATTCGAAAGCTATTTCCCAAACCAATCTGACTGGCAATGTCGGAATGATATGCAGAATAAATTGTCAGGATTCTCAAACCTATCAGGAACTTGCTGACAGTTGTATTGAAGAATGGTCGAATTCTGAGAATTTAATCTTCATGGGCTGGAGCAGGGTGGCTAACGCCATCTCTTATTATAATGCAAAGACAAAAATAGCTTATTGCTTCTTAATTTACTTTGAATGATTTGTATTCATTGAAATGTTCGTATTACAAGAATCAATAAGATTAGACGTCTGGAGCATTGTATCTATAGGAATATTGGGGTTCGTAATACTTTTTACTGCCGTAGATCTTATTCATGACATTAAATCATTGTTCACAAGTGACAAATGGATTTCAACGGTTTCAATTAACCAGTTAGTACAGGAAATAATCCTGTATTCGAACGATATTCTATGGGGTAAAGGAATAGAGCACTTCCCGTCATTTAAAGTCTCCTATCATCCTCACAAAAAGTTCCTGGGGGCCTTTGACGATAAAAGAATAACTGTCTATATCAGGAATATTGATGATATTCAAATCCTAATATTAACCGTATTACACGAATTAAGACATTACATCCAAGCGCAGGTTGAAGTTAAAAATTATGCCAGATATGATAGATATGCTGAAATTTTTGGATATGTTTTTAATCCATTGGAAATTCAATGTCATTTGTTTGCTCTGAAATGGTTGAATCCATGCATTGATTATCTGTTTTCCAGAAATATTATAAAAAAGTGTGAGTAATTCGGGAAAAGGACAATTCCTAAGTGTGTCCTTATATACTATTCATTTATATCCTGCCGATTAATTTTTCGTATTCCAACATAAAGAACTGGAATTTTAAGCCACTTCTCGTTGGTAATTTTACTTAAATTATCACCCTATATTTTACGACAAATAGTATGATTAGTTGGTACAAAAAATTACATGTCAGTTAAGTTCCTCTCCATCCCAGTTTAGGACAAATATCATAAAATCAATCACATCATGAATATTCCTGAAATCCCGTTTATTTTCAATAATTAACGTCAAAATATCCAAACGCTCTTGCGGAGACAGTCCCAACAGTAATTCTTTCATTTCGTCTGGATAGATTAAGCCCCAACAACAATACCTTTCATTTCCTGGAATAGAATCAATAGTTCTTTTGGATCCTTGCTTAATCTTATCTTGACAATTCCAATCTATATTCATTTTTAAAATACCTATATGCGTATTGATACCACTAAATAGCTGTTCCAGTGAATAGTAATAATGTTGAGATAAGGTCATTCCCTTCCCTGATACTGAATTAATTCTTTCTAATTTTCCCATAGTTAAATTTTATTTTTGTTACTGTTTATTGGCTGATCTTGGTCCTTGCTTTTCTTCTTTTGGAATTCTGCTAATCGTTGAAGCCTTTCTACCATTGGCAAGCTCATCAACAACATCTGCTGGCCAGGATCTAACTGATCGTAAATTTTTGAGATAGAGAAATTCTTGAATTCTTTAAGCCTGGTTGAGGATGCATTCCTGTCTTGATCATTTGATAGTAATCTATTTATTGAATTAGTACCAGAAGAAATATTAGTTGAAGTATTATCAAATCCAGTACTGGATTGAATATCATTATATTTGGAATAAGAATCATTGAAACCTTCAACAATTTCTGAATTGGAGGAAATATCAACAAATTCCTTCCCATTTGGTCCAGTATTTCCAGTATATATTGGTCCACTATATATGGATCCAGTATCAGTGAGCTCTGTTGACTCTTTCTTTTTTACTTCTTTAATTAACTTATTATTGTTACCCTGTGGTGAACTACCTGAGTTACCCAGGGGTGATTGAGATAAGTTACCCTGTGGTGATTTACCTTTCCTTTTTCTAATGCTCTGATTTGTGTTACCCAGGGGTAATTCAACTTTGTCAGTTAAGAATTTAATAAACCGCAAACGTTTACCTTTTTCAAACCTTGTATGACATTCTATGAGTTTGAGACTTTCAAGGTATTTAACTCTCTCATTTGTATTTTTCCTCCCGATCATGATAAGTTCACCCAATTGTTTATCACTGGCATAACATCCTCCTGGCAACTTACAAAGGTTCTCAATCTCGGTCAACAGGATCATATTCAAAACATCTAATCCTGACTGACGAAATCTTGTGTCGTAACTCACATATCTTCTCTGCTCTTTCATCTCTCTTACTTAAAATGAAAATCCCAGTTGATTTCAGTGGGTCTGAGAACACTTACTTTCAAAAGGGATTTTCGATTGTTTCTTAATATTTCGGATTCTCAGACCTTTTGATAAAGCATACATAATTTTTTTGATTTAGTCAAGCAAACAGGGAGATTTTTTATGGAAGTATTGTTTAATGAAGCCGAAAGAATAATATTCATGGGATATACTCCTCTTTCCAATATGTTCAATTAAAACCGTTGCACGATTAGAAAATATTTCCTAAAATTGAGAGAACATTTCAAACAGCAATGGAAATTATAGGAATTGAATTTGACGGGTATTTTCTCCCTTATGAAGATGATGGGACATCAACTGCCCATTACCGATCCTTCATGATTTATTGTATTAATAACCATTTCCATCAGATTATAATGATGCCCGAGTTAAATCGTTGGTTCAGTCTCGCCCAGAATGACCCAGTATTTGGGGCAGCTGTTAAATATAATAGAGTGTCAGGTTGCAATGGAATCTATTATTCAACACATTACGGTACTGAACAGAAAATTCGGAATATGTACCAAATAGCGGAAATCCTGCAGCTTGATTTGTTCGTCCATATCCTGGAAGATTAAAAAGGTCGGTGGAATCTACCACCGACCTTCTTTTTAAAGTCTCAGTCTTATCTCGATTTATATCTGTAAATACCTTCTTATTCCTTCAACAGAGTAGTATTTCAGATCCTTATTCTTCCTCTGGACAAAAGATTGAAGTTCTTCAACTGATATGCCACCAGCCTTTGCTACTTCAGACATGTTTTCAGCTGTTAATTTTTTAAGGATCTGTGATATTAAATCGTTTTTCTCCCATTCCTCAAATTTATTCATGATAAACTCCTTCAACTCAGGTTTGGTCGCATCGTAAAACTCTCTCAATTGGCTTGCAGAAGCGAATGTGTTATTCTTAAATGTCTCCTCCAGAGGATTCGGGACTACATTTTCAACTTTGGTCTTTTCCTCTGGGGCATTCCTTAGCCATGAATAATAAACTGCAGGAGACACGTCATATACTTTTAAAACATCCTCAATAGTCATTTCCTCGGGCCTGCTCTCAACAGCTTCAATAATAATCCGACGCTGTTTCTTGTTGAATAACCTGATTACCTGTTCAACTCCATTCCTAATTCTGGTTGTCGTTTTTACTTCTCCAAGGTCTATTTTTCCCATTTTTTGTCTAATTAAAATATAAATCCTAATACAAATATAATACTTTTTTATAACAAAACAAGTATTTTTTAATAATTTATCAATTTATTATATCATATAATTATCTGGAAATGATCGCATTCTAAAATATGTAATATATTTATATTACATTTTTATGATTTTACTTGTAAATGTAATATATAAGTATTATGTTTGTATCGATTAAGTGATACTAATATAATACTAGAATATATGGAAACTATTAAGACATGTTTCAAAAGGAAGAGTACTTTAAGAAAAAACTGTTGGATCGACTCCTCATGACTCTAACTAAATTTTAATCCAAGCCCAAGGTTCTAAAAGATAGTTCAAACTGTCCTAAAGACGGCCTGATTTAGGTCGAATGGGAATTCTATGTCAAAAAAAAGTCTATTAAAATTATCATAAATCTTATAAATAATTAATAATGAATACGATAATTAAAAAATATCACATTGATAAACTCCTTATACACCATTATCTAGATGAGGTGTACGAGTCTGGTCCTGACGAGTCCCTGAAGGTCTCATTTAAACGAACAGCTAATAAACCAATATATCCAATCGCGGTCGTACCACACCCTGAGCCTGATCTTGGTCGGGTGATTTCGGGTAAGAAACGTCTCGAAACAGAAATAGCAATGGGTTTAAAAGAGGTTGAAGTCCTATTTATCGATACAACTGATGAATCTGAAATAAGAACCCTGATCATAGATCTTAATAAACAGAGAAATAAAAGTGGACGTGAACTCCTTCGGGAGTTTCGTCACTATCTCGAAATGTATCCTGACCAAAGAGGAATCCCAGGTTCCAGGTACTCTAAAATCGGGAAAGAAATTGGTCGGTCAAAAGACTGGGTCAAGGATATGGTAATTCTGAATGGTTTTTTTGAGGGTGAGGGTGATTGTATACTTGAAAGAATCTTTGGAAATGAATTGTATGTCTCCGATGGTTTTAAAATTAAAAAAGTGGTCGAGAAATACCCTGAAAAGTTCACTTCGGAGAAATCATTTGAAAAAATATGTGACCGCAGGTTTGATTATAAACGTCTTGAATATGGAATAAGTAACCTGAGCCTCGATGACGAAACTGAGTATGAACTGTTAAAATCATATCTGTTAAGGGAAATCACTCCACAGGAATTTCACAAGAGCTTGGTCCAAATGGCTAAGATTGAACAGCGAATTTCCAGTCATGAGAATAACAAGATATTAGTACCAGTACTTGATGATGTTTATATTACTGAAAACACTTGTCTCATTCATGGGAATAACCGTGAGGTCGAGTTTAAACACCCCTTCAAAAAAGAAATCCAGTGCCTTGTAGGTTCACCTCCCTATGGTAACCGTCGACTTAACGGTGACAATCCCGATTCAGATACTGGTCATGGAATGACTGGGAAGGAGTATGGACTGTACTTGTCGGAGACATACGAGCAGTTCAAACCATTCATGTCTAAGGATGGATCTATCTATGTCATTATCGATGACTACCGAATGGATAACGGGGCTCTTGCCTGTTCACTCGAACACTTCGTTGTCGAGATGGAGAATAAGGGTTTTTTTCCTGTTGGTCGGTATGCATGGGTCAAAGATAATCCCATGCCAAGGTCATACGCAGATAAAGATATGGTTAATGGGTTCGAGATGGTATGCAGGTTCAGTCTTGATCCTAAAAATTATTACTGTAACCCTGACCTGTTTATTGAACTCGAAAAAGGGAAACATGAAGGGTTCCAGGAAGGTTGTACCAATACCGACGGTAAGGGTCATACAACCAGAGGTAGTTCTTATTATCAATCCCACCTTAAAAAATTGAGGAACACTCTGGATGATAGGAGTTGTACTGATATCATCAGGGGAAATGTCTGTAACCCCCAAGATGTATTCCGTCAGACTGATGAGAAAAAACACACCTCACAGAGTCCCCTATATCTCACATCAGTATTGATTCTTGAATCAACCCGTCCAGAAGATCTGGTCGTGGACATCTGGAGTGGAGTTGGTAATACAATGGATTCAGCCCTGTTGCTTGGACGTAAGTATGTCGGGATCGAACTAGAAAATGACTACTTCCAACAGGCCTGCAGGCGGGCTAAGAATACAGAAAGGATTATCAGATTGAATAATAATGAAGACTTGGCTCAGGCAGCTTAACAATTGAATTACAGTTATTTGAATTATATCAAACTAAAAATTTAAAAAAATGAAAATTAATCTTGGTACTGCAAATGGTACATGGCTTAGGGAACAGTTTCCCAACAGTGAGTTTCTCGACCCTGCCTATGATAAATGTATCGTGGGTGTTACTGAAAGTGGTAATGTAATTTACCACCACTATGACCTTCTTTATACTGTAATGGATGAACGGCAGGATGAATTTGATGGGGATGACTACGAACAGGCGAAGGATGACTTTACACAGGAGTTTCAGGACTTCTATGACATTATTGACGAGCAATTGGGCTTCTGGTTCAATAATCTGCCGTATGAGACTGAAGGTGAAATACCAGCTGTTACAGATGACATGAACAATGAAGAGTGTGATGAAGAGTAATCATTTTTAACCATTTAATATTTTATTATCATGAAAACTTTGATTTCTAAGATGTTAAGTAAATACATCAAATTTCACAATCCAGATCGAGAATTCACAATCAGCAAGGGATTACCACAACCTGTAAAACCCAGACTTTACAAAGATCAGCTCAGGGTTATCGAGACCCTTGACAGACTTCCCGTTGGTCATTCATTCCCTATAAGGAATGAGCTTGAATACGTTGTCCGCAAGATGTATAATCAATATCATCCTGAATACAAGTTAGTGATCAGGAATATGGGCACTTCAAAACGGGTTTTCAGGCTGGCTTAAAACCTGCTCCATTTTGAGGGTTGGTGGAAATAACCACCAACCCTTTATCAGAACAAGAAGAATTTTTAATTAAATCATTTGAACGGGGGACAGCGATATACTGAACAACAAAAACAATGAAAAAATTAACAGTATCATTTAGGACCCAGCTGGTAGGCTTAATGGAATTTGAAGTTTCTGACGACTTTAATTTAAAAGGTAAACAGGCAGATGAAATCTGGGAGGATTTATGTGAGAATTACCCAGATCAAATTGAGTTTGATCTTATGAATAATCAACTTCCAGATCTGTGGGGGATTGACCTGGGTGGCTTCACGGTAGATTACATGGATTTTGATTGTATTGAATCCTTCTGCATTCGAGACAATGATGGGAAAACGATTGAGGAAGAGGATTATATCGACAATTCTCCTCTTAGTCTGGAATAGCGACAATGATATATAAAGACATGAGTATTATACAATTCAATATAGATCATTCGAAAAACGGTCCCTACGATGAGTTTTACACTCCTTCGGAAGCGGTAAGAATGATAGTTCCTTTTATCCCGCCGAATGTGAAAACTATCTGGGAATGTACGGCAGTTGAAGGATCCCAAATTGTGGAAGTACTGAGATCTTTGGGCTATACAGTAATTGCCACACATATGAATGATGGATTTGATTTTTTCAGGTATGAACCTCCTTCTTACCATATGAACATAACAAATCCACCCTATTCTTTAAAGGACAAATTCTTGAAGAGAGCTTATGAGTTGGGGAAACCTTTTATGTTCCTCCTGCCGATAACATCCCTTGCAGGGACAAAAAGAAATCAACTCTTCCGCGAATATGGAATCCAATTACTCATTCCCGATCAACGGTTTAACTTCAAAAAGGATGGAAGCGGGGCATGGTTTCAAACCTCGTGGTTTACGTGGGGCTTGTGTTTGGAAAAGGACCTGAATTTTATTCAGATTAATGGAGATGAATTTCGTTGTGCAGCTTAACAATTGCAAATATTTTTTCTCATGGTAAACGAACAAGAATCAATAAAGATTTTAAATGAAGGTGAGTTTAAATTTACTCATGAAGAAATGCTGCAAATTCGGGAATTCATTACGACTTTAGCCCAGATAGAATTTGATAGCCATAATGAAAAACAATCTAAATCTACCTGTAATGAACGTAATCTGTTACAAGAGGGTCAGTACCGACGAGCAGGCTGACAGAGGTTTTAGCCTTCAGCATCAGGAAACTATGTTGACAAAGTATTGTGAGATAAATAACTTCAATATAGTCGATATATACACCGAGGATTGCTCGGGCAAGTCATTTGACAGACCTGAGTGGAAGAAAATCATGACCTACATTAGAAGCCACAGAGGAAGGGTTGATCTTATCCTTTGTAATCGTTGGGATAGATTCTCAAGAAATCAGTATGATTCATTAACCGTAATTAGGGAGCTCCACAAATTAGGTGTTTCAGTCAATACAGTTGAACAACCACTCGATATTACTAATCCTGACAATAAGATTTTATTAAGCCTTTATCTCTCAATACCTGAAGTCGAGAACGATAAGATATCATTAAGGACAGCCGAAGGTTCCTGGAGGGCCAGAAATGAGGGTTGCTGGACTGCTCAGGCACCAAAAGGATATGACAACGTCAGAGACGGAAAAAAGTCAACAATTCGTCCAAATTCTGAGGCTCCATTGATGGTTGAAGCCTTCAACATGTTAGCATCAGGTTCATATTCTGCGGATGAAGTAAGAAAATGGTTGAATGATAATAAGTTAAAAATCAGTAAGAATACTTTCCTGAGGTGCATAAGAAATCCTGTTTATATCGGAAAGATAAGAACTGGACCATGGAAAAAAGAACTATCTCAAGATGTAGTTGGTCTTCACCCAGCAATCATTCCAGAAGAAGTATTCCATCGTGCAAATGATGTTCTGTCAGGACGCAGAAGGAACATGAAGTTCCATGATGACAAAACCGACTTATACCCACTTAAAGGTTTTCTCGTGTGCCCTGATCATAATAAATCTCTTACTGCATACGCCTGTCGGAGTCATACTGGGAAACTCCATCATTATTATCTCTGTTGCAAGGACAGGTGCAAACACAGGTACAGGATTCAGGATGTTCATGAGAGTATTGAAGATATATTATCAACCATCTCGTTTTCTGCTCAAATAGTTAACTTATATAGGAAAACATTGGAAAAACTATTCGAGAAGAATGAATATCAGAGGAGAGATGAGATCCAGAAGACGAAGAAGGAACTGGAGAAACTTGAACTACGTAAATCGAACCTCCAAAACGACCTGATGGATCGTGCTATTACTTCACACGATTACCAGGACATGAAGAGTAGAGTTGATAAAGATATCGTTCTGACAAAAGAGAAACTTACTGAATTACAACAAGAAAAGTCCCCCTTTAAGGTTTATCTTCAGAAGGAAGTTCCAATGTTGGAGAACCTCCTGGAGTATTACAGGAAGGTAAACGGAACTACAAAGAAGAAAATTCTCGGCTGCATCTTTGCCGAAAAACTGGTATTGGATAAAGGGAAAGTAACTGATCCTGTTTTTACGGAACCTGTGCAGCTAATCCTTAGATTAAGTAACTCACTCAAGAGCACAACTGGTAATGTAAAGTCGGTATTGGAGATTGAGAAAGATTTAAGTAAACCCCTATCGTATGCCCCCTTATTATTTAAATCTGTTTCAAAGAGTTAAGATACTCATCATGTGCCACTTTGTCAATTATAGCTTTAATAGTCCTATCTAGAGCCATGTTAACTTTATAATCCGCAGGAAGAACATAATCAACTCTGCCATTCTTGATTAGATGTTCTGATCTTAATTTCGCACCCTTTGTGTTGGGTTTATATACCGCAATTGAATGGCCTCCCCTATCCCTTACTAACCTGAAACAAGGAATATCAGTATCACCATCTCCAATATAAACCATATGTTTAAATGGGATACTTCTTTCTTCTTCAGGTGTATATTCATTTATCTTTTTGTTTTCGCTAACATCCAAACAGCCTTTATTGATCCTAAAGATGTATTGAGTCTTGGTTGTATAATTAATTGCTAGTGAAGGCCAAACAGCTATCCCATGATGATCATAAAAAAATGACGACGCATAGACTTTTTTAAACTTCCTCGCGATGGTAGTACCATCTATCATCTCCTTTATTCCAGAAGAAACGATGTAGTGTTCAACCTGTACACCGCTCCGTTTACCGTATTCATTTATACGGTCAAACCATCCCTTTACCACTTCCTCACTGTTATTCTTATACGGTAGTACACCTTCAAAATAGTTCATATTTCGTCCATAAATACGAAAATTCTCTTCACGCACCTGAACTTCGGCAATTGCAGCTTTGTCCAACATCAGTTTCATATAAACAAGAATATTATCTGCCTGATGTTCTTTTGAAGTATTGGAGACCTCCTTCCAAAACTTCTTGGTATTCATTTTTATTGCTGGAATGAAATCCCTCTCCTGCATATTACCAGGAGCGATTGTTCCGTCGAAATCATAGATAAGGGCAAAGACAGGTTTCTTTCTCATTGTTCCTTACTCATTCGGGAAACATGACCATAATTGTTACGAGTAAGAACCTTTCCATCTTTTCCTTTTAAGATGGCTTCTGTTCCCGCTCCTCTGGCTAATCTTCTGGTTTCTTTCCATGCTTCATCTTGAGAAGTATGCTTTGAGGTGGATCTGCCAGAACCTTCTGTTACAATCCAAATACCCCCAGCTTTCATAACGGTGTTAAAATCGTTCTTATGCATTGCAGTTATTTGTTTGTTATGTGGGATTATGACTTGTATAAAATTATGAATTTTGTTTGAATGATATCCCTAATCCCACAAAAAAACGAGAAACCTGGTTGCAACTCTTACAAAAAATCCGATTTTCAGAATTTAAAAGTTGCAACCCTCTCCCTGAAAATTTATGTACATCTCATCCCTTGAATTAGTGGGAATTTCAGAATGTCATAAAAAGAAACAAGAGGTCGATTTTGACCTCTTGTGCCGTTGGGTACCCGGAGCGGGACTTGAACCCGCACAGGCATTACTGCCCACAGGATTTTAAGTCCTGCGTGTCTACCATTCCACCATCCGGGCGTTTTATTGTCGTGCAGGTTCTGCAGGTCGTGCCCTGTCCTGCCGTAAAGCCTTAATGCCTTAGAACCGTAACGCCTTATCGCCCTGCCTTAGAGCCGACTCTGCAAATGTATAACAAATTATCAATCCTTAACCAGTACCGGTTTCCCTAAGCCCACTTTCTCCAGATCCTTAAGCTGCGTTTTGGCATCACCGACAACAACGTAATACATTCTGGACGGATCGATATATTTCTTCACAACATCAAGCTGCTGTTCAGGTGTAAGGTTGCGTACATAGTCTTCCTCCTGCTTTACATAATCAACCGGCAGATTGTAAGATGTTATTGTATTCAGCATACCTAGCAGATTGCCTATAGTCTCGAACCTGCGGGCATTACTTTTTATCATCCCGGCTTTGGTGAAATCGATATATTCCTGAGGCATATTCTGTCCATATTTCTCCATCTCGGTCTTAAAAATAGTGACCGATTCAAGCGTGGCATTCGTCCTTACCCGCGAGGAAGCTTTAAAAGTGCCGAACGACTCATAACCGGATACTGATGAATTGGCCCCATAAGTAAATCCTTTTTCTTCCCTGAGGATAGTGTTGAAGATACCGGACAGAGAAGCTGCTCCAAGTTTATAATTCGCGACAAACAAAGGATTGAAATCCGGATGATTGCGTGGAACAGTCAGACATCCGATTGATATTACAGATTGCTTTGCACCGGGGACATCTACAAAATATAATGCAGCTTTATCAGGAACAGGCAGTGGTTTAATCTCCGGCATTGATACCTGTTTGGCCTGCCATTTATCGCCAAGGCTGGCAAATGCTTCCTCTACTCTCTCCTGATCGACATCACCGGCAATAAGAAGTTTTGCTGATGAGGGTGAAAAATACTCATTATAGAATGATCTCAGATCGTCTGTTGTCAGTGCTGCCACTGTGGCTTCAGTTCCGGTGGCGTCAAGAGCCAGGATATTATCTTTTCCGAACAAGAGCCTGTTAAGAGTGGCTGAGGCAAGGTAATCAGGATTTGCCAGGTTCCTCTTCAGATTATTTATGACTCTCTCCTTTGCCAGTTTAAACTGCTCTTCGTCCCACCGCGGTTCAAGGAGCATCTCCTCAACAAGGGCGACTGTCTTCTCCAGGTTCTTTGCCATAGTGCTGACAGATATTGTAAAATCCTCCGTACCTGCGGAAATCCTTATGGATGCACCAAGCAACCCGATAGCATCTTCAAGCTCCTCGGGAGTTTTATTTTTTGTTCCTTCATTCATCAGTGAAGCTGTCAGATTAGCAAGTCCTGCTTTTGTAAGATCCTCGGCTATCTGCCCTCCCTTGATTACAATACTATACTGAACAAGCGGCATTTCATTCTGAATAATACCCCAAACTTCAATTCCATTTTTAAGGGATGATGTCCATATCTGCGGAACGTTAACAAGCGGATCAGGACCGGCTGGCGGTTTTACTGAACGATCTATTTTTGTAGCAGTCTTGATAATCGGTTCCTCAGCAATATCATCTGCTTTTACTTCAGCTGCCCTTGTTACATCTTCTTCGACAATACCTGCATTTACAGAACCTTCAGCTATAAGTCCCACCTGCCCTTTAGGCACAAAGCTTGTCTGAACATAGTTCTTCCCCTTGATGTATTTATTATAGGCGTTCTTCACATCGTCAATTGTAACGGTCTGGATAGCTGCAAGTTCATTTGCATAGTATGCGGGGTTGTCAGTATACATCTGATATTCGGCCATCTGGAAGGCCTTTCCCTGGACACTTGCAAAAGAACTGTAAAAACGGGTTTCATATCTTGCTTTGATCCTTGTCAGATCGTCTTCTGTAAATCCTTCTTTTTCAAACTTGTCAAATGCTTCAAAAACAGCCTTTTCGACATCAGTAAGATTGACGCCCGGGTTGGCACCAACTGAAATGTAAAATGCTCCGGCAAGTTCCTGTGACTGGTTCACTGCCATCACCCTTGATGTGAGTTTCTTATCCTTCACAAGCACTGTGTACATGGGGGCTTTCTTGGTGTTCGAAAGGATCTCCCCGAGGAAGTTAAGAGCGTAGGAATCTTTTGAAAAGCGTTCCACCGTCGGGAACACCATGGTAAGCTGGGGAGCTCTGGCAAAGTTGTCCTCATGATAAAGCTTTACAGTCGAAGTAAGGTTTGCCGGCATGGGATTTCTTTTTTCGATTGGTTCACCGGCCGGTATCTCTCCGAAGTACTTTTCGATCATACCTTTCATATCCTGAGTGCTGACATCTCCTGATATTACGAGAGTGGCATTATTTGGAGAGTAGAACTTCCTGTGAAAAGCTTTCACATCCTCAACAGTTGCATTTGTAAGGTCATTCATGTCGCCAATTACATCCCAGCTGTAGGGGTGGCCTTCAGGAAAAAGATTCTTCAGTACGAGGTATTCTTCAAATCCATACGCAACGTTATCAACACCCTGACGTTTCTCATTCTGCACTACATTCTGCTGGTTTACGAAAGCAGCTTTTGTAACGGTGTTCTCGAGATAACCCATTCTGTCAGACTCCATCCAGAGAACCATCTCGATGGCATTCTTCGGCACCACCTGATAATAGTTGGTCCTGTCCTGACTGGTGCTTCCGTTTAGAGTTCCTCCGGCTTCCATGATATTCTTAAAAAGTTCATCCTCACCAACATTCTCCGACCTCTGGAACATCATATGTTCGAACAGGTGCGCAAAGCCGGTCTTGCCCGGAACTTCACGGCTTGAACCAACATGGTAATAAACGGCTACCGCAGCTATAGGATCTGAATGATCCTCATTGATAATCACTGTCAGACCATTAGGCAGAGTGTACTTTTCAAAAGGGATAGAAAGAGCAGTTTCTTTAGATTCCTGCTTGCAAGAAGAGAGTGTCATAATCAGAACTGTAAATGATATGAATAGTAACTTTTTCATAATTAATTATTTAGCTTGTAGATTGATTTTTTCATAATGAACTGCCAAAATAATAAAATTTAACTTCAGGAAGCCTTTTTTTGAAGATAAAAAAAAATTCTTATTTTTGCCCGTGAAATTGCGGGAGTAGCTCAGTTGGTAGAGCATAACCTTGCCAAGGTTAGGGTCGCGGGTTCGAGTCCCGTCTCCCGCTCAAATTCTAAGTTAAAGAATTTGACTTTTCACTATTTCTCTTCTGATTTATCAGCCTGACATTTTTGTAGCTTCTGACTTCCGTTTTCTGACTTCTGACTTTTTTGTTTCCCGCAGATCTCGCAGATTTTCGCAGATCTTACCATCGCCATCTTCTGTATATCCGAAACTTCATCGCATTGCAGCATCTATTTTCATCGTCCCTCTTTTTTTCCCTCCGGTCTCCGGTCTCCCGACTCCCGACTCCGGTCTTCAGACATCTGACTTCCGTCTTAATCAGATTGTAATTCTATATCAAAGTACTTGCTTTTATCAAAAATAAGTATTAACTTTGTATTTCAAAGTACTTTTTATGGAAAAGAATCCATCCTCAGCAGATGAGCTGAAAACAATCAGGAGGTTCATGCAAGAATCAACTAAATTCCTTTCATTGAGCGGCCTGTCAGGTATTTTCCCCGGAATATTTGCATTAATCGGTGCATTTATAGCCTGGTTACTGATCCTGATGATCCGGAACGATATTCAGCTTATCATACCCGTGTTCCTTGTTTTTTACGGACTGTTGGTATACAGAAAATATGAAGCATGAAAGATCTCATTTCCAATCTGAATAAAGTATTTGAAAGCAGGATCAGATTAGGCATTATGTCAATCCTGATGGTAAATGATTCATTCGATTTCAATAGCCTTAAGGAATCATTAAGTGTGACTGACGGTAATCTTGCCAGTCATTTGAAAGCCTTGGAAGATAACGAGCTGATAAAGGTCAACAAGCAGTTTATTGGCAGAAAACCAAATACAAGCTACACTATAACAGAAAAAGGTGTTCAACAGTTTAAGCAGCACCTGAATGCACTCGAAATCCTAGTTAAAATCCGATAATTCTTACGATATGAATGAAGAATTAAAAGCCAATCTGGGCAATCCTGAAATGCTTGAAAAGCTCTATCGCGACGACCGGCAGGCTTTTAAAGCTGCTTTCGACAAAATACTTCCGGAAATAGAAGGTACTGAAACTGCAAAATTCTGGAAAGCCAGACTGCAATATGATTTCAGCCCGGCGGGTCTTAAGGCCCTTGTATTTCCAGAAGTCCTGACAGTATTGGTTATTTGTGTGATCACTGGCTTTCTCATAAAGATCCCGGCCTTATTCAGCCTCAGCTATCCTGATGAGATCTTTTATTGGAAGAACGCTGCCATTATCGTCTTTTTTGGTTTGGTCCTGTTTACTTTCTGGCTTAACAAGGTCCGTGAACTTAAAAAAATTATCATTACTGCGCTCATTTTTCTTATTGCGGTGTTATATATTAACCTTCTTCCGTCAGATTCCCAGGGAGCCTCCGTGAAACTTGCTTACATTCATCTTCCTTTTCTTATGTGGTTTACCTACGGGATCGCATTTACCGGTTTTGATTTCAGGGATCTGAATAAACGGATCGGATTTATAAGGTTTAACGGCGATCTTGTTATTGTATATGCTCTCCTGGCTATTGCCGGCGGCCTCCTTACTGCTATAACGATCGGACTCTTCAGCTCTATCGGATTGAATATCGAAAAGTTCTATGGAGAATACATTGTTATGATGGGAGCCGCAGCTGCTCCTGTAGTTGCAGCATTTTTAATTGAGAAGTTCCCTGCCCTGGTCAGCAAAACAGCACCGGTTATCGCAGCCATCTTCAGCCCTGTGGTTTTCATCACACTGATTATCTTCCTGATCACAATACTGGTCACCGGAAAAGATCCATACAACGACCGTGACTTTCTTTTGATATTCAATATCATGCTGCTGGGAGTGATGGGAATAATCATTTTTTCAATTTCAGAGTCATCAGTGGTAAAGAATCAGAAATACAATGCGATAATTCTTTTTGCTCTGTCAGTTGTTACTATAATTACCGATCTTATTGCATTGTCAGCAATATTTTACAGGCTGGGGCAATATGGACTGACTCCGAACAGGCTGGCTGTGTTAGTTTCAAATATCCTTGTACTAATAAACCTGATCATGATAATGATAAATCTTTTCAGGATTAACTTTAAGAAGAAGGATTTTTCTATTGTTGAAATGACAGTTTCTAAGTTTCTTCCTGTTTACCTTGGATGGATAGTAATAGTGATTTTCGGGTTCCCGGTCATTTTTGAAATGAGATAAAATATCGTTTATTTTATCCGGATCTTACATATCATCTGGTATTCTAGCATATGACAATAATAGATGTGATCTTCTGATTTCTGAAACATCTTAAGTTTTTCTTCACCTGATTTTTTTAATAAAATCTCTTACTGTATTTTTTCCTCCCTCTCCCTCACTAAGGGCTTTAATAAATGCACTACCGATAATAGCTCCTGCACCATATTTACATGCTTGCAGATATGTTTCATTGTCGGAGATCCCAAATCCAATGAGTGCAGGATTTCTGAGGTTCATTTTTTTCACTTTAAGGAAGTATTCTTTCTGGTCAGCTGAAAAATTACGTTTGATCCCGGTGGTAGATGAAGAAGATACCATATATATAAAAATCCTGCTCAGCCCATCAATCTCCCGGATCCTGGCTGCAGAAGTTCCTTTAGATATCAATAAAACATTATATATATTATGCTCCTTAAATAATCCCAGATAACTGGCTGTATATATTTCAGGAGTGAGATCAGGAAGGATTACACCATCTATTCCGGTTTCCTCACATTTCTTGCAGAATTTTTCAATCCCGAACCTTAGAACCGGATTTATATAACTCATCAATAATAACGGTATATCTGTCTCTTTCCTGATATCCTTCAACTGGTCGAAGAGCAGCCTCAGGCTCATCCCTTTTTTCAGTGCCGTATCGTTACTTTTTTGTATTACCGGCCCATCAGCGACAGGATCAGAAAATGGTACTCCTATTTCGATCATATCTGTGCCTTCAGAAGCCAGCTCTCTGATTATTTCCACTGTAGAATCAAGTGCCGGATAGCCTGCTGTAAAATAGACTGACAGAATATTTCCTGCCTTCTTATTAAAAAGTTCATCTATGCGATTCATACTGTTTTTTCTAAAATCATTTATATCTTTTGTTTTCAGTTTCTTCGAGGAATTTCATGTAGGTTGCCATATCCTTATCTCCCCTGCCTGAAAGATTCACTACAACCACATCATCAGATCCGAATTGTATTTTCTTTAATACTGCAAGTGCGTGAGCTGATTCAAGGGCAGGAATAATTCCCTCAAGCCTGGTAAGTAATAAAGCTGCTTCCAGGGCTTCATCATCTGTTGCATGCTCAAAAATTGCGCGGCCGTTTTTCTTCAGGTGAGCAAACAGGGGGCCTATTCCCGGGTAATCAAGTCCTGCCGATATTGAGAATGGTTCAGTTATCTGGCCGTCGTCATTCTGCATGAGAATTGTCCTGCTACCATGAATCACACCCGGGAAACCCAGTACCGTTGTAGCAGCTGATTCTCCGCTGTCTATGCCCTTTCCGGCAGCTTCAACAGCAACAAGCTTAACCATTTCATTATCAAGATAATGATAAAACGCTCCTGCTGCATTACTGCCTCCTCCAACACAGGCAATGACATAATCCGGGTCCGGACTGCCTGTATGTTCTTCAAGCTGCCATTTAATCTCCTCACTGATAATTGATTGCAGCCTTGCAACAAGATCCGGATAAGGATGCGGCCCTACAACCGATCCTATTATGTAATGGGTGTCGGCGGGATTGCATATCCAGTCGCGTATAGCTTCATTGGTGGCATCTTTAAGGGTCATATTCCCGCTGTAAACGGGAATAACATCTGCACCAAGCATTTTCATCCTTAAGACATTCGGGGCCTGTCTATCGACATCAAGTTTTCCCATATAAATGACACACTTCATTCCCATAAGGGCACATACCGTGGCAGTTGCAACACCGTGCTGCCCTGCGCCCGTTTCGGCAATGATCCTGGATTTACCAAGTCTTTTTGCAATAAGTATTTGCCCGATAGCATTGTTTATCTTGTGGGCTCCGGTATGGTTCAGATCTTCTCTTTTAAGATAAATCCCTGTATTGTAGTAATATGAGAGCCTCTCTGCATGATACAATGGAGAAGGTCGCCCTGCATAGTCCTTTAGCAGTTTTGAGAATTCCGACTTAAAATCTTCGCACTCGAGGATCTTAAGATAGTTTTGCTGAAGTTCCGA
The DNA here is from genome assembly GCA_002070505.1 of Bacteroidetes bacterium ADurb.Bin145. Classification (GTDB taxonomy): domain Bacteria; phylum Bacteroidota; class Bacteroidia; order Bacteroidales; family VadinHA17; genus LD21. Next base: position 10,060 of record MWDJ01000029.1, on the reverse strand, counting down.
AATATTGGCATGCATCATCTCAGGAATGTATGCTCCCCCGAATTCCCCGTAATAACCATTACAATCAATATTATAATTCATGTATTTATGATTTAATTCCTGTAATAAATGACTTTATCATTTCAGCATTTTTTATGCCCGGAGAAGATTCAAACCTGCTGTTGATATCAACTCCAAAGAATGCTTCGTGACTTATGGATCTTAAAGGTTCAATATCTTCGTACGCGATACCGCCGCTCAGAATAAATTTTTTATAAAACTTATACTCATCAAGCCTGGTCCAGTTAAATTTCCGTCCGCTTCCACCATAACTTTGGGTTTTTGTATCGAAAAGAAAATAATCACAAGTATCCATATAGGGTATCAGCCTGTTGAAATCAAAATTTTCACCGATCCCGAAAGCTTTAATTATAATTAAATTTCCCGCTTTAATTTTTTCACAGCAATCAGGAGATTCTGATCCATGCAGCTGGATGGCGTCCAGTCTGAGATCTCCCGCATAATTCAGTATAGTTTCAGGCTTATCATTAACAAAGACCCCGGTTCTGATAATGCCGTCGGGGACCAGGGCAATCAGATCTTTAACTGTATCTTCCCCGGCATAACGTTTAGAACCCTTATAGAAAATAAACCCCATAAAATCAGGAGCTGCCTCAGCAACTTCTTTTAAATTAACAGGATCGCAAATACCACAGACTTTAATTTTCAGCATACCCTTAATTAATTGTATTCATAAAATCATGAAACGCCCTTACCGGATCAGCATCGCTCATAAATTTTTCACCAATAAGAAACCCATTATACCCTGCTTCTCTCAATTCTCTTATAATGGAATGTGAAGATATCCCGCTTTCAGATATTCTCACATAATTGTCGGAGATTTTAGCGGCAAGCCCCAGGGAAATTTCCGTATCAACCTTAAGCGTTTTAAGGTCCCTGTTGTTAACTCCGGCAATACTTACATATTCATTTAGATAGTCAAGCTCCTGCTCATTGTGCATCTCAAGCAGTACCTGCAGTCCGATGGACCGGGCAAGCCGGGATAGATTGTTGAATTGTTCTTTATCAAGTGCTGCAGCTATAAGCAGGACAGCATCAGCACCAATGGCTTTTGATTCTATTACCTGATATTCATCAATTATGAAGTCTTTCCTTAGTATCGGAGTCTCAACCAGCCTCCTGGCAAGCATCAGGTCATAAATATTACCTCCAAAAAAAGCATGATCGGTAAGAACCGAGATGCCTGATGCTCCATGACGCGAATATCCTGCAGTTACCTCTTCAACTGAAGCACTGGTATTGATAAAGCCTTTTGAGGGAGATTTTCTTTTGAACTCTGCCACAATGGATGATTTTTGCTTATCTGATATACTATCCGATAATGAAATGCAATCCCTGAAAAAGAACTCCATCGCTTCAAGTTCCTTTAAAGTTACCCTTCTCTCAGATTCTTTCAGTTCCCGTTTCTTATTTACAAGTATCTTTTCAAGTACCGTCATTCCTGCATTTTTATAAGTTTCCTGAATGAGCAGGCAGCTTTACCGCTCAACAAAGATTCTTCAGCTGCAAACCTGCAATCATCAAAGGTTTTTGAAGGATAGTAACACTTAAGTGCCATCTGGCTGTTGGCTATCACAACATTATTCTGAGCAGCCGTTCCCCTCCCCTCAAGTACATTTATAAATATATCTGCTGCATCTTTTACAGTTGAACCACCCAGTAATTCTGAAGGATCATTCCTTTTATAATTTAACATCTCAGGAGTAATAGTCTGTTCTGCTCCATTTAAGATATATCTGAATCCGGATGTAAGTGAGACCTCATCATATCCATCAAGGCTGTGCAAAACAGCGTATTGAACGTCAGTCGATTGATACAGGTAATTATAGAGCCTGGCAATGTCGAGACTGTAAACGCCAATCATTTGTTTTTTCGGCGTTGAAGGATTTACCATTGGTCCGAGCATATTAAAAAACGTCTTCACTTTCAGAGCTTTTCTCACAGGAACAATGTTCTTCATGGCCGGATTGAATAAAGGAGCATGAAAAAAGCATACTCCTGTCTTATCAATTTCACGCCTCAACTTATCCTGATCACATGAGAATTTGTATCCATAGTATTCAAGAATGTTCGAGGATCCGCTGGCGGAGGTAATACCATAATTCCCGTGTTTGGCCACTTTTAATCCTGCTCCTGCAAGCACAAACGTTGATAAAGTAGATATATTAAAAGTGTTCTTCCCGTCCCCGCCTGTTCCGCAAACATCAATAGGATCAAAATCCGAAAGATCAATCCTGATACACAGGTTCAGCAATGCATCACGGAAACCTGATAGTTCATCAATTGTAATATTGCGCATCAGAAATACAGTAATAAATGCAGCCATTTCTGATTCAGAATAAAGACCTTTTGCCAGGTTAGTCAGAATTTCCTCTGATTCCTTCCGGGTTAAAGTCTTATATTCCATAAGGTAATTCAGTATTTTATGCATGCTCATTTTTTATCTTATTATCAGTTAAAGAAAATTTGAAATATTCTTAATGTTCACATCCATCTGATAACTTTGATCACCGGATTTCAATCCAGTTCTTAATAATTTCATGACCGTATTCTGTAAGAACTGATTCAGGATGGAACTGAAGTCCACGGATATCGTATTCATCATGGCTGATCCCCATTATAACACCTTTCTCATCCGTACATGTGATTTTAAAGCATCCCGGCAGCTTTTCTTCTTCAACTATCCAGGAATGATACCGGCCGGCACTGAATGTATGCGGGATCCCTTTAAATAAAGGTTCCTCAGGTTCAGTGATTTTGACTGGTGTTGCTACACCATGATATACATTTTCCAGATTCTTAAGCTTCCCTCCAAAAGCTTCACCGATTGCCTGGTGCCCGAGACAGATCCCCAGGATGCTTTTTGCCCCGGCATATTTTCTTACAAGATCAATACATATACCGGCTTCTTCCGGAATCCCGGGTCCCGGTGATAATAAGATCTTGTCATAACTCTCTATCTGGTCGAGTCCGATCCTGTCATTTAAAAATACATCAGGACATTTTCCTGTTATGTTCTCGACATAATGGACAAGATTGTACGTAAAAGAATCATAGTTATCAATTACTAATATTTTCATCTTAAATAAGTTATAAGTTATTTTAATTCTCCTGCCATTTCAATAGCTTTTCTGAGGGCCCCTATCTTATTGTTCACCTCCTGGAGTTCACTCTCTTCATCTGAAATAGCCACTATCCCAGCACCTGCCTGGTAATAGAGAGTATTGCCCTTACTAAGAATGGTCCTTATCATAATTGCATGGTTAAAGTATCCGTTGAAGTCAATATACCCTATTGCCCCTCCATAATAACCTCTCTTCTGGTTTTCATATTCATCAATAAGTTCTATTGCTTTATACTTAGGGGCTCCTGATAATGTACCTGCAGGAAATGTAGCCATCATCATATCGGTAAGAGAGGAGTCTTTATTCATTTCTCCCGATACCGAGGAAACAAGATGTATTACATGGGAATAAAACTGGACTTCGCGATAGGTTTCAACAGTTACGTTACGGGCATGCCTGCTGAGATCGTTTCTTGCAAGATCAACAAGCATTGTGTGTTCCTGGTTCTCCTTTACATCGGTTGATAATTTAACAGCTAAAAGCTTGTCATTCTCGTCATTTCCGGTTCGCCTGAATGTTCCGGCTATAGGGTTGATAAATGCCTTGCCATTTTTAATCTTAAGATGAGCTTCCGGTGATGAACCAAATATTTTATAATTACCATAATCAAAATAAAAAAGATAGGGCGAAGGATTCACAGAACGTAAGGCTCTGTATACATTGAACTCATCACCCTTAAACCGCTGAGAAAACTGTCTGGAAAGGACTATCTGGAAAACATCTCCCCTGTGACAATGATCCTTCCCATGAGTTACAATTTTTTTGTACTCATCATCGGTAAGATTTGATCTTTCCTCACCCTCGGACCTGAATGAAAAAATTGAAACATTCCTGCTTCTGAGAAGGGTTGTAATATTCTCAACATCGTTTGTACCTGATCCTGTCTGGTTTTGAACTATATATAAAATATTCTGGAAATGATTTATTGCAATTATATACTCATAGAAGCTGTAAAGCACTTCCGGTATTTTGCATTCCGGGGTATCTGATGCATTTAGCTTTATAGTCTGGAAATATTGTAACGCATCATAGGAAATATATCCGAAAAGTCCATTTATGGGTATTACTTCAGGACTTTCTTCGGGTTCGAAGGATTGATAGAACGTTGTAAATCTTTTATTGAAAGTTTTATCGTCGGCCAGTTCTGTTTTTAAAACATCCCCATCAGGATAGGTTTCTGTAATGGTACCGTTTTCAATACTGAAACTTGCCAGCGGTTTCATACATATGAAAGAATAGCTGTTCTCGTTGCCGTGGTAATCAGAACTTTCAAGAAGCAGGGAATTGGGATAAACGTCTCTTATCCGCAGGTAAATACTTACCGGAGTGATAATATCGGCAAGCATTTTTGTGACCTTTGTTTTTATTCTGGTTTTTTTCATTTTAAAAATTGTCAGGGTATTTAAAATCAAAACGGCCCGTCGTGAGAACGACAGGCCGTTGTTTAATATCTTTTGGTATTTAATACAAATAGCTGATAGTCTCACATTTTTAAGTGAAAATTACTTAACCACCAGCACCAGTTTGTAAGAAATACTTTCATTTTTTATGTCTATCAGGCTGTAAAATTATTGTATGTTTTTTAAATTCCAAATGTTCCGGCAAAATTTTTTACAGCGCTATCATTAAAAAATTGATTTTCAAGCGATATTAGGTTATGTATTAATGATTATTAATAGTCTGTATATTATCTCAATAGTAATTTAAGAGCCTTCTTTTTGATTTTTGTGTATGGCGGATAGCGTACCGGAATATCAATCAGATTTGATTTGACCATTACTGACCTCATATTTGAGAATGTCTCGAATGATTTTTTCCCATGATACCTGCCAGATCCGCTGGGGCCCACACCCCCGAAAGGAAGATCTGGTGAAGCTACCTGCATCACAGTGTCGTTGACAACTATTGAGCCGCTCTGCGTCCGTGCCTGAAATTCAGTGGCAAGGTTCCGGCTGGCAGTAAAAATATAAGCAGCAAGAGGTCTGGGGTTCCTGCCAATAACAGCAAAAATCTCATTGAAGTCATTGAAAGTTATTACTGGCAAAACCGGACCGAATATCTCTTCCTGCATAAGAACATGGTCCGGACTGACATCCGTTACAATAGTTGGTTCCACATAACAGTTTTCAGGATCAGTTTGTCCACCAGAAAGAATACTGACATTTTCAATTAAAGTCTTCATTCTGGCAGCTTTTTCTTTATTGATCATACGGCAGTAGTCTTCAGATTTAGCAGGGTCATCACCATAGAACAACTTTATTTCATTAATCATCAGCTCAATAAACCGGTCTTTCACTCTTGAATCAATAAGCAGGTAATCGGGTGCTATACACGTCTGACCGGCATTAATGAATTTTCCTGATGCAATCCTTTTTGCTGCATAATCAAGTTTCGCATCAGCAGTCACAACACATGGGTTTTTCCCTCCCAGTTCCAGAGTGACAGGACAAAGGTTGGCAGCGGCACTCGCCATGACTTTCTTCCCTACCTTCATGCTTCCTGTAAAGAAGATATAATCAAATGAATAATTCAGCAAATAATCGGTCAGGGAATGTTCGCCTTTTATTAAGGTAATGAGTTCCCCGGGGAAATTGTCGAGTATCTTTGAAATAACCTCAACAGTATTTGTCACCTTCTGTGACACTTTTAAGATAACACAATTCCCTGCGGCAATTGCGCTCATAGCAGGTATCATTGACAAATGGAACGGGTAATTCCAGGGAGACAGGATAAGTACCTGGCCGTATGGCTGAGGGACAACGTAGCTGCGTGCCATGAAATTTGCAACTGATGTCTTTACTCTTTTCCTACGTGCCCACTTTCTCAAATTGCGGATTAAAATATTTAGCTCTGAAATGACAAACCTTGTTTCTGTCCCGAGAACCTCAAATTCCGGCTTATGAAAATCTTTATAAAGTGCTTCAATCAAGTCATCTTCATGACTAAGTATCAAAGACCTTAACTTCTTTAGGTTTTCCAGTCTGAATTCAATATCAAGGGTTCTTCCTGATTCAAAGAATTTCCTTTGTTCATCGAGGATCAGTTCGAGCTTTTCTTTTTCCATATAATATTATGATGAAAGAATTTAAAGGACACAAAGATAGCAAGTATACCGGAAGATTTTTGAAATATAAATGATGTAATGCCGGAGAGGCTTCCCTTTTAATGTTAATACTATTTCCCTGGTTGTGAATATCTCATCTGTCCGGCTAGTGATCATATTCCTAATTTCAGGCCTGAAATATTTGTTTATGCGGATCAGAAGAATAAGGGTCAGGAAAGAATACCGGTTAAAGTTCCGGCTTTTTCTTTTATCACTTCTCTTAATATGTCTGATCTTTATACCACAATCGAACAGAGCTTTTCTGGCAAATTTCTTCAGCAGGAAATGCAACAATTATCAACAGGTTTACAGCAAAAAACTAAACGACAGGATAGTAGACTACTCTGCACAGGCCAGGTTGACCGGGATATCTACAGCCTATAATGAAGGTGATATCCGGGAAAGAATTATTGACCGGGAATTATTAAAGGTAAGAAGCGGAAGAAATTACAGGATAGAAGAGATGAAGAACAGCTATCCTTATCTGACACGCGACAGTAAGAAACTTCTCAGGAAAATAGGAAGAAATTTCAGGAAAAAGATTAACAAAGAAGGATTTAAAGGATCAAAATTCATAATCACATCAATGACCCGTACCAAGGAGAATGCAAAAGTCCTTGGAAGATCAAACATTAATGTTTCAGAAAACAGTCCTCACCTCAACGGGAACGCTTTTGACATTTCCTATGCCAGGTTCTCGATCAGGAAATTCAAGGTTACCGATTGCGATAAATGGTATATGAAGGAGGCACTGGCTGAGGTAATATATCAGCTGAGGCAGGAAAATGAATGCTGGGCCACATATGAGAAGCAGCAGGGCTGCTTTCATGTTGTTTCAAGATAAGCTTCAGGGTTTTGTACTCATATACGAAGATACCATTTCAGGATCTCCACCTGCATATCCGGGATATTCGGGATATGAGCAGATAATATAACCCTTCCCCTCCGGCTTAAATCCTATTCTTCCCTCAGGATTTATGAAAAGCGTTTTCGGAGGAGCCTCACCTCGCTCAACCCATGAGAGCAGGAGATCAATTTTATCGTTCTGGTTTGGCGATGGAATATTCTTTACTGTAACCGCTGCCCCCTCTCCATTCTCCTTGTAGCTTCTTCCTGACAGACCATGACCTGCCTGAGGGATAACGTAAAGCCGGGCGAATTTATCAACTTTTTTGCGTTTCATCTTATCCAGAACTGACTGGTAATAATCCAGCTGAGCCCCTGATGAAGCTATAAAATCCATTGTCCCTACGGTAATTATTATCTTCCCGCCTCTTTTGTAAAAGGCCGACAGATCAGGATCAGTGGCATCGAGCCACCAGGATATTTCTTCCCGACGTTTATTGAGCGGACCACCTTCGACATAATCAAGCGGATTGGCTTTAATATCCTTCATAAGGAATCCTGTAACCCCAAGTGTTCCAAGGGACGAATGCACTTGTGCATTATCCCCGGCTCCCTCCTGCCCTTTATACCTTGTCCCTGTAATGGTCCCAAAATCATCGGGAGTTATTGTAGGCAGCCACATCCCGAATGACCTGACATTATTTGCAAGAGGTGTCGCAAACCTGTAAGGACTGTAAATGAATTCCAGAGTCTTGATCTGACCATCAGTCAGTTTTGAAGATGTTGAATTATCGTTAACACCTGAACCATTACCGGAGGCTCTGAGGGCAGCCCAGGGATCAGCCGGACCTTTGTTATCATTTACATTGAAGATCATTCTTGCCGCCATGTAATTATTAATAATGCCATCGGCAAGACCGTCAAGCTTATCACATTGCTTAAGGAACTCTGCCCTGATAATGCCCACTTTATCAGGAGTTACCCAATTATCAATCTTTTTCTCCTGTATCCTGATCAGCTCAGGTGCAAGCATAAGTGTCGAAAAGTTAACTATCGGGACGTCGGCTATAATTCCATCATAATCACCGGGATATCTTTGAGCGACCATAAGCCCTTCACGACCGCCCTGAGAACTACCTATGTAATAATTATACTTTGGTCTAATCCCATAAACTCTCTCGATTATCACCATTGCTGCATCATGGGTTTTCTTCATCTGCATATAACCAAGGTTCCTGATAGCCTCCTCATTAAGAGCCCATTCATCGCCTGATTTTCCAGCCGGTCCTGTGGCAAAATTCGTTGATTGCTTCCCTCCTCCCATTCCTCCGGCCTGATGACCCGAATCGCTTCCATAGAGAACAAATCCCCTGTTTAACATTGGATTTCTGCCTTCCCTCACGGTGATGGACCCATTCATCCCGCCTCCGCCCTGCTGAACAGCCCGTAGCGACCAGCTTGCAGGAAGAAGCACTCTGAAGTTAATTGGCCAGCCATTGCTGTCAACCGGGAGAATCGATCCTTCAACAACACCATAGGCAGGAGTATCGCCGGCAGCTTCAATCCAGCGTGGCGGATAAAGCTTTACGGAACTTACAGGTTCTCCTATTGATTGAACAGGAATTGATGTACCTGCTTTTTCAATGTCAGCTTTGGTAATTATAACCGGTTGATCCGGAGTTCCCTGACTGGATGCGACGATTATGCTTAAAGGCAGAATCAGTAACAAAAAGAATGTCTTTTTCATATTGTATGAGTAAGAATTTCATAAACCGGAAGGTTCTTTTTCTTAATGCCGTTTATACATTCACCTGAATCCGGAATCTATTTGTCATAAAACTAAATAAAATATATTAATCTATCACTTTTTTTCTTAATTTGGCATACTTTAAAAGGGGCATTGCTTTGTTATTATCCCTCTGTTATTATGAAATAAACATCTAAAATTCAATGAAAAAATTATTATTCAATGCTGCTCTTATAATCGTGATAAATCTGGTTTTCTCTCAAGCTGTTTCAGCTCAGGAAAAAAAATCACCTGAGGATATTTTGATTGGTAAATGGATTCTGACTGTTAAAGATCTTGCTGCGTATGACATAAATTTGTTGCTGGATGCTAAAAAAAATGATGACGCTCTTAACTTGGAGGTCAGCATACCGGGAGTCGGAGAAAAACCAAATGAATTTCATAAAATTGTCTTAACTGACTCCGGTTTGGCTGTCGAAATTGTGTTTGATGCTTTTCTGGGAGTCCCATTGCCTCTGGTAGTAAAGGTAAAAGATGAAAATAGTCTGACAGGATCTCTCTTTGGTTATAATCTCGAAGGGAAAAGGGCAGAGCAGTGAAACAAAATTCAAAAACCGGTTTTCTCAGCCTCTATTAATCTAACTATTTACAACAAATGAAACAAGTAATTATCCTCTTTTCCGTTATGATCATGATGATGATTACCCTCTTACCATGCAAACTTTCAGCTCAGACAAACTCAGCAATTGAGGATTTCTTTGTTGGTAAATGGGATATTGTCGTTCAAGGACTTACAAATTATGATATAAACCTGTCTGTAGACATCAAAAAAATTGAGGGCGAGATTAAGGGAGAAATCAGTATGCCCTCATTTGGAGTTACCGGAGTAGAATTACAAGGAATAACAATAGCAGATTCAACACTTGCAGTAAATACAGGCGCAATCGGATTTGACATGCCGCTTATCCTGACCAAAAAGGATGAAAAAACCTTAACAGGCTCTTTAATGGGTTTCCCTTTCGAATCTGTAAGATCAGATCAGAAATAGAATATTTTCAGATCATATAAAAAGGCCGCCTCATGTTTAGTGAGGCGGCCTTTTTATATTATTTCAAACAAAATCAGGTAAATGAGGCAATACAATACTAACTGTCAAATCTTTTTCTACTTTTGCAGCCC